>JBGTNW010000041.1:0-12642 GCA_041742865.1 Phormidesmis sp.
AAAATTTTGGGGCAGGTTGGGGCAGAGATGAAAGGCGAAGTTAAGATCGTCAAAATCGATACTGAAAAGTATCCTCAAATTGCTTCTGCACACAAAATTCATGCGCTGCCGACGCTAATTTTGTTTAACCAAGGTCAGCCAGTAGATCGCATTGAAGGGGCGCTGACGGCTGATCAGCTTATGGGTCGAGTACGCGAGGTGTTGAGTAAACAGGCATAAGTAGCGGGTGGAGGTGGTGCCCCAACGCTATGACAAAACATTCAGCGTCAGGAAATCTTGATCCTCAAAATCTGGATCATCAAACAGTGCTCAAACCGGTCACGGCAGCGATCGCCCTGGGCGGAAACTTAGGCGATTCTCAGCGTATTTTGCTCAGCGCCATGACCGCTATCGATCAAGCGCAGGGGATCAAAATAGTCGCGCGATCGCCGCTTTATAAAACCGCCCCGGTCGGCCCGCCTCAGCCTGACTACCTCAATGCCTGCATTTTAGTCGAAACTAGCCTGACCCCAAGAGCCCTGTTACAGCAGCTACTCGCCATCGAAAACCAGTTTGGCCGGGTGCGTCAAGTGCGGTGGGGAGCGCGATCGCTCGATCTAGATCTGCTACTATTTAGCGATCAAATTGTCGATTTACCAGGGCTTACCGTGCCTCACCCGCGCCTGCCCGAACGCCCCTTTGTACTGGTACCGATGATGGCCATCGCCCCGCAATGGCCTCATCCTATTTTCGGTAAAACCATCGCTCAGCTTTTAGATCAGCTCTCAATGACCCAGCCAATTGCAGGCATTGAGCCGTTCGATTGCGCCATCCCATAAGCCTTATATCCAACGTTATACCCAACCTGTCATGCCCTTAGGTCAAGAGCCTCCTCAGCTTCTCAAACGCCTCATGTTTTACCAAGGCCGCAAGTTTAGCTATGAGGTTTCTCGGTTCAAGCTACCGAACAAATCCACTGGCGAATACGAATGCATCCGCCATCCCGGCGGTTCTATGGCCGTACCCGTGACTGCCGATGGTCAGTTTGTGCTCGTGCGTCAATACCGCTTCGCAATGCAGGGCCGCCTACTCGAATTTCCAGCAGGCACCATTGAAAAAACAGAAGGGCCGCTAGAAACCATTCAGCGTGAAATTCAAGAAGAAACAGGATACAAGGCCAATACTTGGAAAACCCTAGGCAATTTTCCCAATGCTCCCGGCTACTCTGATGAAATTATTTACGCTTACCTCGCGACTGACTTAGAAAAGCTGCCCGAAGCCCTCGCCCTAGACGAAGACGAGGACATTGAAGTCATTCACATGAGTGCCGATGCGCTAGAAAAAGCCATCCTCAATGGCACGCCTATCGACGCCAAATCTATCGCCGCCTTTTACATGGCTAAAGCCATCCTGTAGCAAGCTTTATTTCTACCTGTCTACCTGCTAAGGGGGGGTGAGCAGTGTCGAAACTCGCTATACTATCTCCGACAACTCACTGACAAGACATAATGGCTGACGATCTGGTGTTATTTTGGCACCGTCGAGATTTGCGAATTCGAGACAATTTGGGGCTAGCCGCAGCGCGCGATCGCACCCCCAAAGTCATTGGCCTCTTCTGCCTCGATCCCGGAATTTTAGAGGGTGACGACATCGCCCCTGCCCGTGTCACCTACCTGATCGGATCGCTCAGTGCCTTGCAAGATAGCTATCGCTCACTCGGCAGTGAGCTACTGATTCTGCAAGGTCAGCCCGCAGCTGCCATTCCTAAGCTAGCTAGCGCCCTAAATGCAGCCGCTGTGTACTGGAATCGAGATGTAGAACCCTACTCACGCCAACGCGATACCGAAGTTGCCAAAGCCCTCCAAGAAAAGGGTATTGAGATACAGACTAAGTTTTGGGATCAGCTCCTACATGAGCCAAATGCCATAAAAACCGGCAATGGTGAGGCTTATAAGGTATACGGCCCCTTTTGGCGTAACTGGATTAGCAAACCTAAAGCCGATCCGGTTTTGGCTTTAGCAAACGTCGTCGGGCTTAGCCCTCAGGAAAAATCAGTTGCGAATGAAGCAGGCAGCCTGGAATTGCCAACCGCAAAAGACTTGGGCTACGAGTGGGAAAATCCGCTTTTACTGGAGCCGGGAGAGGCAAACGCAATCGCGCAGCTAGAAGATTTTTGTGACAACCAACAATCAATTGCTGAGTACGATGAGCAGCGTGATTTTCCGGCCGTTCCTGGAACCTCTATGCTCAGCGCCGCCCTGAAATTTGGCACTATCGGCATTCGCACCGTTTGGCAAGCTGCCGATGAAGCTTACAGCCGCGCCCGCAGCGACGAAACCCGTAGCAATATTCGCACTTGGCAGCAGGAACTCGCATGGCGCGAATTCTATCAAGGCGTCATGTACTTTTTTCCTGAGCTAGCCGAAGGCCCTTACCGCGACCCTTTGAAAAATTTTCCTTGGGATAATAATCCAGCTTACTTTCAGGCTTGGTGCGATGGCAAAACCGGCTATCCAATTGTCGATGCGGCTATGCGCCAGCTGAATACCCTGGGCTGGATGCACAACCGCTGCCGCATGATCGTCGCTAGCTTTTTAACCAAAGATCTAATCATTGACTGGCGCTGGGGCGAAAAATATTTCATGCAGCACCTCTATGACGGCGACCTGTCTGCTAATAACGGCGGCTGGCAATGGAGTGCTTCTAGCGGGATGGATCCTAAACCACTGCGCATTTTTAACCCCGCCAGTCAAGCCAAAAAATACGACCCCGATGCCGAATATATCCGTGAATGGATTCCTGAAATCCGCCACCTTAATACGGCCGCTTTGGTAACCGGTGATATCCCTTCACAGGCACTAGAAGGCACCAGCTACCCTCGCCCTATCGTCAATCACAAAGAGCAGCAAGCTGAGTTTAAAGCGCGATATAAAGCGCAAAAGAACGGCTAAACTCTACTGCTCAATAAAATTTATCGACCGAACCCTGATTTTTTCTTTTTAGACTGTTTGTGAGCGGTTCCTTTTTGATTAGCACCTTTTTGACTGGCACTTTTGCTCACTGAGAGCATTGCTTCTTGAAAAAGATTGTGCAAGTGAATCGGGACGCTAGCCGTTTCCGGCAGCTCAGGTGTTGATGGTTTACCGTATTGAGCAAGTACTTGGGGTAAGTCTTGCTCAATATTAAGGGTGGGCTGGTGTAGAATGCGGCGCAGCGATCGCTCCAGACTGCTACCATACCCTTCAGCCAACTGCTCCCATACATAAGCATTTACCTGCGCATCTTCCAAATGCTTGAGCACTAGGCGATCAAGCAATTCAGTATCATTATTAGATGGCACATCAAGGAGATCATCCGCTTGATCAGCTTGCGCTAATTTTTCGATTAGACGGCTGTACTCTTTTAAAAAGCTTTGCCCCCAGCGCGGATGAGAAAATACAGTGACCGCCTCAGCTTTGCGCAGTTCATCAGGCAACGAGACCTCAGGCATCACCATTTTGAGCGATTGATTGCTTTGAAAGATTTTTTGAGCCACTGAATTTTCTTCACCGATAGTGGCTATGGCCTCCGCCACCTCTTCCTCTGATATCCCCGCATTCTCAGCCATTTCTCGCAGCGACTGATTACTATCTAGCCCTGCTTCAGATAACTGCTTTTCAGTTGTTTGCGCCTGATAGACCTTCAGCTTTTTGTTGAGTTCATGGCCCGACAGCGTTATCGGCGACGAACCGAAAAACGTCAAAAAGTCGTCATACTGTTGCTTTACCGACACCCAAGCAGCTTCTTTCAGCTCAGGCGCATCACCGTATAGCTGGTGCGGAAACCACTGCTTAAAGTTGCCAATTGCCACCGCCAGCTTAGGTTTTCCTAACTTACCTAACAGCGTCAGCGGTCCTGAGAAAATCCAATCCGACTTGCTCAAAGGCCACAGCCTAGCCAACACAATTTCACCCGGACTCAACCGGTCAATAATTTCAGATGGCTGGGCTGAATCAGCCCAAACGCAATAGATCTTTTCTGTCAACCAATTCATCACTTCATAGCGGCCATCTGCCAAGCTGCGCACCACAAACAGCCCACTAAAGCTGCGTGCGCCTTCACCTAGGTCAGATGAAAAAGCTGGATTGAGCTGAAGAAACCGATCTAGTACTCGCTGCTCAGCAATTTTGCCCTCGCTTAAAAACATATCAACGGCCAGATCCGTGCGATTAAGCCCCGATAATACTGGCTTAGACCAACGCTTTAGCTGCTCGGCAGTAAAACCTTCTAAGGCTATTGCCAACTCACCTTCAGCATCCAGCACAAAATCTCTAAAAGCTATTTTTGCGGCTAAGTGTTGATCAATGCGCTGAGCTAAATCACCCTTAAATCGGCTCGATTCATGTGTGATAGCAGCATTCGCATTCAAAACGGCACCGGCAACCTGTTTTTCTACCATCAAATTTTAATTGATATTATTTGCAGTGATTACACATCATAAAGCTAAAATCACAAAACAATGGGCCAGCTGAGAATTAACCTAGCTGGCCCATTATTTATCATCAAAAATGACTGTCTCAAACTAATCAATCATTGCAAGCAAGGCTGATTTCAGCGAATGCATTACGCAGTGCGCTTAGTTACAGCATAGTAGATGAAGAGCACCACGATAGCGCCAAGAACAGCGACGACAACGCCACCTATGCTAAGCGCTGCACCGCCAGTACCACCGATAAGTGAGTACAAGAATCCACCAACTACTGCACCTACGATGCCCAATACCATCGTTCCTAAGATCCCTAAGTTCTGGTTTCCAGGATATATGGCACGAGCGATCGCACCAGCTAACAGACCCAATATGATCCAAGCAAGAATGCCCATTGTAATAATTCTCCAGTAAAGTAAATTCAAACGTAGAGAAGCGGCACCTCTCTACTGACACCTAATTTCTAAGTACTAGTACTGTAGCTGAATAGAATCAGTTTCCTTGTCTTTCTCCAGACATAAAGTTGTCTATATCCTCTGTCTGTAGGAACCGTTAGTGCAAGGAGAATAGAGTATTTTAGGCATTTTGAGGTTTAGGTTAAAGCAAAGCACAGATATTCTTTGCTTATTACTTCTTTACCGATTACTTTTCACTTCTTTACTTTATATAGATCGCAGGCAACGATTGTCCCAATTCAGAGTAGTGTTATGAGACTGGCCTATATTTTTTGGCCAATACTTTTTTGTATCAAAAGAGGACAATTCACATGGCAGCTTCTTTCCTACCGACTCTTCTCGTTCCTTTGGTTGGCTTGGTCTTTCCCGCAGTCGCGATGGCCGCCCTTTTTCTCTATATTGAGCGTGATCAGGCGGCATAACCCCCCAATCTTTCTTACTAAAGTTCTCATTAAAAAGGGGCTCCTCTATCTAACTAATAGAGGAGCCCCTTTTTTCAGTTTGATTTTTGATCCAATCACTAGCAAAACATTGCTGGCAAAACGAAGTTAGCCTTTAATCATTTAATTTGCTTAGACTAAATTGGTTCAAAACCGGCTTAGATAGCGGAACCAGTACCTACGTAAGAACCATAAAAAAAGATTCCAACGACAACTAACACGCCAGTGCCTGCGACTGTTGCCACAATCCACAGGGGAATTTTACCATTTTGAAACATCACACACTTTTCCTACTCACAACATGAACAATTCAAGTCTATAGCGGTGCACTTAATAGATTCAGGGCTCAATCGATCCAAGCCGTTGAGCTAAATCAATCAGTAGGCGCTGAACCTAGATCAAGCGCTAGTTAAAGAAATAGCTGGAAAATAGCAAACCGGTCACAAAAACTACGAGCAAACCTAAGAACAAAGATGTTCGGTTTAGCTCAACCGGTTGCTGGTTAGGGTTACGGGGTCTATCAGCCATGAAGATCTCCTATCGTTGAATCTCGTTGAATCCTATCGTTGAATAAACTGCATTGCAGCGATCGCGCCTAAAAAGAACACAGAAGGCACTGCCAAAGCGTGTACTGATAGCCAGCGCACAGTAAAAATCGGATACGTAATCGGTTCGTTGGGGTTTCCACTGGTCATGTTAGGTCTCCAAAAGTATTGTTTGCGATAAGCATTGTTTGCGATCGCCTCCAAAGAAGGCTCAAAAAAGAAGGCTCAAAAAATCAGATCCAAAGCATCCGTTCAGCCTCTCTGCTGACGGCAGTTACCTAGGCAGAACCGTATCCGGGTTATAGCGGTTATCAATGATTGGAATTTCCATCTGATTGCTGGGATAGTACTCATTCGGACGAGGCGTGCCAAAGGCGTCATATGCCAAACCCGTTGATACAAACAGCCAACCTGCAATAAACAAAGCCGGAATCGTAATGCTATGGATAATCCAGTAGCGAACGCTCGTTACAATATCGCCAAACGGTCTTTCACCAGTATCACCAGCCATAATCTCAAATCTCCTAACTAAAACACATCAGCGGTTGTTACTTATCATACGAAACTCTTAGCGCCCCTCACAAGCAACTGAGCAAATTAAGCTCAGTCATCTCCAACCAGTCAGCTAATTCAAGCCGCTTGAGTTGGCTCTTCTTCGTAGCGTAGCAAATAGCCTCGCTGGCCTAGCACATAGCCACGATCATCCGCCAAAAACTTGACCCGATAAAAGTTAGTCGGCACGTTTTCGACGGACTTGTCCTTTCTCCAGGTTTGGCCACCGTCATCACTCATCAAGAGGTTGCCGCTGCCACCTGTAACCCACAGCTCTTGAGGTGTGCGGTAAGCCATATCCAACAACCCCCAGCTCGAGGCAAACTCAGGATTCACTGGCTTAGTCCACTCTTCATAACTGACCTGCTCAGTCCCAAACTGCATCTGGCCCCCACGAGATATTAGCCATAGCAAGCCATCTTTAGTAAAGCCCATGTTCTGTAGGCGCTTCGAGTTCTCTCGGTTATGCGACTGCCAGGCTTCTTGGCCCGGTAGCCAAGTGGAATAAAAATTACCCCGAGACGACACTGCCACATACTTGCCGTCGTTATCGCGGGCCATATTTCTAACTACCCCCACCGCTGACTGCACTAGGCCCTTCCACTGCTGCCCGCCGTCAGTCGTCTTATAAATAGCCCCAATATCGGTAGCTAGCTCAGCCGATTGCTTGCCAATGGCAGTAATAAGTAAGGGCTGACCAGGCAGCTGTGGATCTAATGGAATGTTTGACCAAGAATTGCCGCCATCGGTTGTATGAAGCATGATGCTGGGCTGTCCTACTAACCAACCTTCTTCACCATTAAAATCGATCGATGTAAAGGTATATTGCTGTTCGCCTAGCTCTAAGATGCGAGGATCCCAAGTTTTACCCGCATCCGTAGACTCTAATAGCGTTGTGCGACTGCCCACTAGCCAGCCGTGCTCACCATCTTCGACAAACGCCACATCAGAAATACTGGCCTCAGTCGGTAAAGCAATCACTTCCCAAGGGTTAGTTTCTGTCTCTGCTAGAAAGATCTTGCCGCAACCTGCACTCAAAGTTGCAACCAGCAGCAGCATGATTCCTGGCTTAATCCAGCCAACCGAGCGCATCCCACTAGTAGCTTCGTTCCAAACACTAACCAAAAACCCTAAAACCGTCTGCATGACCACTCCAGCAAAAACCTAAATCCAATAAAATTTGGCATGAGTTCCAATTCAACGAACAACGATTCAGTGAACTATCAAAACCCTGCCCTAGCAGTTTCGTCTAGCAGCTTTGTCTGCCGCCCAATCGCGCCTGCAAACTCTTGCTACTGCAAACCATAAAGGCTCAAGAAAAACAAAACACCAATGCCCAACGCACCAAAAATTAGGATGTTTTTCTGTCCTGGCGTTAGTTTATTGACGCCAAATCCGTAATTCAAGTTTGCTTTAAAGCCAGAAGCTGTCCCCGCTGGGCCCATATTGCTAAACTGTGTCGTGCTAGCGCCACAAACCGGACAGCGCCAGGTCTTGGGCAAGTCTTGAAATGCCACCCCAGCAGGAACTTTTGTGCGACCATCGCCTTTAGTCGGTTCATAAGTGTAGCCGCAGGTGCGACACTCATAACAATCCATTTCTGCAGGCGTAAGTGACAGTTCAGCTTCATCATCGTCGGCCGCTGCCGATGAAAATTCGTCTGCTGTATTGTTCGCCTTTACCAGCGGAATCATTTCCTTCACAGGCGGCGATTGGTCTGGATCAAGATTAGTTTCTGGCTCAGTATTCATAACGCTAATTTAAAATTCATCATCTCACGATTAATAAGGTGAAACTTGCAAGGCCAAAAAACGTTAACAGGCTTGAGACTTTAGATTTTCTTATGGGCTTTTTAAAGGTTTTTAACCCGTGTCCACGCTCAGAACTGTAGTTTTTCCGGCAAGGGAAAATCAAGGTTTCAATTTGGACGTGGTTTAGCAAGTTCTAGCGGGACTATTTGAAGCCTATCTGAAGCCAAGAAATATGAAAATATCTGTAAACTATTATTGCATATGCTGGGTTTTATACTGCGTACCTGCGCTATTAGCGTTAGGTGGTCAGATTTTATCTGACCGGTAGTAGAGCTGACTACCGGTACTAGATTCTGACAGTTACTAGATACAGAGATAAAAAGATCTCAGTTCTACTAATTTTTGCTAATCTAGGCCGCTACAATGATTGGGGATTAACAGCGGTAGGGGCGATTAATGTGTTTGTTTTAAGTGGGTACGAATACTTTCTAGGCTTTTTAATCATCAGCAGTCTAGTACCCGTCATTGCATTGAGTGCGTCTAAGCTCTTGCGGCCTGCTAGTGCGGGCCCTGCTAGCCGCACCACCTACGAATCAGGCTGTGAGCCGATTGGTGGCGCTTGGATTCAGTTCAACATTCGATACTATATGTTTGCGCTGGTTTTCGTTATCTTTGACGTAGAAACGGTGTTTTTGTACCCCTGGGCAGTTGCCTTTCACACTTTGGGCGTTTTAGCGTTTGTGGAAGCCTTGATTTTTATCGCAATTTTGGTTATTGGTTTAGTCTACGCTTGGCGTAAAGGAGCTTTGGAGTGGTCATAGCATCAGGTTCTCAATCGAGCGCGCTTACAGGAAAAGGCTCTACAGAAAGCGCTTTTCTTAACCCTGGTGAGCGGTTAATGAATCCCGCTAGTAGTGCGAGCGTTACGCAAGATTTGTCAGAAAACGTGATTTTAACGACAGTTGATGACCTCTACAACTGGACACGGCTTTCGAGCCTGTTTCCATTGCTGTATGGAACTGCCTGTTGCTTCATTGAGTTCGCAGCTCTGCTAGGCTCTCGCTTCGATTTTGACCGCTTTGGGTTAGCTCCTAGGGCTAGCCCCCGCCAAGCCGATTTAATTATCGTTGCGGGTACGGTCACCATGAAAATGGCCCCGGCTTTGGTAAGGCTGTATGAGCAAATGCCTAAGCCTGCCTATGTGATGGCCATGGGCGCTTGCACGATTACAGGTGGCATGTTTAGTGCAGATTCTCCGACCGCTTTGCGCGGTGTGGACAAAATCATTCCTGTGGATGTGTATATTCCGGGCTGTCCGCCTCGACCTGAGGCCATTTTTGACGCGGTAATTAAGCTGCGCAAGAAGATTGCTAATGAGTCGATGCGCGAGCGATCGCAATTTGAAAGCACCCACCGCTTTTACACCCGCAGCCACAGCATGAAGACAGTCGACCCAATCTTGACCGGCAAATACTTAGCTTCTGAAACTCGTGACACACCGCCTAAAGAGCTGATGGAAGCGATGGGTATGCCGGTTGCTATTGCCGAAGCGGAAAAGGAGAACACATAAAATAAATGGCTGATACAGAAGAAAGCAAAAAGCCGGTAAGCACCGACTCGCCTGAGTCAGCCGCTAACTCAGAAAACTCAGCCATTGTGGAAGCAGGCGAAGTTTCCACCTGGCTCAGCGAGCAGGGATTTGCCCACGAAATCATGGAGCGTGATCACGCTGGCATAGAGGTTCTGAAAGTAGATCCGGCGTTTTTATTGCCGTTTGCGACAGCGCTATACGCCTATGGCTTTAACTATTTGCGCTGTCAAAGCGCATACGATTCTGGCCCCGGTAAAGCGTTAGTCAGCGTTTACGACCTGACTAAAATGAGTGACGATGCGGATGCGCCAGCTGAGGTGCGCATCAAATGCTTCTTATCTAGAGAAAATCCGTCTATTCCTTCGGTGTATTGGATTTGGAAATCAGCCGACTGGCAAGAGCGCGAATGCTACGACATGTTTGGTATTACCTACGAGGGTCATCCAAATCTTAAGCGGCTGCTAATGCCAGAAGATTGGGAAGGTTGGCCCCTCAGAAAAGACTATATTTCGCCTGACTTTTACGAACTGCAAGACGCTTACTAATGCTTGCTCAATACCTCAAAGCCCCTTTTTTAAAGCGAAAGGGGCTTTTTTATGATTTTTTTACGACCGGCTTAGCAAGACTTTCTCATACTGACATCCAGCGATCGCCCAAGTATAGCCTTCCTCAATAAATCGCCTGCCGTTCTGCGAGAGCTGCGCCCTTAGCTCAACCGAATCAAACAATCGCCCAATAGCTGCTGCATACTCAGTCGCTGTATTCGCCCGCAGTGCCCGTAGCGGCAAATTTTCGTCGTCTATTTCTAAGCCTTCTAAACCGCGATCGCTCGCCACTACTGGCACACCCGCTGCCATAGCCTCTAGCGTTTTATTCTTAATGCCGTAGCCGGTACGCATCGGCACCAGGCATACCGTCGCCTGATGTAGATAAGGCGTCATCTCCGGGACTTTGCCTGTGACCGTCACATTTGGCAGCTCAGCTAATGCCTTGACTGTCTCGGTTGGCCTTGCGCCGACCAAAGTCAGCGTCGCCAGTGGATAGACTTGGCGCACTAGCGGAAAAATTTCTTCAGCTAAAAACGTCACCGCATCGATATTGGGCAGGTTATCCATCGCGCCAATGAAAACCAAGCCATGACCACCCGGATCTTTCGGGCGCAGCGGAAACAGGTCTAAATCCACCCCATTAGAGACAACAATGGCCTGCTTACCGCTCAGATCAGCTATTTGCTGTTGGTCTTCAGCGGTGGTCACGACTAAATGAGAAAACTTTTGGCAGTAGCGCTGCTCGTAGCGCTTTAGCAAAGGTAGGCTGAGGCGATCGCGCCAAGGAAACTCCGCCATGCCCCCGGCTAGCTGATGCGCACAAGTCCCGTACACAGAGCTGTGAATATTCAACACCGACTTGGAAATATAGCGCCCAATATCAACCGGCACATACACCTCATTGACACTGTGCTCACAAGTAATCGCATCGAACCGACCGCTAGCAATCTGCTGATTTACCCATGCCTGCATGTCTGCCGAACAGGTGCTAGCTACACTCGGTGGCAAGCCGCCGATGATAAATGCTGCCCAGCGCTTCATTTTGCCAACTATCCCGGATGCCTGATCGCGCGCTAAAGGCCGAGGAAACACCGCCAACTCGTCTACCCAATTGGCCAACGCCGCTACTTCCGCATCCGTGACATCGCCAGTGCGCAGGGTTGCTAACGACACCTGATGGTGCTGCTGCTTAAGATACTTCAGTAAGTTAAACGTTCTGACCGAAGTGCCGCCCCTAGTCGGCGGATAGGGAAACGTCGCTGAGAGCATCAAAATATTCATAAAATCGGCATTTTCAAGGTAAAGGAGCGCTCCATCAGCAAACTCTATAGGCTGTCAGCCGTCGAGACCGGTAAGTAGTCTTTTTCTCGGGCGCGAGGCGGAAGACTAGCTGTTTTTTGGCCGCGATCGCGCGATCGCCCGCAGTAAATATCCAAAGGCGCGACCACCATATCAATCGCTGGCCCACGACCCAGGGCAAATTTCACAGCCGCCACCGGCAGTTCTTTGATCAGCCACCGCAACAAACTGCGATTGCGATCAGCAACTGGCAGCGGCCAAGCCAACTCCACCCCATGCAACTCATGCAAATATCGATTCGACTTGCCGTAGCGTGCCCACTGGCTGTCTAGCGCTGTCAGGCTTTGCCGATGGCGATGTTGAATCACCGCATCCGCCGCATAATAAATCTTCCACGGAGTTCCCCCCACTTGACCTTCACGCTGTATGCGCCAGCAGATATCGGCATCGCCACCCGTCGTTAGATGAGGGCGAAATAAGCCTACCTGCTCCAGAGCTTTCCGCCGAATTCCCAAGTTTGCCGTTTGACCATACGGACAAAATCGATGAGCCAGCGTATTTTTTTGGCTCATCGTCTGCTTGCGCTCCGCGTAGCGCTCCAGCCAAGTAGTACCCGGTAGCGCCGTAATTTCTCCGGCCACTAGCGCCACTTGTGGGTCTTGAAAAGGCTGCATCAGCCCCATCAGCCATCCCGGCATCGGATAGCAGTCAGCATCTGTAAAAGCCAGAAAATCGCTATTAGCCGCGCGGATCCCAGTGTTTCTGGCCGCATAAGCGCTTTGGATCTCGCGTTCGCTGAGCACCTCGCAGGTTAAGCCTTTGCTAGCGAAGTCGGCAGCGGCAGTAGCAAGAAGTTGGGGGGTGCGATCGCTGCTTCCATTATCCACCAGCAAATACACCACCTGCTTTACCGGATAAGTCTGCGCCATTAGGCAGGCCAACAGACCAGGCAAATCCTGCTCACCGTTATAAATCGGCACAATCACAGAAACCTTCGGGCAATATAAATTGGCCCGT
>JBGTNW010000042.1:0-12378 GCA_041742865.1 Phormidesmis sp.
GCTTGCGGCTAAGGCCAATAAGATTGCACAGCTTGTAGATAATGCGAGCACCCACGTTGCCATCCCAGTCAGCAGGGCCCACTTCACAAAGGTCAAAGCCAATGATTTCGCGGCTGTCTGCGACTTCGCGCAGCAGGCAAAAGGCTTCGTCTAGCTCTAGCCCGCCCGGAACGGGGGTGCCGGTGGTGGGGCAAAGCTTGGGATCGAGGCCATCGATATCAAAACTGATGTAAACCTGATCAGGTAAGTCGGCCACGATTTTGCGGCACAGTTCGCGCCAAGGGATGCCTTCGTAGCGCGATCGCTTCAAAGCCGTATCGTGATGCAGCACAATCCGCCCGCCGCTGGCTTCGACAAATTCAATTTCGCGCATCGAAACATCGCGCACGCCTACCTGCACAAGCTTAGAGATCTGCGGCAGCGTTAGGGCGTTGCGCATAATCGAAGCATGGGAGTATTGAAAGCCCTGGTAGGCATCGCGCAGATCGCAGTGCGCATCGAGATGAAGAATGCCAAAATTAGGATATTTTTCACTGAGGGCCTGCAATGCCCCCAAAGGGACGCTGTGATCGCCGCCGAGAATGCCAACTGTTTTCCCGTCAGTCAGAGCTTTGCGGGTTTCTGCTTGCAGCCACTGGTTGATCTGAGCGCAGCCTGCGTTCACCTGCTGAAGATCCTGCGGATTGGGCTGAGATAGCGTTTGCTCAGTGGCTTGAACGATTTTTTCGGCAGGCGATCGCAGCACTCCATTTTGGGCCTCAATCCAAGCGGGTATCGGCGGCATATAGATGCCCTGCTGCCAGCCCAGCGGATTGTCATAATCATAAAAGTCAAGCTGCGGTGAAGCGGCCAGCACCGCTTTTGGCCCTTGGGCCGTGCCGCTATGAAAAGAGACCGTCACCTCCCAAGGCACCCCAAAAATAATGATATCGGCAGTCTCGTAATCAAACGGAAAGCCAAAAATATTGCCATTATTGACACCCACACCGCTGGGATCAAAGCGCTCAATCAGCGTTTGCTTATACTGCTGGTTACTCACTGGTTACTGAACGGCTCCTAAAAGATGACGCACTAAACAATACCGGGCACTTGCAAATCTAAACTACAGCTTAGCCAAAAGAACGCTGAATCGAGTGGAGGCCATCCCATCAAACCCCTATGAGACCGTTATACTGAGCGGCATGATTTGCTCAAATAGGCTGAATTAGACACTCACTCGCTTTTTTGGCCTGCCGCACTCTCCTTAAAATCTTCTTTGAAAATATGTGGCTTCTTTTCGCCTCCCTAACTGCTTTTTTTGAAGCTTGCAAAGATGCCACCGGAAAACAAAGTCTCAAGACCTTAGACGAATACTCCGTAATTTTTGGCTCAATGTCAGCCGGGGCAATATTTTTATTGCCCGTGCTGTGGATATCGGGTATCCCCACTGTTCAGCCCGCTTTTTGGACGGCATTACTGATTGGCGGCAGCCTAAATATTTTGGCATTTACGCTGTATGTGCGGGCGCTGAAGCTAGCCGATCTGTCGCTGACAGTGCCGCTGGTTACCCTGACGCCTTTATTTTTGCTGGTGACTTCGCCGCTGATTGTGCAGGAATGGCCGACGGGGGCTGATGGGCTGGGCGTGGGGCTATTGGTCATGGGCTCTTATGTTCTGAATTTAGGCATTAATAAAACCCGTGGGCCATGGGCTCCTTTGCTGGCGATGGCGCATAATCCGGGCAGTCGGCTGATGCTGTGTGTGGCGTTCATTTGGAGCATTACCTCAAATTTTGACAAAATTGGCGTGGTGAACTCTTCGCCGTTGTTTTGGGCGGTTGCGCTTTTTATTGTGATCGCGGCTGGCATGATCCCGTTTGTTTTTTTTTCTGGCCGCCGCCTAAGCACCGTTACTACTGACCTCATCAGCCAATGGCAGATCCTAGTCACAACTGGTGGACTCAACGCGATCGCGATTGCCTTTCAAATGCTGGCTTTGCCGCTCGCCCCGGTCGCCCAAGTAATTGCCGTCAAACGCATGAGCGCTTTACTCTCGGTGCTCATGGGTCATTTTTTCTTCGGTGAAAAAGGACTCAAAGCCAGATTGACCGGTGCGGCGATTATGGTCAGTGGCGTCGTGATCATGGCCCTGCGCTGACCGGGCTGACCGAGCCGACTGTGAGCTGACCGTATTAACAGCGAATTGATAGCCATTAACACTTAGCCATTAACACTTAGAGGGGTAACGGGATTGGCTTAAGCTGGCTGTGAAATGCTCAAAAGATAGCAGCAGAATAGCAGTTTAGATTAAGACGAATCATCAAATTGTGACGATAAGTTTGCAATTCGCTGCGATCTGACCTCCGATTCGCTATAAGATATAGGTAGAAGAACTCGATTATCGGCTACAGGTTTGCTTTTCTGTTTTCAAAGGGTTTCCCTTGATTTTTACAGGCTTCCGTCCGACTTATCATTCTCAATACCCTGTTTTAATTTCTGGAGACTATTTGTATGGGCGTTTATGTAGGAAATCTTTCCTATGACGTGACAGAGGCCGACTTGAGCGGCGTCTTTGCCGAATACGGCACCGTTAAGCGCGTAACCCTTCCCACAGATCGCGAAACCGGTCGTGTCCGTGGTTTTGCTTTTGTAGATCTCGATAGCGATGCTGAAGAGCAAGCCGCCGTTGATGCGCTCGATGGCGCTGAGTGGATGGGCCGCGATTTGCGAGTGAACAAAGCCAAACCTCGTGAGCCTCGCCGTTAGGCCAGTATTAGGTCAACGCTAGGTCAAGACTAAATCATTACATTCTTTATTTCATTCCTGCTTGCTAAGTTTTTCTCGACTGAATTTTTGTTGGATGCGCGATTGCTGCCTGAGTTTTTCTGCTCGGCAATTAGTTAAACCAACCCAATATTCCGGTTAGCTTTGGATTCGCAAGAGAGTCTTAAGGCTTGTTCTGTTGGTCATTTTTCTGTTTTTTCTTGTTTTTGTTTTTTTAATTTTTTGGAGACTCTTGTTATGGGCGTTTATGTTGGAAATCTTTCCTACGATGTGACTGAAGCTGATTTGAACGGTGTTTTTGGTGAGTACGGGACGGTCAAACGCCTAACGCTCCCCACTGATCGTGAAACGGGCCGCGTTCGCGGTTTTGCTTTTGTTGATCTCAACGGTGATGCTGAAGAGCAAGCCGCCATTGATGCGCTCGACGGCGCTGAGTGGATGGGCCGTGACCTGCGAGTGAACAAAGCCAAGCCTCGTGAAGATCGTCGCTAAATTGAATAATAACTAATCGGCTATTAGCTGGTCAGTTATTATTCAATCCATTGCTGAGCTAATTGGCTTTCTAAAAGCACTTAGCCCAGCAATAAATCAGGCTAAATTAGCCCTGCAAACAAACTTATGTGCAGCAAGCTCTTTGAAACAGCCTTTTGAACTGAAGAATCTGTAAGCTTTACAGCCTTCTCTTTTGCTCCTTATGAGCTAATTTCATTTAACTTTTCGTTCGACATTTCATTTAATCTTTTGGAGACTAATTCGATGGGCGTTTATGTTGGAAATCTTTCCTACGACGTGACTGAAGCTGATTTGAGCGGTGTATTTGCGGAGTACGGAACGGTTAAGCGTCTGACGCTCCCGACTGATCGTGAAACAGGTCGTGTCCGTGGCTTTGCCTTTGTTGATCTCGGTAGCGATGCTGAAGAGCAAGCTGCTATTGACGCATTGGATGGTGCGGAGTGGATGGGCCGCGATCTGCGGGTGAACAAAGCCAAGCCCCGTGAGCCCCGCCGCTAGAACTGACAGCAGTTCAATAACGACTGGATCGATTAAAAGAGTAGATCTGTCAAAAGCGCTTCAGACTTACCAGCAGTCTGGAGCTTTTTTTTGGCTTGCTTGAGGGATGAAGCTATGGTCACAGGGATGCAGTAGTGACCTCAAACTTGAGGGACTTGAGCAGAAAAGAAATCTTCTGGCTTGGTTGAAACTCTAGCTCTAAGCACCGTAATCAAAGCGGGAATTTCTGTTTGAATCAAGGCCCAAACCTGATCTTCATCCAGCGTATTGTCTGTTCGCATAATTCGACTTTTGAGCGTGGTCATCGCTAACCAGTCAATGCGGCTAATGTCTTGACGGGTCGTTTCAGAAATTCGCTGTGAGGCTTTGGTAATCGTGAGTAAACGGCGAATAATAGAATCCTGTAGCCGAATGTCTTGATAGAAGTCTTGGATGGAACAATGCGCAGTGCAGGCTTGAATGCGATGCGCTGCATGAAGCATGTCAACTAAATATTGGCTATCTTGCGGCATGGTTGGTTGCACGGTCTGCACGTGTAGATGAAGGCATCAAACTCTATTCCCACCGCTCTATTCTACCTTTGGCCTTAAAGCGGCTTAACATTTCGACATTGATTTATTTAGCCGAGATTATTTGACCGGGATGATTCGGCATTAATTATTTGGCCTGATTACCTTTGCGATCGCTAGCCAGCACTTTCATTCACCGGAAATCTATCCAGCAAGAAGGCGGCTTGCCGAGCGGTCGTTTTAACGTTACTCGGCAAAAAGGGAACATGTGGAATTTGAGACAAAAAGTCGAGCGTGCGGCGCAAAATCCGGACAATATCGCCTTCGTCGAGGCTGGTATTGTCACAGAGATCGGCCCATTCAGTTTCGAGCGCCCATTGTTCTACCAGCGCAATCAAATCCCACTCTAGCGCCACCGGAATTTGAATATCCTGCCTTCGCTGCTCTTGAAAAATGCGTCGTCTAAGGCTGCGCAGCCCTTCTAGCGCTTCGATTACAGGGCTAGTGGGCTGAGACCGAATCCAGGTATCGGGGCGGTTATTTTCCATTAAAATGCCCGCACAGGCAGCGGCAAATTGCTGAGGCTCTAGCGCGTCAAATTCGCCAGAATTAAGGGCAAGTCCGAGCCATAGCTCATTGTCACCTCGAATGGCGGCGCAGAGCTGACCTAGCTCAGTCGGGGCATTTTCTTCTAAGCATTCAAAGTTTTCGAGCACCTGCATCAGGCCCACAAATTCTTGCCAGTAGCGGTGGGTTTGACCTTCGTATTTTTGAGCGCGATCGCGCCTTTCTTCCTGCAATCGTCTCAGCCGCTGCTGCTGCTTCAAAATTGCCTTTGGATTCTCCAGTTGACCGAGCGGATTTTCAGCGATTTTACGCAGTACGGCTTCTACTTTTTGGCGCTGAGCTTGCACTTCAGGGGCCTGTGCTTCATCGCTTACCATTTGCAGCCGCTCAGCCGGTATTTTATCCAGCATTTGAGCCACTACTGCCGCCGTTTCCGCATCGCCTTTACGCGTTGAGCCTGGAGACTTGGCCAAAGCCGCAGGGGGAATTAGCGCATCGGCAGCGCGTAATCGCTCCAAATCGCTGTGCAGCAGGGCCACGTCTTTCACCGTTGCGATATACCAGCGGTTGTTTTGGCCAAGGCAGACTAAAAAAGGAAACTGTCCGGGGCCCGGCAGCTTACTGACTAGCACCGCTGGCATCGGCACGGGCAGCTTAATATTTTTACCTTTGAGTGAGAGCAGCGTGCCCGACATCGCAAATGAAACCGCGACCGGATCGAGACTAGGCGCATTTTCGGCAGCTTGTTGTTGCAATATTTTCAGCAACCGCTGTTCTTCTTTGAGCCAGCCGCGTAGCTTTTCGTATTCAGCGATCGCCGCCTCATCCACATCAACCATCTGATCTTGCAGAACCGAAATCTCTCTTTCTACAGTCTCCAGCGCCTGCTTTTGCGGGGCGAGGTGCAGCGTTGCCAAGTACTGCCCAAAGCTACGCTCAATCAGCTCCTGCGCTTCTTCAACCGTATGAATTTGCAACAGATTTAGCACCATGCCATAGCTAGGCGTAAACTGACTCACCAGTGGATCCGGCGGGGATAAGGCCAAATGCGCCGCTTCTTTAGCCCCTTCAAAAGGCGATTCTACCGTCACCACATGGCCTTCTTTGTCCATTCCCCGCCGACCGGCTCGGCCCGACATCTGCAAAAATTCTGAGGCATGAAGCAGCCGGTGCCCGTCATCTGTTCTCTTAGAAAGACTGTTGATCACCGTTGTGCGAGCAGGCATGTTGATGCCAGCAGCCAGCGTTTCTGTCGCAAAAACAACCTTGATCAAGCCAGCCTGAAAAAGCTCTTCTACCAAACTCTTCCAAGCCGGTAATATTCCGGCATGATGAGCCGCAATCCCTCGGTACAAAGGCGTGAGCTGATTGGCCCGCACAGCATCAGGGTTGCGCCGCAAAAAGTCATCAATTCGGCGCTTTAGCAACTCCGCTTCGGCGGCAGTGACCAAATTCATTTGGGCAACCGCTTGAACAGATTTGTCACAGCCTTTGCGGCTGAAAATAAAATAAATGGCAGGCAGCATGTCTTTTTGCTGCAATTGACTTACAATGCCGGGTAGGGTTGCGCCCGCAGGCGGTTTCTTTTGACCGCGCTGATGACGGGCGGGCTTGCGGTAGTTTTTAAGCTTAGGATGAAGGCTGCTTTTTTGCGAATTGAGCAGCGGGAAAATGCCCTTTTCGACCGCGAAGTGAAAATTCAGCGGAACGGGACGAAAATCTGAGTAAATTAGGCGCGTGGGGCCATGTACTTCAGCAATCCAATCGGTGAGCTGACCGCCGTTAGCGACAGTGGCTGATAGCCCAACAAGCTGCACTTCGGGCGGGCAATATATCACTGATTCTTCCCATACGGTGCCTCTTTGGCGATCATTCATGTAGTGGCATTCGTCTAATACAACGGCCTGCACGCCTTGTAAGGAGGTGCCAACCTCGCCAATGGTGGTGCCGTAAAGCATATTACGAAAGATTTCAGTGGTCATCACCACAATCGGCGCATCGCGGTTGACAGAGCTATCGCCCGTCAGCAAGCCGACGTTCTTATCGCCAAAGGTATGCCTAAAATCGCGCAGTTTCTGATTAGAAAGCGCCTTCAGGGGCGTGGTATAAAATACCCGCCTGCCCATAGATAGCGCCCGATGAATCGCATATTCGCCGACTAGGGTTTTGCCGGAGCCGGTCGGGGCGCAGACAATTACCGATTCGCCTTGGCTGAGCGCTGCGATAGCCTCTAGCTGGAAATCGTCTAGCGGGAAGGGAAATAGGGTTTCGGGCGCTAACACAGGCTAATCAGATAAGAAAGAACCCCTCTATTGTGCCAGTTTGCGTAAAAGTCGGAGTGAAAGTGCTGGTTTACCTTAGCATTCGCCTTTAAAACCACCCCGACTTTTAATCTGAAGCTCACTGTGAGTTCCGTAAGCTTAACTTTTAGTCTGGCTTTAGCTCTGGTCTTAACGCTTAGTCTTAATTTTGAACGTGAGTATCCATGACAATATCGGCATTGAGTAGCCTAGAAACAGGACAGTTTTCCTTGGCCGTTTGGGCTGCTTTTTCAAATTTTTCAGCAGCGGTCGGATCACCACCCGCTAGCTTAGCAGTCACATCTAAATGAATTTGAGTGATTTCGGGCTCGTTGCTATCCGTACTGAGGGTAACTTTGGCAACGGTGGTGATTTGCTCAGGCGTAATACCAGCGCTGCCGAGTCCATCGGTCAGCGCCATCGTAAAGCAGCCTGCGTGCGCGGCGGCGATTAGCTCTTCAGGATTCGTCCCCGGGTTATTTTCAAAGCGGGTGCCGTAGGTATACACCGATTCTTTCAGTGCGCCGCTTTCAGTTGTAATTTTGCCTTTGCCTTCTTTGAGGCTTCCTTGCCATACAACGGTTGATTTGCTATCCATACAGTCTTCCTGGGTTAAAAAGATTTGAATCTACTAGATTGGAATTGATTAAAGTTTATTGACTACCTCGATTAGAACCACTACCGGTAGATTTGACCTCTTTCAACCGATTGATTTTTCTCATCTTTTTTAATCATTAAAATCGTTCTAATCAAAGCGTCATGCCATCATCATGCCGCCGTCATCACAAGATCAAACGGGCCGTATACAGTAAGAATATTCTCTTTGCATGACAATACTTGCATGACAAAAATTATGAACTCTAATCACTCCAATCGCCCCCAAATCCCTACCGAGTTTTCTTCCCCACAGCTGACCGATTCAGCTGCGGCAACCCCTACCAAAAAGCCTAAAATTGGCCAGCGAGCAGCGGCTTCACTGGCGCTGGTTTTGCTCGGCGCAGGCACTGCGACAACGGGCGCTTACTATCTGTGGGAGGCGCGCGATCCTCAACCAACCGCGTTATCTGTAGCCCAGCCCACCTATAGTCCGACGCCTGTGAGCCTAGCTTTGCCCGCAGAAGGTAGCTCGATTGCGCAGGTCGTGCAAGCTGTTGGCCCAGCGGTCGTGCGCATTAACGCTTCGCGGACGGTGAGTAGACGGGTGCCCAACGTTCCGCAAAATATTCCGGAGGAGTTTCGCCAGTTTTTTGGCAACGATTTCCCCTCTGGTGGCGCTCAAAGGCAGCCTCAAGAACGGACTGAACGCGGCGTCGGGTCTGGCTTTATTGTCAGTGAAGATGGGCGAATATTGACCAATGCCCATGTCGTGGAAGGAGCCGATACGGTGCAAGTCACACTCAAAGACGGGCGCAGCCTTGAAGGCAGAGTCCTAGGCGCTGATCCGGTGACGGATGTGGCCGTAATTAAGGTGGAGGCGAATGATTTGCCAACCGTGGCAGTAAGCAATGCGGAGCTATTGCCGGGAGAAGTGGCGATCGCCATCGGCAATCCGCTCGGCCTCGACAACACGGTCACGGTCGGCATTGTCAGCGCCGTGGGCCGCACCAGCAACCAAGTCGGCATTCCTGACAAGCGCATTGATTTTATCCAAACCGACGCGGCGATTAACCCCGGCAATTCGGGTGGCCCGCTGCTCAATGCCAGAGGCGAAGTGATCGGCATGAACACCGCTATCATCAGCGGCGCACAGGGCATAGGATTCGCAATTCCAATTGGCTCAGTCGAGCGAATTTCTGACCAGCTGATTGCGACTGGCAAAGTCGATCACCCCTTCATCGGCATTGAAATGGTCAATCTCACACCAGCAACGCGTGAGTCTATTAACCAAGATCCTAACAGCGACTTTACCGTCGAAGCGGACAGCGGCGTCTTTGTCGCTAGAGTAGTGCCTAATTCGCCAGCCGCACGAGCCGGAGTGCGCGCCGGGGATGTGGTGACAGCAGTCAATGGAGAGGCGATTACCTCCGGCCAAGCGGTGCAGGCCGCAGTCGAGGCTAACGGCTTAGCGCGCGACCTAAGCTTGACAGTAGATCGCAATGGCCAAAGTCAGAGCCTATCTTTGCGGCCTGCCCCGCTGCCTGCACAAGGATAGGGAATTAGCACAGCGCCGCCGCTGTGCGCGAACCAGCTGTTTACTAACTAGCTGTCTACTGACTAAAGGTGCGCTAACCAAAGCGGAGGGCTGTGAACGCAAATCGGGCGATGAAAACAGCAGCTAAAATCCAAGTGATGAGGGGGATTTCTGCTGATCGCCCGCTAGCAACTTTCGTAAACGGATAAAGAATTAGTCCCGCTGCCAGTCCTTCGGCAATCGAAAAGCCCAAAGGAATAAAGAAAATGGTCACAAACGCTGGAATCGCTTCGGTGAGATCTTCCCAACGAATGGAGCGGACGCTGCTCATCATCATAACGCCGACAATCAGCAGCGCCGGGGCGGTGGCAAAAGCCGGAATCGCTTCAAAAACCGGGACAAATAGCAGCGCGACCAAAAACATCCCGGCTGCTACCACCGCCGTCAGGCCCGTGCGTCCACCTTCGGCCACGCCAGCGGCTGATTCGGCGAAGGTGGTCACAGTAGAGGTGCCCATAATCGCGCCCACCGTAGTGGCTATTGCATCCGCTGACAGCGCCTGATTTGCTCGAGGCAAGCTCCCGTTTTCATCGATATAGCCCGCTTGAGTCCCTACGCCCATGAGGGTGCCAATGGTATCAAATATATCGACAAACAAAAACACCAGTAGCACCGCTAGAAAATCAATCCAGTTGCTGCCATTAATGCCGCCTAGACCCACAAAAGCCTGACCGAACAAATGTGACGGAAACGCGGGCACTTCAAAAAAACCCACGGGTGCAGGCGCAACCCCCAATACCCAGCCCAAGATCGCCGTTCCGCCAATGCCCCACAGCAGCGCCCCTCTGATGCGTCTGACGATAAAGAGAGTCGAAATAAAAATCCCAAATACCGCCAGCACTGTCGCCGGTTCGCGAAGACTGCCAAACGCGGTTTTTGTCACCTCATTCGCAACAATCAGCCCGGCTCCACCGGTCGCCGTTGGCCCGCTCAAGCCAATGTAAGCCAAAAAGAATCCGATTCCCACCGTTGTACTGGCTTTAATACAGTTCGGAACCGCCGTGATTAGGTGCCGCCGAATATCGGTAACGGTCAGTCCAATAAAAATGATCCCTTCAATTAGCACTGCTGCCAGCGCTGTCGGCCAAGGAATGCCCAGCCCAAGCACAACCGAGTATGCAAAAAAGGCATTCGTACCCATTCCCGGCGCTTGCACAAACGGATATTTGCCATAGAGCCCCATCACTAGCGATCCAATGGCCGCAGAAATACCGGTCACGACCACTAGCTCGCGAAACAGATCGCGCGGCTCAGCCAAGAAAACGGCATCGGACAAAATAATAGGATGCACGACAAGGATGTAAGCCATCGTCATAAAAGTTGTCAGCCCCGCCAAAATCTCAGTGCGAAAGGTCGTTTTTTGCGCTGAAAACTGAAAATAATCAGCCACTGTTGCCTGCCAGCCGGAATAGGGCGGCGGGATAGGCGGCTGTTGTTCAATCTCCAGATCCCCTTGATTCATGGCATTTCCTGCTGCGTAGCTACTTTATGCAATTGAATTGATATATCGGAAGTCGCTGCCTCAGATTGTGCTGCATCTTACCATTTGCACCCCCGTTTGTAGCTTGGCAAAGGTGCTCGTGGATCATGAACAGGCTAGCGCTCAATTGCTAATAAGACTCTTTGGCCCATTGTGATAGCCATTGGGATGGTTATTATGATTGTAGGACGAGGATTGGTAGGGATCGAAGCTGGGGAGCGGATTGCTTTGTAAATAGACGATGGCGATCGCGCTATCGTTACGCTTAAGAATTCCCCAACTGCTAGGAAGCGTATTGTTGATCACTTGCCCCACAACCGGTTCGTCTAGAGTGGGCAGCTTGCCTGCCAAAAGTTGTTCAATAATTTCAGTTTCTTTTGCAGTCGGAAAACTCGCGTATAGATCGGGTGCTAACAACAGCCTTGCGCCATTGTCAGCAGAGCGAATGTTGCTGCTGTTGATGCGGGCATATCGAAAGGGTGCTTGGGCAGCCGGAACCACTAAGGTAGCCGTGGGCGAATGGGGAAAAGAAGTTGGAACCGCGCTCAGGAGCTTTGACAGGTTACCAAGCTGACCTTTTTCACTCAAGGTGTTGGTTTCAATCGCTTCTAAAAGCGGTGGGCTAAACAGATCCAATACCTGATCGAGGGCGGTATCGAGATCATTTTGAGCCTGCGTGAATTCTAACTGGGTTTCACGGGCGGCGGCTTGGCTGCGCAGGCGATCAGCAATTTGTAGGCCGCCAATGAGAAGCGCGATCGCGACAAGTGCAATTACAATACTTTGACTTACTCGCCGCTTCACCCTGGTCGAAACACCATAATTTGGCAAATCAGCTCGACTTGCATTGGATTCGGCCAGCAAAGCCAAAGAGAGCATGACAGTCATCACCACCAGCACGAAGGCGATAATGCCACTGGCAATCAGCAGCGCCTGGACAATCAGGCTCCAAGCGTCAGGCAAAATATCCCACAGTAGAATTTGATCAATCACCCACAGCACCGTGCCAAAGCAGGCGAGCGTAAGTAAAAAGACAGCTAAATTAGTGACGAGTCTCAGCACGAAACGGTGATTCATAAGGAGGCTTTCAGGGAAGGGAGTTGTCGCTTAGAATATAGTCAAATGCGATACTATTAAATGGGTGTTAAGCATAGTCCAGTTACAGAGTTGTCATAAACGTTTTAGCAATCGCCATTAGGCGCTGTCAGCCCGCTATTTAGTAGTTACAGTTTTTAGAAGACTATTGAAAGACTGTTGAAAGACTATTGAAGAACAATTGAAAATCTACAAACTGTTACCTACAAACTATTGAGGAGTGTCCTTAAAATGAAGCGCCGTGAATTAATGAACTTTGTCGGGTTAGGCTTTATGGCAGCTTCTTTGCCAGTTGCGATCGCTGCCTGTACGCCTACCTCTTCTGAAGACGCCTCAGCTACCGGTACTGACGCTGGCAACACTGCCGAAACGCCAGCTAGCCCTGATGCAGATGGCCCTGATGCAGATGGCTTTATTGCGCTGGGGACTGTTGCAGATCTCGATGCCAATGGCTCACTCTCAT
>JBGTNW010000043.1:0-4406 GCA_041742865.1 Phormidesmis sp.
GCATCAAGACACTCGTCAGCCTGTAGGACAGAGAGCAGAGCAGAGAGCAAATCCACATGCAGAGACGAGTTCAGCGGATGCGCTGTTAGGCGATCGCCCGGTTTTGGTATTCGACGGCGATCGCTACATTCTCAAGCCCGCCAATCAGCTAGCCGAGAATCGCCATGACAAAGCTTTAAACAAATCTCTAGACAAATCTCTAGACAAATCCCTAGATAAAGGCCCTACAACTTTGCCCAGAGTCGCCCCGTAAAAAAGCCCGTAAAAAAGCTTGTAAAAAGGCCCATAAAACTATCCCTAAAACTGACGGTTGCCTAGCTGATTTCAGCAAATTATTTTTGATGATTGATTTCATCAGCGTTAATGGGTTTATAGAGAGTTGACAGGTTTGTAAAAATCAGCGCTGCCCCATCAACTTTTTCGGGAACATTGAAGTCACCAGTTTTGCGTTTTTATCTTTGCTTCATTACTATGGGGCAGGTTTAGGGTGACTTATTCTCCGCTTTTATCCGTAGCCCCAGACCAGCATGACTCATCTGGGCTCGTATCATATACGCTGCTGCTGCGAGTCGGGTGCTTGCTTCAATGCCCAACTGATACACCGAAGCTATGGCAGCGGGTGCTCTCTTTAGTCTGTGAAGCGTTAAGCGGCTGCGGGGCCCAGCTATTTTTGGCCCCGTCGTTTGAGCACGATACGGATACTGATTATGGATCAGGCGCGATCGCATCGCTGCCCGTAGAGGCGCGCACTTTACTATGGCAGCACTTAGGCGCGAGCCTTTCGAATGCTGCAAATGGAGTGTTACAGCATCCGCTCAACGATTTACAGGCTCAGCTCGCAACGTTGGTGGAAGATGGGCGGTTTCGACTCGCCAACCCACGGACATTTGCAGCCGATCAGTGGCCGGTTGAATTAATGCAGATTTTTGGCCCGAGTAAAGGGCGTTATCTGGCCCTGCTGCTGCTTTCTGGCTCTGCTGAGGATCCGGTTACTAATCCGGTTACTAAACAGAGCAATGAGTCACTAGCTTCCCAGCCAGCCTGTATGGGCGCTGTTGTGATATTTCGTGACCGCGAGCAAGGAGACTGGTCTGCGGCTGATTTAGAGCTGCTTGCAGATGTGGGCAGTCAAATTTATTTGGCCATTCGGCGATCGCACCTCGATCAAGCGGCCAAAACTTGCAGCGCCCGCGATCAGCTCACCCAATTGCCAGATCGAATGCTCTTCAATCAGCATATGGCAGTCGCGATCGCGACTGCCATAGAAACAGACATGATGCTTGGAGTCGCCTTTTTGGATTTAGACCGCTTTAAAAATATCAACGAGACACTTGGCCATACCGCTGGCGACTGTCTGCTTCAACAAGTCGCTGAGCGTCTTAAAAGCTGCACTCGTAGCTACGATGTGGTAGCCCGTTGGGGCGGCGATGAGTTTACGCTGCTGCTGCCAGCGCTGCGATCACCCGAAGATGTTTCCCACATTGCAGAGCGGATTTTGCAGCGGCTGTCAGCCCCGTTTCAGGTGCAAGGCGAAGAGCTGTACATCACCGCTAGCCTAGGAATAGCGCTTGCGCCCTACGACGGCGAAAATGCCCAGACCCTTTTACGCAATGCTGATGCCGCAATGTATCAAGCTAAGGCCAATGGGCGCAATAACTATCAAATTTACTTTGAAGAAATCAACGCCGGTGCCCGGATGCAGTTCGATTTAGAAACCGATCTGCGCAAGGCCATAGACTCTAATGAGCTGTTCTTGTGTTATCAGCCTCAGGTGGACTTGCGCAATGGGCAATGGATTGGCCTAGAAGCGCTAATTCGCTGGCAGCATCCTACCCTGGGCTTAATTTCGCCAGCGCGGTTTATCCCCATCGCTGAAGAGACTGGCATGATTGAGCCAATTGGCCGTTGGGTGCTAGAGCAAGCTTGCGCTCAATACCGCAAATGGCGGCAGATAGGCTTTCCTAAGCTGCGGTTAGCGGTTAATTTATCGGCGCATCAGTTTCATCGCTCTAACCTAGTGCGCTCAATTATGCAGATTTTGAAAAATACTGAATTTGACCCTTGCGATCTAGAGCTAGAGGTCACAGAAAGTGCCGCTATGCACGACGTGGGCTTTGCGATTAAAATGCTGCAAAAGCTGTCTGATTCGGGGATGCAAATTGCCATGGATGACTTTGGTACCGGCTATTCTTCCTTGAGTGTGCTGAAGCATTTTCCATTGGATACGATTAAGATTGATCGCTCTTTTGTCATGGATCTTGTTGATAGTCCTAGTGACGCGGCGATCGCTGCCACGATTATTGCCCTAGCCAAGGGGCTGAACTTCAAAGTTCTAGCAGAAGGCATCGAAACATCAGATCAAGCCCGCCTGCTCAGCAAAATGGGCTGCGACTATGCTCAAGGCTATTGGTACAGCCGCCCGATGAACGTGGAGCAAATTGATGATTTACTCATAGCAGGCAATTTCTATAAAATTGCTAACCTAGCATGATCACACGCAGCCGCTCATTTCTACCTCATCTCTATCTTCTATTTTTTAACCTGAAAGCCACAGAGCTCTTCGGCTTCAGCCGCGCGCATGTCCCAGGGCACCACCGAAAAAAAGAACAGCGTCAGCGCCATAATTAGTCCCGTGATTAAAAATTGATCATGTGGGTAAATGCTCAGGGCCGCTACAGCCGAGCCATGCACCCAGCTAGCTGCGCCAAAGCAGCGTGACTGTAAGCCTACGCTCATAGCTAAGTAGCCCACTGCGCACAGCCCTAGCCATAGCGGACACAAATTGAGTAAGATTAGTACCGCACCTGGGCGATTGCTGCAAAAGATGCCGTAGGCAGTCGCGATCATCCCACCCATCATCAGCACTGCCCACAGGCACACAACCCACTTAAGCCGTTCGCTACAGGCCAGCCGCCAAGTCAGCTTGGACGTACTGATAATGCCTATTCCGGTAAGGGCGGCATCTAGCAGCGATTGTGTCATCCAGCTTAGCGTCGAAAACTGAGCCAGCGAAAAAATAGCTAGCGCAATCACGCCCCAAACCAAGAAAGCCTGATCTAGCTGACTAAACGAGAAACTAAACGGCAGCGTTGAAGGCAGCAAAAATTTTGATAGCAAAGGATGCGCTGCCTGCTGCTTAACGTGAGCTTTGATTAACCCGTTTAAATCTTGCATACCCACCGTTTCTGCATGGGGAGGTAGGAGTGGCTCACTTAGATCAAATGAAGTCATACTGACGATTACGAAATCCTATCTAACGGCTTGAGTTGACCCAATCAAATCGGTTTGTCCGGTTTATCTGTGATGGGTAAGCGATAATGTATGTAGAATTGTAACCGATAGTTAAGGAATTATTATTTTTGCCTTTAGTTCGGGAACCCGTATCTCTTTTTATGAGTTTTTCTGAGACTTTTCTGCGTAAGCCGAGGGGGAAGCATGGGGCTTGAAATGCTGGCATTAGAGTCTCACCAGTTAAGAAAAAGCTACGGCCGGGGAAAGCGTCGATTTGAGGCAGTGCGCGGAGTGTCGCTATCGATCTTGCCGGGGCAAGTGCTGGCGTTTCTAGGTCCCAATGGCGCAGGCAAAACAACAACGATCAAAATGATTGCCGGGTTGATTCGCCCCGATGCAGGTTGGGTGAAAATTGCGGGCGCTAACCCACACCAGCAGCCGCAAGCTTTAAAAGGGGTGGGGGCGGTGTTAGAGGGCAATCGCAATTTGTACTGGCGACTGACCCCGTTGGAGAATTTGGAATATTTTGGGGTGCTGCGGCAAATGCCTCGACGGGCGGCAAAAGTACGGGCGAAAGCGCTGCTAGCAGCGTTTGGCTTGGAAGATAAGTCGCAAGTGCCGGTGCAAAAGCTGTCGCGAGGGATGCAGCAAAAGATTGCGATCGCGGCTGCTCTCATTCACCAACCTCAGCTTCTACTATTAGATGAGCCGACCTTGGGCCTAGATGTAGAATCGGGTGAAACCGTCAAAGCGTTTGTCCGAAAGGTAGCAGCTTCAGGCTGCGCAATTTTGCTTACCACGCATCAGCTCAACGTCGCCGAAGAGCTTTCTGATCGCGTGGCGATTATTCGGCAGGGTGAAATCGTCGCAGAGCACGCTACCCAAGCGCTGATTAAGCAATTTTCTAAAGGAACGTATCGAATTGAGTTTGAAGGCGCTTTGAGTGAGCCGAAGCGCAGGGCGATTGCGGCTCTGGGCGCAACTTTGAGCGATCATCACATCCACTATTCAATGAATGATTCATCCGATGCAAACTCCTCCAATCAGGTGTTTGATCACCGCCATTCAGCGACCCTGTACAAAATTTTGAGCTTGTTAGATCCGCTGCCATTAGTCGAAGTGCGCCAAGATCGGGCGGATTTGACCGATGTGTTTTTGCAGTTTACTCAACATAA
>JBGTNW010000044.1:0-4004 GCA_041742865.1 Phormidesmis sp.
AATATTCACCATCTACCCACAAACAGCCATGTCGAGTGACTACGCCCCCCTCATTCGCTTTTTACAAGACGAACTTTCGATTCCACCCACTTCTATTAAGCTGGCGCTGAAGCAGTGCCGAGAAGATGTTGGCCCGCTGCCGATGGTGCTGTGGCAGCAGGGTGTATTGACGGTGCAGCAGCTTGAGAGAATTTTTGATTGGATGGAAGTAGCGTAGAAGAGAAGGCAGAAGGCGGAAGGCGGAGGTGAAGATCTGCCTGACTCCTGTTTCCTGCTCCTGATATATCAATTCTGTAAGAAATAGCTGGACTTGCCGCAAATTTTCGTGATGGATGCAATATTCGTAGGGTTGGCTCTTAATTTTGCCCTATGAGTTCTGGTGATCAGCCGCCTAGCCCTGAAAAAGACTTCGTTGAGAAAATTACGAATGCGGCTATCCGCTGGGTGCCGTTAGGCGGTGGACTGGGAGTCTTTCTGGATTCATTGGTACGCGGGGAAATGGTGCAGGCGGCGATTTTATTTCCCGTGATGGTAGTGACGGGGATTTGGGCGGCATATACTGAGAATTTTTTAGCGCGGTGCCGGGAGATGGCGGGCGATCGCGGTAGGGAAGACCCCGATAAAATCGTCAATTTCTTAAAGAAATCGAACAGCGCCGTACAGTGGCAGCTTTCGGGCTTTCAAAAACGCTATCTACGGGCTCAAGCAAGCGCCTGTGAGGAATACTCAACAGAGGGACATTCCAACTCGCGAAGCTGGAAACTCTTACTAGAAGAAGTCTATGTGCCGCTGGAAGTGAGCGGGGAGGCTCTGTTTGGCCGATCATTCGGAAACCGTCGTAGTCCAGAAGATCTTGCAGCGATAGAAAAAGCTCAGCAAGAAACGCTGTATTTGTGGGAACTGCTGAGAGAGGTAAAACGGGTGCCTGCTTACCGGCAGGTGGCAATTCTGGCGAAAGGGGGCTTTGGCAAAACGACACTGCTGCGCCATGTGACTTACCGATACGCCACGCAGCCAAACCAGGTGCGTCGCCGTCACAAGGTGCCGGTGTTGATTCCTTTTTTGCTGTATCTGCGTGATTGGCGTAGTGAAATTGCTAAACGTAACGCGCCCGATTTGCCAACGCTGATTCAGCAACACCATATCCCCAATCTACCCGAAGGTGACAGCCTGAAGCTACCAAAAAACTGGGCCGCTGATGTACTACGTCGGGGCGAAGCCTTAGTAATGTTTGACGGCTTCGATGAAGTAGCAGATGAGCAGCGGATAGCCGTAGGTCAATGGGTCAGTCAGCAAATGGCTAACTACTCGCGTTCGGTTTTCATTCTGACTTCACGGCCTGAGGGCTACGAGGAATATAAAAAATGTCCAGGTGTTCAGAAGCTATCGGCTATCTATGTGAAGCCATTTAGCGCTAAGCAGCGCAATAGATTTATCAAAAGCTGGTACGAGTGCCAGGAACGCTATGAGCGAGGTAATAGAGATACGCCAGCGGTGAGAGATATTGCTGAGCGGGCGGCTAATAGGCTCATTGCCGAAATCGAAGAGCGACCTGAGCTAGCGAATATGGCAGAAAATCCGCTCATGCTTAATATGATTGCCAGCTTCAATCGGTTTAGCTCGGGTAGACTGCCTGAGCGCCGCACTGAACTGTACGAAGATATTTGCCAAATGCAGCTATGGGACAGGCCCAGAGCAAGAAATATCGAAATGTTGACGAGGCCGAACGTCAGCAAAGCTATATTGCAGCGTATAGCCTTACAAATGACTCACCGGCCAAAGCCTACCGTGAAGCTACCGGTCGCAGAGATTACCCGGTTAGTTGCAACATATGCGGCTCAGCTAACAGATGAACCGATTGATGCGGGCGAGTTTGTTGAGCAGATCAAAAAGGTGAGCGAGCTACTGGCAGAGCGCGATTTGCGAGAGTATGAATTTTCTCATCGCAGCTTTCAAGACTATCTGGCAGCTTGTGAGCTAGCTGACAATCGCCAGGAAGATCTGGTAATTAGCAATTTGGAAAATAAATGGTGGCGAGAGACTATTTTGCTATATGCAGAGCTGGTGAACCCTAGCAAGCTCATAGAATCTGCTTGCCAGATGGGGACACCGACAGCGGTTGACGTGGCCTACCGCTGCTTGCAAATGGGCTCAAACCTTACGCGGGTTTCACCGGCACTACAAGCACAGCTACAGAATAGGCGTCACGAAAAGCTAGAGGCGTTGCTAAAGGCAAAGGAATGGGAAGCTGCCGATAAGGAGACCTATGATGTAATGATTCGTACAGTAGGAAAGGAGTTAGGACAGTTTCTGACTGTGGAAGAGCTAAGGACGTTCCCCTGTGAAGACCTTCTACGCATGGATAGGCTATGGGTAGAGAATAGCGATGGCCGCTTCGGATTTAGCATTCAAAAAGAAATCTATAAACACGAATGTGGTTGTGAATTAGGTGGAAAGTACAATCCTGACAATTTTTCCAAGCTAATGGAGAAAGTGGGATGGAAAGAACGATTGGACTATCTCCACGCACCTCCTGGAAACCTACCCCGATGGATTTTTGTGATGGGCGGTGAGGGTGGGGGGTTAATTCTCTTATCTCGTATCCAGGCTTGTGAGCTGTAACACAGAGTAGCTTCAGCCCATTTTTAACTTTCGTAAACGCTAGCTATTCATACCAATCCTCGTCGTTTCGTCAATTCAACGATACTTTCCTTGGGCTTGGCACCGTGCGATCGCCTGAGCATCCATTAGGCGATTTGGGGTAGCGGGCTATAGTGTATCTGCATCAGCTCACTAGCGTTCAAAGTCTCTAACGCATAGGTTTTTCCCTGCAAATCTACAAACTCAACCTCAAGATCATCAGACTCATAAACTTCTACAACAGTACCGACCTGCCCCTTACGAAGATTTAGATCAGGCAAGTCTTTAGTCAAAACAACAACATCTAAAAGTTCCATAGCAGCGACTCCCTAAAACTAAAGGACATAGCAGGTAATAAGCCGGGGAAAGTTCTCCCCATTCCTGACAATCCAAGCACTTCTGATCATAACGGGCTCACCTGTCGTTGACATATTAAAGTCAACCTGATATTTCTGTCCATGAGCATTTTGTTGAGTTGCTAGCGCCTCTTGATTTTGCAGCGCCTGTCGAAGGGCCGCTCGCAGCGCTTCAGCCTCTGCAATGCCAATCCCTAGCGCTGAGCGAAAAACCACAGCCTTGTGACGGCCTTCAGGATGATCTGGATTGAGCGCATAGCCTTCTAGCTTTTCTGACGGTATAACGGCTCTGTCAGGATTAGGCAGCTTCATCTTAGTAGCTCGACAAACTCAGCCATCTCTGATCGCTCACGCATCGACTCATCTACCAAAGGATAACCCGGCTTTATTTCCGCTGCCTCCTCTGTTGGTGGCGGAAACTTGTGCCTGCGTTAGCTGTGGCCTTTTGGTAACGATATCTTCCGGCTTCATCCCGGCATTGAAGTCGATAGCAATGTTTTGAACAGTGACACGAGTGCCCGCAATTCGAGGGCGATCGCCACAAACGGCAGAGGTTTTGACAATTAAGGTGCCAATGTCGATAGCTGCTTGCATGGTTTACATCCCGAACCCTGGTTTTATGGTAGCTCAGGGTGATGAGTTTCTACCTTGCGTATTCTGGAGTGCGATCGCCCCCTCCCTCAAAATTGCCAAGGTTCCCTGTCACAAATAGTTGACGCACTGAAAACAACACTGATACGCTAGTTCTTGTAGCAGTTGCCCGACAGAAGAAACGCTTCGGCAACCGCTTAGCTAACCCGCTCGAAAATTAGTCGCTGACGATGATTGCTGCGAACAATCACCGCCAGCTCGCCCCTCGAACTGCATCGACCAGTCCGGGAGTTGTGCTCATGATGCCACAGCCACCCTGACCTTTAGCAAGCCGGGGTGGCTAATTTTCGTGCTTTCTTCCTACTTTCACTGGAGAAATCATGAAAACGACTGCTTATTTTGTAACAGAACCGCTGG
>JBGTNW010000045.1:0-18234 GCA_041742865.1 Phormidesmis sp.
TGCCAGTGACAGAGAAAATGATTTTTCAGGCGCAGGCTAACTCGACAGGACACGCGATCGCCCGCCTCAAAGCCTGCCGCTTTCCCCTTACACCCGCAGATATTCCCACCACCGACATCGAACTCTACTTCGACATCGAAGCTGCTCCCGATAAAGACCTCATCTATCTGCACGGCGTTTTGATCATTGATCGCCTCACGCAGCAAGAAGCCTTCCATGCCCTCACCGCCGAATCACCTGATCGAGAAGAAGCCGCTTGGTTTGAGTTTTTAGCCCTGGTCAACCGCTATCCCGACGCCCCGATTTACCACTTTTGCCCCTACGAAGCCCAAACCGTCAACCGACTCAGCGAGCTGTACGGCAATGGTGGCCTGAATATGGAAGCATTGCTCAATCGCTTTATTGACATTCACAAGCACATTGTCGATGCCGTTGCGCTCCCGGTTGAGAGCTATGCACTGAAGCATTTGGCCCGCTGGATGGGGTTTGAATGGCGAGATGCTGATGCTAACGGCGCGCAGTCAATCTGCTGGTATGACGACTGGCTGCGCACGGGCGATCGCACTTACCTAAACACCATCCTGCGCTACAACGAAGACGACTGCAAAGCCACCTACCGCGTCAAAGACTGGCTAGTTAAGTTTGCTCAGCCTTTTTGGGACGCCGAAAGCCCCGCATCCTCAGACCTGTGAAGCTGAAAATTCAAGCTGAAAACTCAAGATGGGAAAAAGAACAGATTGAACAATATGAACAAAAAGCATTGGATTACGATTTCAACGGCTGATGCTCAAACTGACGAGATTCCTGAAGATAGGCTCATCGAGCTTGTTAAGAAATATATGAGCTAGTCGTTAGCAACCTCACCAAAGCCCAGAAAGCTCTTCTGAAAGCCCAAAATGATTGATCACGATCGCCTATTCAAAGAGTTGCTCTCCACCTTCTTTCTTGAATTTTTAGAATTATTCTTGCCAGAAGTTGTCAGCTACATAGAACCTGGCTCAATCGTTTTCCTCGATAAAGAAGTCTTTACGGATGTCACCGCAGGCGAAAAGTACGAAGCCGACCTACTCACTCAGGTTCAGGTTCGAGGCGAACCCTCGTTCTTTCTGATCCATATTGAAAACCAAGCAAAGGCCACCCCAGCGTTTAGCAAACGCATGTTTCGCTATTTCGCTCGACTGTTTGAAAAGCACGACTATCCAGTCTATCCAATTGTCGTATTTTCCTATGACCAGCCCAAAGTCACCGCCCCCAGCGAGTTTAGAGTAGACTTTCCAGATTTTTCAGTTCTCAGCTTCAGCTACCGCGTTATTCAGCTCAACCAGCTGCACTGGCGCGATTTTTTGACCACTCAAAACCCAGTTGCCTCCGCGCTTATGGCCAAAATGAGCATTGCCCCAGCAGATCGGCCCAAAGTCAAAGCTGAGTGCCTACGTTTACTGATAACCCTCAAACTCAATCCAGCAAAGATGCAGTTGATTTCTGGATTTATCGATACCTATCTAGAACTGACGCCCGAAGAAGATTCAGCGTTTAATATTGAAATAGGCCAATCTGACCCAGAAGCGCGGGAGGAAATGATGGAAATTGTCACTAGCTGGATGAGAAAAGGACTTGAGCAAGGCCGTCAAGAGGGCCGTCAAGAGGGCCGTCAAGAAGGCCGTCAAGAAGGCGAACTGAAAATTCTGTTGAGGTTACTGACTCGAACGTTAGGAACATTGCCCACCCATATTCAAAGTCAGATTGAGGGGCTCCCAGAAAGACAACTTGAGCAACTGTGCGATCGCCTGCCCACCCTCACCACTGTCGATGCACTCTCCAGTTGGCTCAATACACTAGCCCTCTCAGAAGACTAGAGGCATAGAGCCAACTGGAAAATCAGAAAAACCGCAGCAGCTTAGACTAGCGGCTTTATGGTGCCTTCCTTAAGAACGCCAGCCCACAGTAGTCCGTTATCTATAGATGCGCCTTCATCACCTTCACCGCCTTCGCCGCCTTCGCCGCCTTCAGGCTCAACTTCTTCAGTAGGCTCCGGAGCCTCTTCATCGCTCGTGGCCTCACCACCTTCTTGTGGTGCACAGGCTGTAAACAAAGAGGCGGCTAATCCGACCGATAAAAATAGTTCTGCTGCTTTTAGTTTTCTAGCCATAGAATTCTTGGAAAATGAAGACAACTTTCATCATATATTTAATGAGACTTGATATCAATAGTTAAAAAGAACTTGCATCAATTATCTTGCTCTAAGTGGCGTCTCTGTGGGTACAAACTCCCTTTTAGCCACGCATTTACTGATCGCAGCGTAATACAAAGAGTGATCGCAATCCCCACTAAACGCCATTTATATGAATAAAAGATTCGGAAGTATTTAGCCTAATTAACGGTGACTCTAAACAGCCCATGCGGATAACCCACCCTATAACGCTGTGTATAGAACAATGCATTCACGGGCATTGACTCAGTATTTGGCTCTCGATCAAAGTCGTTCAATTTTTTATCGAAATAGATTTGACAAAGCGCCCCCAAATCCGCACAATAGAGATCGCCTTGAGAAAAGAAGTTTAACTGCTTTTCACACAGCAAGGGCCCGTAGTTCAATTGGTTAGAGCACCGCCCTGTCACGGCGGAAGTTGCGAGTTCGAATCTCGTCGGGCCCGTTTTTTAGTTCACAAAAGCTTACTTTAAGCTTATAGAAGGCCCCTCCTATGTGCCTTCCGTAAGCTTAAAGTTTAACCGTGCCGCCGTATTTAACCGGGAGCTGATTTTCTGCGGGCAGGCCCATGACTTCGCTGTACAGCTTGATATATTCCACCGCAGACTGCTCCCAGCTAAAGTGAGTGGCCATTGCCCTTCTTTGCAGCGCTTCCCACTGTGGCTTGAAGCGATAGGCTTCAGATGCGCGTACCATCGAGGTAAATAGATCCAGCGGTTCGTAGCGATCAAAGCAGTAGCCTGTGCCCGCTTCATTGATCGGATCGTTGTGGCTGACAGTATCGACTAGCCCACCAGTGCGGCGCACAATCGGCACACAGCCGTAGCGCATCGCAATCATTTGGCTGATGCCGCAAGGTTCAAAGCGGGAGGGCATTAAAAAGGCGTCACAGCCTGCATAAATGCGTCGCGCAACCGCATCGCTGTACATAATGTAGGCGCTAGCACGGCCTGGGTAGCGGGCAGCGAGTTCCCAAAGCTGATTTTCATAGGCGCGATCACCCGTTCCTAACACCACAAACTGCGCATCTGAATAGGCCAAATACCGATCCATCGTCTGCAAAATCAGGTCAATGCCCTTTTGCTCGACTAGCCGACCGACCATACCTATTAAAAAGGCATCGGGGGTTTCAGCTAGGCCCATTTCTTTTTGAATTGCGGCTTTATTGAGCGATCGCTTATCTAAATCCTTTGCTGTGTAATTATGCTGAAGCTTGGTATCCGTCGCCGGATCGAATAAATCGAGATCAATACCATTGACAATCCCGCTGAGCTTACCGCCAATAAAAGACAGCAGCCCTTCTAGGCTTTCACCATACTCAGGCGTTTTAATTTGCTCCGCGTACGTCGGCGACACCGTATTCACTCTGTCGGCATACTGCAACGCTGCCGCCATCGTGTTATGCCCCTGCATAAACCACGGGCACCAAGTAATTTCTTCTAGCTTCCAGCGCCACGGCCCCTGATAAGCCAAATTATGAATGGTAAAAACGGTGCCAATATCAGAAACCTCGTGCATCCAGACCGGCAACATGCCCGTGTGCCAATCGTGGCAGTGAATGATATTGGGCTTCCAGTAGTTCCAGGCAAATTCAGCCGCGCCATTGGCAAAAAAAGTAAAGCGCCAGTCTTCGTCTGCACCGCCATAAACAATGCCGTTATCAAAGCAAGGATGGCCAAAAAGATAGAGCGGCACATCGGTGTTAGGCAGCTTGGTTTCGTACACGGCAAAAGAATTAAACATGCAGTAGCCCCACCAAACTGGATCAGGTGGCACCTCTACCTTCCCGGCTATTGAGTTGTAATAGGGCATCAATACGCGCACATCATGGCCCATTGCCCTCAGCACTGCGGGCAATGTTCCTACGACATCGCCCATCCCGCCAACTTTTGCCAGCGGCGCAGCCTCAGCCGCCACAAATAAAATTCGCATATTACGCCCGCCTAAATCTAGGTTAAGTAAATATTCTGAGTCTAACCACGTTCAAGTTTATAGTGATTTGACCCGTGGGGCATATCTGTAAGCGGGCTCAATTTAGGTCGTACTGGCTAGCTGGCATCTGAGTCACTTATGTCGGCAAGCGGTACGGTGGTTTCTCCCATCGGCTCATCAGTAAGATCTTCAAGAACAATCTCACGCTGACCCGGTATGTGGGTTTTCATATGATTGTGCTGCTGTTCGTTAAGCTCTTTGAGCTGCCGATTGGCCGCCTCGAAAGCATCTCGAATCACCGCCTCTAAAGGTAGATACTGCGCGCTTTCATCCGGGCTTTTATCGACAACCACCTCACGGTTTTCGGGCACAGTGATGTCTAAGCGAACTCGATAAGGTGAGCCGCTGCCGGGATGATCGTGGTTCTTTTCGATAGCGATACGACAGCTACTAATCTGATCGTAATATTGCTCTAATTTCTCGATTTTTTGAGCAATTAGATTTTCCAACGCGTCGGTTTTAGGCACGTCTCGGTAGAAAATAGTCGGCGGAATTCTCATAGTTTGCTGGGTCTTGATCAGGACTCTCTTTCGAGTAGTGCCTTATCATGAGCGAAAATGAGCTTTTCAGCCTCTATCAGAAGAGGGCTTTAAGCGCGATTGTGAGTATTGATGTCATCTAAAATTTCTTGTGCGCCTTGGCTGCGTAGCTGAGTGGCCAGTTCAGTGCCAAGCTGTTCAGCGTTGATAGCTGAGCCGGTCACAGTGCCCGTAATCAGCTGCTGCCCATCCAGGCTAGCGACGATGCCTTTAAGCGTCAATGTATCCGCTTCAATGACCGTGTTCACCCCAATCGGAACCTGACAGCCGCCTTCTAATTCACGCAAAAAAGCCCGCTCTGCGTAGCAGCGATAGGCAGTTGGCTCATGCTCTAGCACTTTGAGTAGTGCCAGAATGTCATCGTCACCTATGCGGCATTCGATGCCGAGTGCGCCTTGACCCACAGCATGGAGAGAAATGTCGGCGGGGAGGATTTGATGAATGCGATCGCTCATATCCAATCGATTCAAGCCCGCTGCCGCCAAAATAATCGCATCGTACTCCCCGTCATCTAGCTTACGCAGCCGAGTATTCACATTGCCGCGAATATCTTTGAACGTAAAGTGAGGAAAGTAATGGCGAAGCTGCGCCAAGCGCCTAAGAGAAGAGGTGCCAATCACCGCGCCTTCAGGCAACGTATCGATTTGCTTATCTTTGTGCTTGGCGTGCACCACCATCGCATCGGCCGGATCTTCTCGCTCAGTCACGCAGCCCAACTGTAGCCCTGCTGGCAAATTCGTTGGCAAATCTTTAAGCGAATGCACCGCAAAGTCAATTTTGCCGCTGAGCATGTCGTCTTCTAGCTCTTGGGTAAAAAGACCTTTATCCCCAATTTTAGAGAGCGCCACATCTAAAATTTTGTCGCCCTGCGTTTCCATCGTAGACACCTCAAAGTGGATGTCAGGAAAGGCGCGGCTCAGCTCGGCCTGCACCCAGTGCGTTTGCACAAGCGCAAGCTGGCTTTTGCGAGAACCGATCCGTACCGTTCGAGTGGCAACGTTAGAAGACATACTAAAGCGAGCGTTTGCTATGGTGATTAGTTGAAACCAGCGCCGATGTTTTTGTGAACAAGGCGCACAAGATCACAAGCCTACCGCAATAGGCGTCTGCTTTGACGCACTCAAACCCATGCCAGAGGCTGTTTCTCTCTTGATTGAGAGCAGTAGCACTCAGATCTCAACTGTTACCAAGCCTCTGCTAAAACATAAAGTTCTGCAAACAACTGTGTATTCATTGTTACGTCATTTGATCCCATCCGCCGTCATTTCAGCGCTTGCCTTTTGCCTGACGCTTTCTGGGGCTTTTGCTGGCGCGCTTTTGTTGGCGCGTCCGGCGATCGCTCAGCAAGTTGACCCTCGGCTGCGACAAGAATTTTTAAGCGATCCGCTCAGAGACAGAACACCCGATCCGCTGTTGCCTATGTTGACGGTAGAAAGAATACTGAGCCCCTTAGAGCTGAGCGCGCTGTCTATCGACTTAGCGCAACTGGATCAAAATGCGCAACAGTTGTTAGCGGCCGGAGAAACGGGGCAAGCCTTTACGCTTTGGCGGCGATCGCTACGCCTACGCCGTCTGCTAGGGCCAGTTGAAGAATTTACCGCGATTCAACAAATTGCCCAGGTTGCCTGGCAGCAGGAACGTTCGGAAGATGTTCAGCTGTTAACATTGCGTACCCGACAGATCTGGCGAACTGTTCAAGCCGCTTTAGGGTTACCCATAGAGGCAGAATTTGGGGCATTGCCAATAGATGCCTCTGCGCCCGCTAGCTTGCTCATCAGTGGCAATACTGCTTCTGATCTAGACGTGCTGCGGGCATTAGCCCAAACCTTTACAACCCTACGCGATATTGAGTCTGCGGTAGCGGTTTACGAGCAGCTAAATACCCTCAGTGCCGCGCAAACACCTGCGCCTGATAATCAGCTCACCGCTCAAAAAGTCAGCCTAGCCGAGCTGCATTTAGACTGGTTTCGGTTTGCTGATGCCGCTGATGTGTATTTGGAACTGCTCAGATCTGCTCGCGATACTGGCGATGTCACCCGTGAAACCGCTTACTTAGAACGGTTAGTCTACAGCTATCAGCAGGCCAATTCGCTAACGAATGCAGTCAGGGCACAAACCGATTTGATTGGGATCTATCAGAGCCAAGGTGAGCTCGAAAAGCTGCCGGAGTTATTGGTGGCGATCGCCCAAAACTACCGCACCCTCAACCTACCTAGCACCGCCATCGAATACTATCGCTCCGCCTACAGCGCCGCCCAGCGATTCGAGCAGTTTAGCTTTTCAGCCCAGGTTCTCAAAGACTTAGGGGCGCTATATCGCCGCCTTGCGCTCACCGATGAAGCAATTGGAGCCTATAGCTTACTCATTCCCGTTGAGCGCCAAGCCTACAACAGCTATGGCATCATGAACGCTTATGACAACATCGGTCAGCTTCAGCGCCGCCAAGGCAATCTGCCAGCAGCCTTGCAAGCCTTTGAGCAAGCTCTCGTAATCGCCAGAGATCTAAATCTGCGTGAAGACTATTTCGTTAATCAAATCGGCTCAGTTGCCCAGCCGCCTGCTCTGATTCCATGAGATTCCATCAGATCAAAGCGCACTTAAGTCTGTTGACACAACAAACTCAAGCACGGCATCTAGATCCCCCCTTAAAATAACTCCTTTAAAGCAAAGGCTCACCCGCTTCGTCCTCCGGCACAATTTCAGTCTCAGCGTAAGCTGCCGCAACCCACCGATTCAACGCATTGTGCTGAAGAAAAAAGGCTTGATACTCACTCGCTATCTCTGAGAGTGAAATGCCATACGTTTTGAAACGCATCACAACCGGCGCGTAAAAACAATCCGCAATCGAAAAGGCTCCAAATAGCCAAGGCCCGCCATTTTCTCGCAGACACTTTGACCATATCTGATCGATTCTCGCAATGTCTTGCAAGGCTACGGCCGAAAGCTTCACGGTTCTTCTCGCACGGCAGTTCATCGGCAGTTCGCTACGCAGCCCCATAAATCCGGCGTGCATTTCAGCGCAAATGGATCTAGCTTCAGCCCTAAGTACCTGATCGTTTGGCCAGCCTTGATGAGCCAAATATTTTTCACAGACATATTCACAAATTGCCAAAGAATCCCAGACGGTAAGAGACTCATCTATCAGTACAGGCACTCGGCTATTGGGAGAATATTGGCCTAGGCGTGATTGGAGCCCTGATTGCTGGAGCGATACCTGAATTTCTTCAAACTCAAGCTCGAACGTAGAGAGCAATAACCAAGGTCGTAAAGACCATGAAGAGTAGTTTTTGTTGCCGATGATAAGTTTCAAAGGTTATTTCCTATTTGTTTATGGATCTATTTTCAGATCTGTTTCTTTTAATGGCTCATCAAATCGTCGAGTTCGGCGTAGTCAGGCAAGATCGTGTTAATTTGTTGGCCTTTACGGATGACAACGCGATCGCTCTGCCCTCGTGCCATCAGCTCATTAAAACTACGCGCCTTAAATACGACCAAATCTGCTGATAGCCCTTCTTCTAACTGGCCCACTTTTGCCAGACCCATCATCTGCGCAGGCGATCGCGTAATGGCCTGCGGCCAGTCGGCAATCGGATGATCCAACTGGCCAATGCGGACAGAGTGCGTAAAGGCTTCTAGGCCATCGTGATCACCATAGGCAAAAAACGGATCGCGGCAGTTGTCAGAGGCCAGCGCGACTTTCACGCCTGCGGACTTGAGCTCGTGCAGAAGGGTAACGCCTCGAAACCGGGGCGATCGCCCCCTCTGCCGATCCTGCAAATATAGATTACACATCGGTAAACTCACTACCGAAACGCCTGCTTCTCTCACCCGCTCAATAGTTGTGCCTGCAACTTCTGCTGATTGCACCGACAAACTGCAACAGTGCCCGCAGGTAATGCGTCCCGAAAACTCATGCCGAATCGCCGCCTCTGCCACGTAGCGCAAAGCCATATCATCCGGATCTAAGCTCTCATCCGTGTGAAAATCTAGATCCAAACCCCGTGCTTTAGCTAGTTCAAACACGCGATCTATCTGTTGAACAATCTCAGGATTCGTAAAGGCAACTCCACCTAAAATACCGCCTGTATCAGCAATTAAGTCCGCTAGAGCCTCTCCTTTTGGCCCCATAAAGTAGTCTAAAGTAACCAAACAAACCGCCTGTAGCAACAGCCTATCTGCCCACTCGTGTCGCAGCTGACGAAACACCTCAAAGCTGATTTTGCCCTGCTGATCAAATGCATCTAAATGGGTGCGAATTGCCTGAGTGCCATGCGCATAGCTACACTTGAGCCCAAACTCCATCCGCCGATATACATCTGTCGCTGTCCACCTTTTTTTGCTGTCGCGGCGCACCGTCTCTAGCGCCCCTGCAAACGTGCCATCAGGATTAGGACTGCGCGGCCAAATATGTCCTTTGTCTAGATGAGTGTGCATATCCACAAAACAAGGCCAAATCAGCCCTGAGCGGAGGTCAACAACGGGTATGTCATTAGGCATATCCTCAGCCATATCGGCTCTAGCAGGGCGCAATGTGATCACCTTGCCCTGACGCACTTCGATATCTATGGCGGCGACATCGGCGGCGGTATCGACGGCTGCGGTGTGCAAGTGCGATCGCTCCGGCAAAGCTAAAACACCGTCAGCCAATAGCGTCAGCGGGACACTGCCATTGCGCAGCCAGTAATGAGAAACATTCGGAATTTCACAAAAAGAAGGCATTTGGGTGACCTTGTTCAATGACTTTAAAAAACAAATAGCGCTAACCGCTACACTATAGAACAGCCGCTTACAGCCGCTTAGCGATTTGACGAACGAGGTTTAAGCCGATGGTTCAGCAGCTTTCTAAAACAGACGTGTTTTACCCTGATAGCGACGGTCAGCCAATGGCGGACAATACCAAACAGTTCCAGTGGATCGTCAATATTAAAGAAAACCTAGAAGCTATTTTCGCCGCAGATCCCAATGTCTTTGTTGCAGGCGATTTGCTGTGGTACCCAGTTGAAGGCAGCAACACAATTCGCCGAGCGCCTGATGCAATGGTGGCGTTGGGTCGGCCTAAAGGCGATCGCGGCTCATATATGCAGTGGAAAGAAGATAATATTGCTCCTCAAGTTGTATTTGAAGTGCTCTCACCCGGTAACCGTCAGGGCGAAATGGCCCAAAAATTTCAGTTCTACCAGCGCTACGGCGTCCAAGAATACTACGTTTATGATCCCGACAGCGTAGAGCTCACAGGCTGGCAGCGAGTTGGCCCCTACTTAGACGTCATCGAGGGCATCGAAGACTGGGTAAGCCCACTGCTGAACATTCATTTCGTTGTTACACCCGAAACCCTAGAAATTTATCGGCCAGACGGTGAGCCCTTTTTGAGTTTGACCGATACTCGTAAAGAACGCGATCAGGCACAGCAAGAACGCGATCAAGCGCAGCAAAAAGCTGATCGCTTAGCCGCTCGATTAAGAGAGCTAGGGATTGATCCTGCCAATATTTAGCGCCTGATATTTAGTCGCTGATATTCAGCGACTTGGGGTCTGAGCAGATTGCACTACCCATTCCACTACTTGATTTCCCAGACGCACATCGTCTAGTCGATCAATTTCACGGATGCCGGTTGGGCTAGTGACATTCACCTCTGTGAGGTAGCCGCCAATGATGTCAATACCTACAAAAATTAGGCCATCTCGACGCAGCGCTGGTGCCACCTGCTGACAAACCTCTAAATCGCGGGCGGTGAGTTCGGTCTTTTCGCTGCGGCCACCCACGGCCATATTGCCGCGAAATTCTTGGCCGGTAGGCACTCGGTTCACAGCCCCAATCGGTTCGCCATTCAGCATCACGACACGCTTATCCCCTGCTTTAGCGGCAGGCAAATAAGTCTGTACCATTACGGGTTCTTTGCCCTGGTGCGTACTCACTTCAATGATCGAGTTGAAATTGCGATCGCTCCCCTCCAAAAACAAAATGCCCTCTCCCGCTTTGCCGCCCAATGGCTTGAGCACTCCGGCACCCCAGCGCTCTACCGCCTCACGAATCACCTGTTTATCGGCACTGACAATCGTTTCAGGAATGGCCTCGGTAAATTGCAGCGCGTACATTTTCTCATTCGCAGCCCGCAGCCCGCTCGGTGAATTGATGATCTGGGTTTTAGACTGATCTACATAGTCCAATAGATAAGTGACATAGAGATAAGGCACCGTTACCGGCGGATCGATGCGCATAAACACCGCATCCATCTCTTCTAAAGGTCGCCATTGGCTCTCGCCGAGCTGATACCAGTCAGGTGTCGATAACCAGCGATCACCCACCTGCGTCACTGGCTTCATCGCTACAGATTGCAGCCAGGCGCAAGCGCATCCCGCGACGACCCCTAAGTGATTCGCTTGCGTGACATAGACCTCATGCCCTAGTTCTTGAGCCGATTCCATAATCGCCACACTGGTATCGTGACCCGGATCTAATCGCCCAATAGGATCAATAATGAACGCAAATTTCAAAAGAGTGCTCCTGATAAACCAGCCCTTAAAGCATAGGCTAAAACACCTAGTCACGAAGGCCAAACCTAGCTTGTTGCCAGACTTGTTCTCGCATCTGTTCCTGACATGAAATAGAAGAACTGCGAAAAGACTTCCTTACCTACTTCAAAAATACTTGTTAAATCTTTATCTTAGCTACATCTTTACCTCAAAATATAGAGGTTATGGTGTCTACAAGATAAAAAGGGTTGTGATCGCCGAAAAGTGACGCCGCTCGCACCACAATACACACCAGTACACGCAACAGTAGGACCGCTAGCCCGCCTTTAGAAGTCTCTCAAACTGCCGAATTGTGCCAATTTTAATTGGGTAACATTACTGATTCGCCAGGGTATTAAGACTCATTAATCTAAGCGAGAGTGAGGGTGAGAGGAGATTTTGCTCATGTTAACTAGATTGATGCAGGCGACAATCATCACATTGGCGCTATCGGCTCTGTTAGGCGTTGATAATTTACAAACCAGCGCGCGCGAGGGCAATCAAAGACCTCCTGAAGTCATCGTGGCGCTCACACAAGCGCTAGTTCGGCGCTGATTCGGTGCTTATGCTAGCGATTCTCCGATGTGAGACCCTTGCTGCCTCAAAACTCTGTTGTCTTAAAACTGTCTTAAAACTGTCTCAAAATAGAAAAAGCGCACCTCATTCAATGAAATGCACTTTTCCAAGGCTAGCCCAACAGATCTGCTCTATCAGCCTATAACAGGCGATGTTGAAGCAAAAGCAGCCGGAGAAAAACTAGGCGCATAAGCTTCGATGACTCGCCCCGTATCTATGTAGATAGTCATCAAGTAGTCGCAGTGAGAGCACTGAGTGCGCGAAATTCTTTTAGATAGATGGCCGTCTTCGGTAAAGTGATAGCGCTCAGCCAATCTGCCGCAGGTAGGGCAGTGAACTTTTTGCACTTTCGTAGCGGTGGGCGCAGCAGGGAGCGCTTTCTTAGAGTCATTTAGTAAAAATGATTCCAAAAGAGCCTTTGTGGATCTTTCCATGGCCTTCATAGTTCTTAATGGCTTAGCTGAATTTTTAAAGGATGTCGTCATTAGGCTAGTAGTTGGGATGGTCAATGAGTATAAAAACTCATCTGGCATTTTATGGCTTTCAACAGCATTAATTAACTCATTTATTATGGCAACTTATCTTATTAGTAGCAAAGCATCCAAAGGCATAAAAAACGGGGATCGGTTTAAGGCTGGGCGATCCCCAATTCATTAAAAAGCTTAGCAGTCAAGGCTACATGAGTATTTATGCCCTTCTAAAGGGCCTCTATCAAGCGATCTCGAAAACAATTAATAGGCGATAACTACAGGTTTGCTTTAGATTTGGCAGCCCATTGTCGTTATTCTTCTCAACACATTTCTATTTCGTAATATGTAGTGTAGTTAAGATAGATTTCAGGCACTCATAGTTTGCCCGTGAAAAGTATCATATACGACTTTTACGGGTATCTTTTGAAATAACTTGCTCAGGCTTCTTACTGACTCAATTATCGATTTTGATTGCCGATCTCAATTGCCAATTTCAACTCAAAAGAATAAAAAAGGCTGACTTATTTCAGTGCAGCTTTCGTTAGCAGCCTTTCTCTTTTCCCAGCAGGTTTTTTACAGTTTTCTGATACAGATTTTTCAAGCGTTAGGCTCAGATGCTGTTGAAGGATGGAAGTATTCATAAATTTGCTGAGCGAGCTGCGGGCCAATGCCATCTACCGTAGCAAGCAACTCAGGCGACGCTTCACGGATGTAGTCGATAGAGTGAAAGGTGGCTAGTAGCTGTTTGCGGCGGTGATGGCCTAGCCCTGGGATGTCTTCTAAGCGAGATCGCCGCATTCTCCCCATTCGCTTTTTGCGATGAAAGCTCACGGCAAAGCGATGAGCCTCATCCCGCAGGCGACGCAATAGCTGCACTCCCGGCTGATCGGCCGTGGTCTGCAAGGGCTGCTTTTCACCGGGCAAAAAGATTTCCTCTCGCTTTTTCGCCAAGCTCACGACTCTCAGCTCACTCAGCAAATTCATCTCTTCTAACTCGGCAACCACTGCGGATAGCTGGCCCTTGCCGCCATCAATCATTACCAGATCAGGCCAGTCGGCATTGCCCACGCGCTGCTGAGTCAGATCTTCCGCATAGCGCCGAAAGCGACGGCGGATGACTTCGGCCATACTGGCAAAATCATCAGAGTGGCCACTCGTGACGGTAGGGTTTTTGATTTTGTAGGTGCGGTAGTGCTGCTTGGCCGGGAGGCCGTCGATAAAGACGACTTGTGAAGCCACTGCATCTGAGCCTTGAATGTGGGAGATGTCGTAGCCCTCAATTCTCTTTGGTGGCCCCGGCAGATCGGCGAGCTCAGCTAAATCTTGCATGGCCTGATAGTTGCGATCAGCAAAGCGCTGAGTGCGAGCAAGCTCATACTGAGCGTTGCGCTCGACCATTTCTACTAGCTCTGCCTTGGCCTGCCTTTGAGGCATGTCAATGGAGACTTTTCGGCCCTTGGCAACCGTCAAAAAATCAGCCAGCATTTCGCTTTCGGGTAAGGAGTGCTGCACTAAGATTTCGGCTGGAATTTCGACGGGATCAACTAATCGGTAGTGTTCTTCGAGGACGCGCTGAAGAATTTCGCCAGCGGTGCCGGACTGGGCATCGGCTACAAAGCCAAGGCGACCGACTAAGCGACCGGCGCGAATTTGAAAAAGCTGGATGCAGGCATGGTCGGCGTCGGTGGAAAGGGCGATCGCATCGCGCGAAACCGTATCATCTGGCAATGCGACTTTTTGCGTTTCACCAAGGGTTTCTAAGCCTTTGATTTGATCGCGAATGAGCGCTGCTTTTTCAAAGTCAAGCGCTTCAGCTGCTGTGTGCATTTTGGCGGTAAGAATGTCGATCAGTTCGTGCGATCGCCCCTGAAACACCATCGCCACCCGCTGCACAATTTTATGATAGTCCTCAGGCGTAATCAGCTTCTGACAAACTCCTGGACACTGGCCGATGTCATAGTTTAGGCAAGGGCGATCTTTATGCTGAGGCCGAGGTCTTTGGCGCAGTGGAAAAATCCGCTTAGCAATTTGCAGCGTCCGGCGCAGCAGCCCAGTATCAACATAGGGGCCGTAGTAGCGATTTTTGGCATTCTTACGGCGCTGGCGGGTGATAAAAATGCGCGGGTAATCTTCTGACCAAGTAATGCAGAGAAAAGGATATTTTTTGTCATCTTTGAGCAGCACATTATATTCAGGCTGATGCTGCTTAATCAGATTCGCCTCTAGGGCAAGCGCTTCGGCTTCCGTGTCAGTAACGATAATCTCAATGTCGCTGACCTTGCGCACCATTGAGGCAATGCGCGGCGTGTGATGATGCGCCGCATCGCGAAAATAAGAACGCACTCGATTGCGCAGACTTTTCGACTTACCAATGTAGAGAATTTGGTCAGTCTCATCCTTCATAAAATAAACCCCTGGCTCTTGAGGAATCTCTTGCAGCCGGGCCATTAGGCGATCAGGATCGCTTAGCAGGGTTGGGTCAATCGTGACGGTAGCAGCGGTAAGCGCTGACGCAGTGGAAGATACTGAAGAAATAGTCACAAGGGGCAAAGCTAGCGGGAAAAAGGTAGCCATGTACCATTCTATAAGGCTTTTTGAAGACTGCCTCAGAATGCTGTCTCGCCTTTGCCGGTTTTGTCGCGGGTAGGGATCAAATCGTAGGGACGAAGCTACTTTTTGCACAGTACCCTTGGCCTGTCTTCAAAAAAGTCCTACAAATCACAAAGATTCGATGTATGACTTGCCACCCAATCTGAGATGAAGGAAAATCTAATGTATCAGCTTATACACTGATTACGTCTTCTTCTCTACGTGTGTGCTCTACGTGTTTATGTCTATCAGTCTGTATCTACATGTCTGTGTCTATCAGTCTGAGAGTTCCGGCCTTTCGGGGTCAGGCTATTTTATTACCTATACAAGCCCATAAGTCACTGTGAACATTCAAGAATTCGAGCATCAGTACCAAGAATCTATCAGTAAAATTCTCAACGACTTACAGTCGATGGCGATTGTTTCCAATCGGCTAGAAAGCAATATTGTTGAAGTCGGTACGTCCGTGCAAAGCCTCAATCAAATGGTAGAGGATTTTTTAAAGCAGCAGCGTAATGTCAATCAATCCTCAGAGCGAAAGCTCGGATAGCAAACAGCAGGCAGAAAGTGAGCAAAAGCCTGGTCAAAAACAAAGCTTGCTAAAAACAAAAACTACTGGATGAGCTGAGCTACGGCTGCACTTAAGTCAGCCGGTAGTACGGGCTTGGTCAAGTAAGCATTGGCTCCTAGCTGAAGGGCTTTTTGCCGATCTCTCGCTAAGGTATAGCCACTCACCACCAAAATCGGCAGCAGATTCCAAATTGCATGGCTGCGAATCATCCTAATAACCGTAAATCCATCGATGATTGGCATCTTCAAATTGAGAATGAGCACATTGGGCTGAAAGGCTTCTAAAGATTCCAAAATCTGTTGTCCATCGGAGAGCGGGCAAACGGTATAGCCACACTGCTCCAGATACTCTGCAAATAAAATTCGGTTGCTGTAATCGTTTTCTAAAAGGAGAACTCGACCCCACACGGGAAAAGGCATTTTCTAGCAGGCTAGCAGGGCATTAGCCACTAGGAAGCAGTCACTTTGATTAGAGCTTCCTAGCAGCGGCTATGGTTATTATGAACTGAGATATTTGCTAAACACATCGGCTGAGTACGTATCCGGTGTATTTATTCACATAGCTGATCACATAGCTGATTATTGAATTGATCACGTAACTGTCAGCTAAAAGCATCTTTAAGGGGATTTAGGTGGCTTTAGACTGGATAAAGTCGCCTATTTTTTGAATAGCGCTATTGAGTACTTCAGGCTCATGCACGAGCGCAAAGCGCACATAGCCTTCGCCAGATTTGCCAAAGCCGCGTCCCGGCGAAAGCGCCACGCCAGTATCGGCCACTAGCGCGGTACAAAATGCGATTGAGTCAGTTGCCCAGCCGTCAGATAAGCCCTTGGACAAGCCTTGGGATAAGTGCGCTGGCAGCTTGGCCCAGATGTACATAGTGGCAGCGGGTTTGGGCACTGACCAGCCGATGGTTTGCAGGGCCGTGATGGCTGTGTCTCGGCGGTCAGCAAAGGTGCTGACCATGTGAGTAACGCAGTCTTGTGGGCCGGTCAGCGCAGCGATCGCCCCTCTCAAAATCCCCCGGTACTGGTTAAAATCAACCGTCGCTTTTACCTGACGCAGCGCTTTGATCAAAGCCGCATTGCCGATGGCATATCCGACTCTAAAGCCGCCCATGTTGTAGGACTTAGAAAGGGTAAAAAATTCGATAGAAACTGATTTGGTGGGGTCAGCTTGAAGCACAGAAGGCACCGGTTCACCCTCGAAATAGAGATCGGCGTAGGGAAAATCATGAACTAGCACAAGGCTATGCTGCTGACAAAAGGCAACGGCTTCGATGAAAAAGCTTAAGGGGGCTTTGGCGGTCGTAGGGTTGTGCGGATAGCTAAGGATCATCATTTTGGCTTTGGCTAATACCGCTGCGGGAATCTCAGAAAGCACGGGTAAGAAATCGTTTTCCGCCAAAATTGGCATGGGGTAAAGGTCTCCGCCTGCCAAATACACACCGCCTGCGTGAGAGGGATAGCCCGGATCGAGCAGCAGGGCAACATCGCCCGGATTGAGCACAGCTAGGGGTAAATGCGCGGTGCCTTCTTGTGAACCAATCAGCGGCAGCACCTCGGTTTCTGGATCGACGGCAATGCCAAATTTTTTCTCGTACCACTGGGCGGCGGCGATCCGAAAGTTTTGGGTGCTATTGAATAACGCGTAGCCGTGGGTGTTGGGGTCAGTGAGGGCTTCGGCGATCGCCTTCAAAACATGCGGCGGCGTGGGCAGATCAGAAGATCCCAGGGACAGATCGATAATTGATTTGCCAGCGGCGATCGCCCTAGCTTTAGCGCCATCCATATCGGCGAAAACGTTGGTTTGCAAAGGGGCAAGGCGATCAGCAATCTGCATGAATAAAGGCGTTTGAAAGGGACGCTAGAAAAGTGGACAAAAAATCAGCAGCAGTCAAAAAACAGCATCCCCTACCTGAAATTATTTTCAGGTAGGGGAGCAAACACTCAATTGAGTTTAGGCCCTAATTTTACAGGCTATCTAGCTCGGATTTGAGCGCTTCGAGCTCAGCATCGACGACTGGATCTGCGGCATCGGTAGGCGTTGCGGCGGGTTCGTCAGCGGCAGGTAAAGCCTCCTGCGTCGGCGCTGAGCCGCTGAGCATTTGAGATTTCAAAGCTTCTAGCTCATAGTCAACATCGCCCCCCGCTTCTAGGCTAGCAAATTGGCTTTCCAAATCAGCGCCCGCTAGTTCGGCGGCTGCTTGGCCACTCGCTTCCATCATCAGCACTTTTTCTTCCATGCGCTCAAACGCGCTCATAGCGCTACCTGTACCTAGAGAACCCACGCTCTTTTGCAGCTGCTCGTTAGCTTTGGCCGCACTAGCGCGAGCTTTGAGCATATCTTTTTTGGTTTTGGCCTCAGAAATTTTGCTTTCTAAGGCAATTAACTGACGCTTGAGCGTATCGACTGAGGCGGATTGCTGATCGAGCTGACCTTTGAGCGCGACCGCCGTTTCGGCCTGAGTCTTTTTGCGCATTAGGGCTTCGCGGGCCAAGTCTTCATTGCCTTTTTGTAGGGCTAGTTGGGCGCGTTGCTGCCAGCTAGTCGCAGCAGTTTGGGCTTTATCGGCCTGCTGCTCGACCCGCTTTTGAGAGGCGATCGCTCTAGCGACGGCCTGACGCATCTGCACCAGGTCTTCCTGCATATCCATGATGGCCTGATCCAAAATCTTTTCTGGATCTTCAGCGGAACTTACCGCCGCGTTGAGGTTAGAGCGCACTACCCGGCTGACGCGATCAAACAGTCCCATGTCGTTTTTTCCTCAGTTCTT
>JBGTNW010000046.1:0-5779 GCA_041742865.1 Phormidesmis sp.
GAAGCTAGCCGACTAATTCGGCCCTTTCGACCAGAGAATATCCAAGGTTATAGCGATCCATCTGCTTGAGGATTCTACTTAAGAATTCTGCCTGAGGGTATCTGAGCGACACATAGCATGGGTCACTCGATTTGACTACAGTAAGTTCAGATGAACCTGACTTCATATCAGCAGGTCGAGCAACTGGCGGTGTCAAAGTGCCACCGCACACCGCCTTATATACATTCATACAGTTATCTATCTTCACTTTCTTTTATGAGCATGTCATCTACTGCAACGACCGCCTCCCAAACATTTCAAAACCCTCTACTAATTGGCAGCGGCCTGCCGCCTTTTGCTGAGATTGAGCCCAGCCATGTTGTGCCTGGAATCGAGCAGCTCTTGAAGGATCTGAGCCAAACCCTCAGCGCTATTGAAGAGACGCTGAGCGCCCAACTTGCGGTTTCGCCGCAGGCAGTGGCTACCTGGGCCGAGCTGATGGATCCGCTGACGGCCTTAAACGAGCAACTAGGCTGGAGCTGGGGCATTATTGGCCACCTGATGGGCGTGAAAAACAGCCCAGAGCTGCGCGCTGCGTACGAAAGCGTGCAGCCTGCTTTGATCCAGTTTGCGAACCAACTGAGCCAGAGCCCCGTGATTTATGAAGCGCTCAAGCGTTTGCGCCACAGCCTCGAATGGGAGCAGCTAGAGCCTGCCCAGCAGCGGATTGTAGAGGCTGCGCTGCGAGATGCCGAGCTGTCGGGAGTAGGGCTTTCGGGCGAGGCAAAGGCAGCGTTTAATGACATTCAGCAGGCTTTAGCTGAGCTATCGACGCAGTTTTCTAATCACGTTTTGGATGCGACGAAGGGCTTTAGCTTGACATTGAGCGACCCGGCTGAAGTGGCGGGTCTGCCACCGAGCTTGCTGAGTTTGAGCGCGCAAGCCGCCCGAGAAGCGGCCAAAGAGGCAGCCAAAGAAGCTGGCACCAGCGAAGCGGAAAAAACCGCAACCGCTGACGCTGGCCCCTGGCGAATCACGTTGGATATGCCTAGCTATGTACCTTTTTTGCGTCATGCTCAGCGCCGAGATCTGCGAGAGCAGCTTTATCGGGCGTTTATTACCCGCGCTTCGTCAGGTGAGCTAGACAATGGGCCGCTGATTGAGAAGATTTTGGCGCTACGCCAAAGGCAAGCGGCGCTGCTGGGATTTGAGAACTACGCTGAGCTGAGCTTGGCGCGGAAGATGGCACCTTCGGTAACGGCGGTAGAGGCACTGATGGAGGAGTTGCGAAGCGCGAGTTACGAGGCCGCGCTGCAAGAGTTAGCAGACATTAAGGCATTTGCCAAAACAGACGACATTCAACCGTGGGATGTGTCTTATTGGTCGGAGCGGATGCGGGAGGCGCACTTTGATCTGAATGATGAGGCGCTGCGGCCTTATTTCCCGCTGCCGAGAGTGTTGGAGGGGCTGTTTGGCTTGGCGGAGCGGCTGTTTGGCATCACGATCACCGCTGCCGATGGACAAGCGCCGGTTTGGCACCCAGATGTGCGCTATTTTGCAGTGAGTGATGCGGTGACCAAAGCAGCGATCGCTTACTTCTATTTAGATCCCTACAGTCGTCCGGCTGAAAAACGAGGCGGCGCTTGGATGGATGAGTGCATTGTGCGTGCCAAACAAGGCGATACCGTGCGGTTGCCGGTGGCCTACCTAATGTGCAATCAGTCCCCACCGGTAGACAATCAGCCTAGCTTGATGACCTTTTCAGATGTCGAAACGCTTTTTCATGAATTTGGTCATGGCTTACAGCATATGCTCACCCAGGTAGACTATGCCAGTGCAGCCGGGATTAACAATGTGGAATGGGACGCGGTAGAGCTACCCAGTCAGTTTATGGAAAACTGGTGCTACGAGCGCGATACGCTGTTTGGCATGGCTAAGCACTACCAAACTGGCGAATCCTTACCGGAAGCAGAGTATCAAAAGCTGCTGGCCGCGCGGCACTTTATGACCGGCAGCGCGATTTTGCGGCAGGTGAATTTCGGCTGGCTAGATATGGCGCTGCATTCGCAGTATCAGCCCGGTGGGGAAGAATCGATTTGGCAGGTGCGCGATCGCCTTGCCGCTACCACCACCATCCTCAAGCCCTTACCCGAAGACGCCTTTCTCTGTAGCTTTGGCCATATTTTTTCAGGTGGTTACGCCGCTGGCTACTACAGCTATTTTTGGGCTGAGGTGCTGAGCGCCGATGCTTTTGCGGCGTTTGAAGCGGTCGGCTTAGACCAATCAGAGCAGATTAACGCCACGGGTCGCCGCTTTCGCGAAACGGTGTTGGCGCTGGGCGGCAGTCGTCATCCAATGGAGGTGTTCAAAGCATTTAGAGGCCGCGAACCGAGTACTGAAGCGCTGCTACGCCACCGAGGACTAATCGCCGCATAGCCGGGTTTACAGGACAGCTGAGATTGCGGCTACGCCTTTAACGATTGTGCCAACAATTGCGCCGCTGCTAGGCTCTGAGATGACGGCAGCGGTTTCTAGCCAAGCAAATTAGCTAGATTGAGCGGCTAGGAGCCAGCGTGGTGAAACGAGCCCGTTAATTAAGCCCGTTAATTGGGGCATTGCCCAGTAGACTATAGCCAGCGTATCCATGCGCTCAGCTATTTATGCGTGCCCGGAGGATCTGACTTTGCTCAACAGCGAATCTATAGCTAAATCACAGGTCATTTCTCGGCAAGAGCTGCGGGAATTGGTGCGATCGCAGCTCCAAGCTCTTTTAGAACAAGACAACCTCAGCGGCGCAAAAGCCCTGCTCGGCCCCGTTCAGCCGGCTGACATTGCCGAAGCGATCGAAGGCTTACCGAAAACGATGCAGGCCATTGCCTTTCGGCTAATCGCCAAAAACGATGCCATTGAGGTCTACGAAAACCTCGACTCCAGCGTGCAGCAGGCACTCATTGAAGAATTCAAGCGTCAAGATCTGATTGATATTGTCGATAAAATGTCGCCCGATGACCGGGTGCGCCTGTTTGATGAACTGCCCGCCAAAATTGTTCGCCGCCTGCTAGAGCAACTCAGCCCTCAAGAGCGCCAAGCAACTGCTTTGCTGCTAGGGTACGAAGCCCAGACTGCGGGCCGCATCATGACGCCCGAATACGTAGCGCTCAAAGAAAACTGGACCGTTGCCACAGCCCTTGAGCACATTCGCGCTCAGGCCGACTTAAGCGAAACGGTCTACTATCTCTTTGTCACCAATGCCGCCCGTCAGCTCACGGGCATTTTATCGCTGCGGCAGCTTGTCATAGGCCAAGCGGAGCAATCTATTGGCGAAATTATGACCCGTGAAGTGGTTTCAGCGCATACTAGCGACGATCAAGAAGAGGTCGCGCGGATGATTCAGCGCTATGACTTTTTGGCTGTGCCCGTGGTCGATACAGAAGATCGGCTAGTCGGCATTATCACCGTCGATGATGTGATCGATATTTTAGAAGAAGAAGCCACCGAAGACATTTATACGCTTGGCGGTGTGCAGTCAGGGGGAGAGAGCTATTTTCAAAGCAATTTACTCGATGTCGCTCGTAAACGGGTCGTGTGGCTCTCGGTTTTACTGATAACAAATACAGTAACCGCCGCAGTGATTCGCTCCCAGCAAGATATTTTGCAAAGCGTCGTGGTTTTGGCGGCTTTTATTCCCCTGCTGATTGGCACGGGCGGCAATGTCGGCGCACAGTCTTCTACTGTGGTGATTCGCGGACTTAATACCGATGCGCTAACGATTAAAGACGCGCTTAAGGTGATTCGCCGAGAGGCGATCGCGGGTGCATTTTTGGGCCTCATGCTCGGCATTGTGGTGACGCTGTGGGCCTATTTTCTTCAAGGAGGTGCGGTTACAGCCCTGCCGGTAGCGATTACGGTGGGCATTTCGCTAGTTGGTATCTCTATTTTGGCCTCTAGTGCCGGGGCCGGACTGCCTTTTTTATTCCAATCTTTTGGTCTCGATCCGGCGCTGATGTCAGCTCCCTTTATCACCACGATTGTGGATGTTTTGGGGGTTTTAATCTATCTCAATCTGGCCAGACGAGTACTGGGGCTCTGAGCGCTTTAGCCCATCAGAGTTCTGCGTAAGAAAGCGAATTGGTTAGGGAAACTTGATATAATTCTCAACATCAAAACTAAAATAAAGCTAGACGCCAGGGAAATCGCGAAAGGGTGCAAACTGGCAAATGGGTAAGCTGTGCTGCAAAAATTTAAGCAAGATTTAAAGAATGATCTCATTGCCGGGCTAGTGGTCATTATTCCGCTAGCCACAACGATTTGGCTGACGCTAAACGTGGCTAGCTGGGTAATTCGCTTCCTAACGCGCTTTCCTAAGCAGCTCAATCCCTTCACGGGGATGAATCCCTTTTTGGTGGCGCTGATAAACTTGGGTATTGGCTTTGCGGTACCCCTATTGGCAATTTTGCTGATTGGCCTGATGGCCCGGAACTTTGCCGGACGCTGGCTGCTAGATTTTGGCGAACGCATTGTCCAGTCAATTCCACTAGCTGGTTCGGTTTACAAAACCATTCAGCAGCTTTTGCAAAGCGTTTTTCAAGATTCTAAAACCCGTTTTCGGCGCGTGGTTCTCATTGAATATCCTCGGCGTGGGCTGTGGGCTATTGCTTTTGTCACGAGCGCGGCCGTTGGCGAACCTAGCAACAAAATGCTCAGCATTTTTATTCCGACTACACCCAACCCGACCAGTGGCTGGTATTCCATTGTTTCTGAAGACGAAATCCTCAATCTCTCAATTTCAATTGAAGACGCCTTTAAAGTGCTGCTTTCGGGCGGTATCGTGGGCCCTAATCTGGCGACCGAAATTCCCGTAGGCTACACCAGCGATCGCACGGCTCGCACCGAACCGCTTGCGCCTGCGACCGAAGCCCTCGCGACACCCACAGCCCCTATCGAAGAAACGGTTTGACGCGCGATTTCTGGTTTGGCTGCGCGCGCTTCTAGTACGGATTTCCAGCCCTCGCTTGCTTCAACAAGGCTGATAAAATATCTATACTCAAATCCCCCGGTACTCCATGAAGGCGCGCTCTATTGCCCGTGAACTCGCTCTCTTGGGCACTAGCCAGCTCCCAGACAATACCCATAAAGCTCAGCGTTCAGCGGCTGGGTCAGTCGAGCCCGTCACTAATAAGACGCTCGATACTTTGCTGATAAAAGCATTGAAGATCCTCAGCGCCGATGCACAAGAAACGTTAGAGACCGCTAGCGGCGAACTGATGCGCAGCGAACGGCTGATATTAGAAAGTGAAACTCGCACGACTGATGCGGGTGAGGTGCGATCGCGCATTCAACCCGCGCTGCCGCTCGTTCAGTCGGCTATTAACCGCATCGGCAGCACGTTAGAGCTATTGCTCTTTGCTCAGCAGGGCGATAAAAAAGAAATCATCGCTGTTCGCAGGGGCCTTGAAGCGGGGGCTGAGCATGTGGAAAAGAGCGATCGCCTGCTCGCCGAACAGGAACAGCGCGTGGCTGATATTAGCGATGCTAGGGTAGAAGTTCAGCGGGCGATTAAGGTGATTCAAAGGGCGATCACAGATCTTAAACAGTCACTAGACCCCACCCAATTCAAACCCCTCATTGATCATCCAGACGTTCGTAGCTATGCCTGCGACCTTCTATTTAACTGGATTAGCCACTGGCGAGCAATTGATGCGCAGCTCAATGAGGTGATGGAAAAATGGAACATGCGCCGCTTAGCCAGAGTAGATCGCGATATTTTACGACTGGCGATGGTAGAAATTGTCTACATGGA
>JBGTNW010000047.1:0-8121 GCA_041742865.1 Phormidesmis sp.
CAGTCTCAATATGGACTTGGTGGCTGAAGTTGATCGGCTGCCACAGCCCGGTGAGACCCTAACGGGGCGAAAATTTGTGACGGTGCCGGGCGGCAAAGGGGCTAATCAAGCGGTCGCGGTCGCTCGGTTAGGGATGGCGACGGCGATGGTGGGCCGCGTTGGGGCCGATGCGTTTGGACAGGCGCTGCGGGCTCAGCTTAAGCGCGATCGCATTGACATCAGCGCTGTACAAACTCACGACTCACTGCCATCTGGCACTGCTCTAATTGCCGTCTCGCCTTTGAACAACCAAATTATTGTCATTCCCGGCGCAAATGGCACATTAGATGAAGACGATCTAGCACGGCTAATACCCTACTTTGAGCAGGCCAAAGTGCTAATGCTCCAGTTTGAAATTCCCCTGCCGGTGGTGGAAAAAGCAGCCGTGCTAGCCCATCAAGCAGGGCTCACAGTAATCGTCGATCCGGCTCCGGCGCAAGGGCCATTAGCGGCTGATTTTTGTGAGTATATTTCAATTTTGACGCCCAACCAAACGGAGGCAACGCTGCTGAGCGGACACGCTGTAACGGATGTGAAAAGTGCTACAGCAGCGGCCAAAATTCTCCAGCAAAAAGGTATTGCTGTGGTGATTGTCAAGCTAGGCGAACTGGGCGCGGTGTGCGTGAGCGCAACCGATAGCTTTGTTGTGCCCGCTTTTTCGGTACAGGCAATTGATACGGTGGCGGCTGGCGATGCCTTTAATGGCGGGCTAGCCGCAGCGCTGGCTCGATTAGCGCGATCTGATCGCCGATACGATCGCGCTACGCTTGAATCTGCGATTCGCTATGCCCATGCCGTGGGCGCGATCGCTGTTACCCAATCCGGTGCCCAGTCAGCCATGCCAACCGCAGCCCAAGTAGAGGCTTTTTTACGGTTACATTAGATTGCATCAAAGGGCACCTGCCTTAAGCATTAAGGGGTCGTAATAGCTGGCGAAGTTTGAGATCAAATCGACTACGCTAAGATCAGTGAATCAGTGAAACTGCTGAAGAGTAAGACATCTGCCAGCACAGGAGGTTTGATTTGGGTAAGCGGCAAGGCATCCGGCAACAGCTATCTCAGCTATCAGCGCCTGATCAGGCCCTAGACAAGCAGCTCAAAAGCTTGATTGCCAGTAAAAAATACAGCACGGCTATTCGCAAATTGCAGCAAGGGCTAAAGCGCAATCCTGATCAAAAGCTGAGCGTTAATGAAGCGGATATTTTGCTTTTGCAAGGCAAACAGGACTTTGAGCGACAGCAGTATAAACTGGCTGAGACGGCTCTACGCAGAGCTCTTGAGCTCGGTCTGTACGACGACACCTATTACTGGCTGGGCAAATGCCTGCTGGCACAACAACAGCCTGCCGCTGCACTGGATTTGTATGAGTCGGCCTTTACTCAAAAAACGCTGCCCAAAGAGATGGGCGGCGGCTACTTTAAGCTGCTGATTCTCAATGACAAAATCGCTCAAATTGAGCACTTGATTAAGTCACAAGCTAAGCGCTTTAGTGCGAATCATCTACATTGGGCGAAAGGAGCTTTAGCACTCAAAGCCAACAGCCCCGAAGCTGCTTTACCCCACTTCAAAAAAATCAGCGAGCTGATCACCCCTAACGACCATCTCTCCATTTGGCAGGCTTACGCTTATCAGCGTGCAGGCAACTTGGCTGAGGCAAAAGCTAGCTTGCATAATCCCGACAAACCCGCCAAGCGCAGTTTTGTGCGGCTCAAAGGTCTAAATCGTCATCCGGCTGTCCAAAAATTAACCCTATTTCAAGCAACAGATGGCGAACAAGATCTCACTGATCTGCTAGATCTGCGCGATCCGAACCTCCCCTTTCGCGAGGTTACTTGGCTGCTAGAAGTGCTGCATCTGCTTCATGTCAGCGACTTTCACGAAGCCGCTCACTACTTGATTAACCTTCCGCGCAGGGTGATGGCAGATTACCCCAGCTTAAAAGCGCTGCGTCTTCCGGTCATGCGCTTAGCTGGTACGCAGGCGATTCAATCGGATGAACCCGAATGTAGCGCTGAATTTTGGGGAAGCATTATCGATGAAGACTTTGAGCCAAATTTGGCGCTGAACCTGTATCGGGCATTGGATGTGATCGGGGAGTCTGCGCAAGCTCAGCGGATAGTGGCCAAACTGATCCGGTGGGTAAAAGCAGATGCCCAGCAGCAGCCTCAAGCTTGGTCAGAAACACGGCTAAATTCGACCTTGGCCAAGCTGCACTGCTGGGATGCCGATACACAGATGTATTTGCAGCACTATCGGGATGCAGAAAAAAGCGTTCGAGCGGCGGAAAAGCTCGCGCCCACTCATCCGGACGTGCTGGGGCGAAAAGGGCTAGAAGCCAAGGTCAAGGGCCAAAAAGAGACCGCTATTGCGTTGCTGAAGCAGGCATTAGCAGCAGGCTGTGACTTTGAAGAGGTCTATTCTGCTCTGCTGGAATTGCTAGTGGATGATTCAGAAACCCTTAAGTCGGTTCGTCGTCAGTTTGGTAAAGCTTTTGGCGATACCAGTGTCGATACGGAAGTAGAGATTCCGGCTTGGGTAGAGGCTTTGATCGTTGATAATTATCAGATAATGGCACAGTTAGTTGAGGATGCTAGGCCGCGATCAGCGGCCATTCAAGCCCTTGAAATTTTCTTATCCTCGGCTGACGATGAGCCCAGCAGTGGCCAAAAAGTGACGCTCAATGTTGAAAAAGCTTCATCGCAGTGGGAAAAGCTGCTTAGCGCTCATTCACCCGATCAGCAGGTGGAGATCATTGAAGCGATTTATCTCATAATCCAGCAACATGCCAAGCGCAATAAAAAAGGCATTGCGGCCTTACAAAAGGGCTATGTGAGCAAAATTGCCGATCTGGCAGCGCAGCGGGTGCCCAATGCTGATTTGGTACATTTGATGATTACGGCAGTGCGATCGCCGAGTCCTGAACGCAGCCACCCGATCATCGAAGCCTTTCTCACCCATGCCGCTCAGCCTGGAAATGCCCTCGCTAAAGCTCAGCTCGAAATTCGTCGCTTTGGCCCCAATTTAATGCTCAAGTTCTGCATTGAAGATCATTTGCGGCAAGATCCGCAAAACCCACTGCTGCTACTCGCCAGCGCGACCCTGCATGATCGCCGCTCTAGAGAGTACAGCACGCTTTACGACCAAGGATTCGAGCTGGCTCGCCGTCTGCAAGATGCTGAAGCGCTACAGGCTTTTCGAGAAGAAGACTGGTTTGTATCACAGGGAAGGACAAACCGCGCACTACGCCCGCAGCTCAACCGCTTTGGTGACCGCAACCCAATCGATCTCATTGATTTTGTGAAGCGAATGGCCGATGAAGCGTTTGGCGGCTCAGTGCCGCCCGAAGTGTTGGCAAGAATGATGAGTAGCGGTTTATTTGAGGATGAGGAAGATGATTTTGACGAGATCTTCAATCCCTTTTCCTTTCCGTTGCCGCCCCCAGGAAGGCGGGCGGACAAAAAAACAGGGCGGAAGCGATCGCGCTAATCCCCTGATCTAGCCTATTTTCTCTTTCCTTCCAGCTCATCTAGCCATCCCTGCTGTACCTATGCCAGAACAGTTACAAGACCACTATGATCGGCTTGGCGTTTCGCCGCCTGCTACTCCGGCTGACATTAAAGCCGCTTATCATAAGCAGCTCAAAGTCTTTCCAGCCCACAGCCATCCCACTGAGTTCAAGGCAATTCGAGCTGCTTATGAAGCCCTGCGCAAAGCGCCCCAGGCAGATGAGAATTTCTTTGCTTTGAAGCCAGTAGAGGCTGAAATTGATCAAAATGTTGTCAATCAGCTTCGGCAGCAGGTGAGCGCCGCCGTTGAGGTGAGCTTAGAAGATCTGATTTTACTGACCTTTTAAGCGCAGCTCTATAAACTGGATAAACTAGCCTTCCAATTGATTAGATTAATTAACGGACGATCTGACTGACGAGATAGTGACGCGATCGCAGCCCTCCTCTAAACTTTCACCTAGAGAACTCGCCAACCAAAAAATCCAGATCCGCAAACAGCAAGAAAAGCTGCTCAGCGATTTGCTCACCGTCGTCGATGCGCTAGATCGCGCTGCCGAGCACTGGCAGCAGGCCGAACAAAATCAGCTCAAAACCATCTCTACAAACCATCCAAGAAACTCACTTTTTGGGTGGCAGTATTTGCAAAGAAGTTGGCAGAAATGGTTTGGGGTATCGGCCACCGCAGAGGCGCTTCCTCAAGTTGTCACCAGCGCCCGAGAAGGCATCGACTTGATTCGAGATACGCTGCTGAGCGTGCTAAGTCAGCACGAAGTCAGCGTCTTGTCTGCCAAAGGGCAGCCTTTTGATCCGACCCAAATGCATGCCCTTGGACAGCAAATAAACGACGCCTTAACTCCAAATACGGTGGCCCAGGAAATCGTGCGGGGCTATCGCTGGAAAGATCGGATTTTGAGAGAGGCTCAAGTCATTGTGGCGGTGGCTTCTGAACCAGACTCCGACGCTTGCTAAAGCCGTTCTTTCAAGGCGTTCTTTCAAAACGTTTTCCAAAGACGCTCGCCAAAGACGTTCGCTGAAACAGATTTCGTGATTGCAGCACCACAGCAAAGGACACAGCATTATGGGAACAGTTGTTGGCATTGATCTCGGTACGACTAATTCGTTGATTGCCACCTTAGACGACGGCCAACCTTGGGTAATCCCCGACGATGAAGGCGATTTACTTTTGCCTTCTTATGTCGGCATGAGTGAGTCGAATCAGCTTTTGATTGGCCAGTCGGCGATGCGACAGTATGCCGCTGCGCCCGAGCGCACGGTCAAGTCGATTAAGCGGCAGATGGGAACAGACTATAGCGTTACTTTGGGCGATCGCACCTACAGCCCTCAAGAGATCTCGGCGATTTTACTTAAGTCACTCAAACAACGGGCCGAATCTGTTTTGGCCGAAACGATTACCCAAGCTGTGATTACCGTACCGGCCTACTTTACGGACGCCCAGCGGCAGGCCACCAAAGAAGCCGGTGAAATTGCCGGATTTGAGGTGCTGCAAATTCTCAATGAACCAACGGCAGCGGCCTTGGTGTTTGATGTTCGCGCTGAAGAGCCTGAAAACGTTTTGGTCTATGACCTAGGGGGCGGCACCTTTGACGTTTCAATTGTAGAAATTGCTGGCGATGTTACCGAAGTCCTCGCCAGTCATGGCAATAATCGACTGGGCGGCGATGATTTTGACCGGCAGCTTCAGCGCCATTTGGTAGATAGATTTTCTCAAGCCCACGATGGCATCCCAACCCCGACGGATGCGATGACGCAAGCAAGACTGCTGCGCGCCGCCGAACAGGTCAAGATAGCGCTTAGCGATCATGCATTTACCACGGTACGCGAGCCCTTTTTAGTGAGCGAAGGGGATACCGCCCTGCACCTAGAGGCCGAAATTGCCCGAGAAGATTTTGAAAACCTGATCAAACCCTTGCTCAAAGGTACCTTAGAAGCCATTGATCGGGCTTTAGCCGATGCCGATATGAGCGCAGATGATTTGAACCGAGTGGTCTTGGTCGGTGGCTCTACCCGCATTCCTTTGGTGCAGCAGCTCGTAGAAAATCATTTGCCGGATGTGCCGGTAAGTAGCTTTGAGGTAGATCTGTGTGTGGGCCTAGGCGCAGCGCTTCAGGCCGGGGTGCTAGCAGGCGAGGCAGTATCGTCTATTTTGGTGGATGTGACACCGCATTCTTTGGGAATTGCAGCCGTCATGGATACGCCGATGGGCCGGATACCGGATATGTTTAGCGCGATTATTCCACGCAATACGGTGATTCCGACCTCGCGATCACAGGTATACCACACCTCTTACGATTACCAAGAAGCCGTCGAAATAGAAGTGTATCAAGGTGAGAATGCGATCGCCCGTGAAAACGTCCCGCTAGGTTCTTTTAAAGTTGAAGATTTGCCGCCAAAACCAGGCGGGAGTCTACAAATAGAAGTGCATTTTGACTTCGATCTCAACGGCATTTTGACCGTGACCGCCACTGAAAAAGGCCAGGGTCAAAAAAACTCGCTAGTCGTCAATGACACTGAAACCAAACGGCTCTCTAGTCACGATTTAGATCAATCTAGAGCCGCAGTTGATTCTCTATTCGAGGCGATGCCCTTTTCTTTGGCAGATCTAGAAGCTGAGGTTGTCGAAAATTCAGCAGACTCCGAAGAAGAGTAGGGCATCGCTAGGACGCTAGCTAAGCGGTAGCAGCAGGCAAACGCATACGCTCTTATTTTCTCAATAAGAGCTATCAAAATAATCCTTGCTGAGAAAAATAGAACTGATTTTTGATCCCTAAAATTCTACTATCCTCGTTATTTCGCTAGCACGAATTTAGTATGTGGTTGCCCTGTACCCTGGCCGAGATAAACGTAAAGTTCCCCACATCTCGCTGAAGCCATTGTCCCATAAGCAATCCAAGATTGTACTTAGTTGCGTGCTTTAGGTAAAAGTAGAGCATAAGGTTACGAAAGAATTAGGAGGGGGCAAGCCGATGTGGGAAAAATTGGCCGTATCTCGGACAGGGGTTGTAATGTAGTCCTTGGTTATTTGGGTCTTTGAGGATTCTGTAGCATTGTTCACTTGAGTTGACTACAGGCAACTTCAGATGAAACCTATAGGTAGCATCAAGTCAAGCGACTAGCGGTGTACGAATTCAGTCGCACACCGCTATATAATCATCCTCATCAAAAAAAAACGAATTGCCCAATGGTTAAGGTCAGCAGCAGCAGAAAAATAAGCTGCAAACGAGAGCTCTTCTTACTGTTCTCTGAACCAATGTGTTGAACATGGCAAAGCTGGCTGCTAGAACTGAGCTGTGTAACAGGAAGCTTTCCCAACTACAAAAGTCACTCAATCTCTATCCGGAATGTTGTCCCAAGCCGCTTGATTAAATGTTGATGGGTTACCCCAATCCACATCTTCATAAGGATCATTTCCATAGCTTGAATTGTATAGATCTGGCTCAATATCTTTCTTCTGCAAAGCCTTAAGACGAAATATGAAACCAGGAGTTTCAGGAGGAGAATTCTCTCTATAATCCTCTACTTTCCATACTTGGCCGTCATGATCTTTAAATAAGTCATAGTTAGTAAGCTCAACCCTTTTCCCATTGATTTTTATACGATTGGTGTTGTGGCAATGGATTAAGGCATGAGCATTACATGAATCATATTGCTCAGAATAAGTGCGAAGAAGAAAGCATTTTAATCCCTCATAAACTTCCGCTGTCTTGAAAGTTACTTCCAGGGTAACGTTTGAGTGGTCTGTGTAGAACTCATTTTGGCTCATCAAATCAGTCCTTATTTAATAAAATGATCACTGCTAAGAGATTTGATATTGGGGTATCAATGTGCTTGCTTTGGCTTTTGGGCATAACAATACCTAAAAGCCAAAGCTAATAAGCTCCTCGCACTGATGAATCACCTCTCAATAATCGGGTACAGAGGCGTTGTTATGATGCGGATTTTACTGGCTAGTTTAAGGTAATCGCCATAACCTTATCGTTTATCCAACATTTTGTGTCCAACAACTGTCAGTGGCATCAAGGCAAACGCATACTCCCTTATTTTCTCAATAAGAGCTATCAAAATAGTCCTTACTGAGAAAAACAGAGCCGATTTTGCCCCCCTGAAATGCTATCAACCTCATTCTTTCGCGGGCATGAATTTAGTATGCGTTTGTCCTGGAGACAGCAGCGGGCACCTTGGCCATTTGCATGGCTTCGACCAAACTCCTTACTACCGCAACCATTGCCAGCGGATTGTTGAGCTTATGCACCGCAGAACCGACGCCAACGCCTGCGGCACCTGCGGCCAATGCCATCGGCGCAGTCACATCCGAAAGACCAGAAGCGCAGAGTACCGGAACGCTGACAGCATGAGCGATCGCGTGAGCCGCCGCCAACGTCGGAGCCGCCTTTTCAATCAGACCTAAAATGCCGCCATGGGTCGGCGCACTGCTAGTGCCGCCTTCAGTTTGAATGATATCTGCGCCAGCGGCGACGAGGGCTTCAGCCAACTGCACCTGAGCGTCGAGGGTAAGAATGTGAGGCACCGTCACGGACAACGGAATGTGGGGCAACAG
>JBGTNW010000048.1:0-7570 GCA_041742865.1 Phormidesmis sp.
ACTATTTTCTCAGCCTAGAGCACTATCGCGGCCTTTCGCCGCTAGATAATCACTTCCACGCCGCCACCCTCCGCACCACCCTCAATGCCGGGGAAACGCTCACTTTCGTCGCTAGCACCCATCCTCACCCTGACTTAGACGGACACACCGCCCTCACCCTCAGACAGCAATATGAACAAACGCTGTTAGAGCGCTCTCCCCAATTGTCTTCGCCTCCATACATTCAACAACTCACCCTCGCGGCCGATCAGTTTATTGTTAACCGCACACTTCCGCCTGAATCAGAAAATACCGATTTGCCAGCAGGTTCAGCAACAGATCCGCAAACAACAGATCCGCAAACAACAACCGGTAAAACTATCATTGCGGGCTATCCTTGGTTTGGCGACTGGGGCCGCGACACCATGATCGCCTTGCCGGGGCTGACGTTAGCCACCGGACGCCCCGACATTGCCCGCCCAATTTTACGCACGTTTGCGCGCTATCTCAGTCAAGGAATGCTCCCTAATGCTTTTCCCGAAGCCAATGACACCCCCGGCTACAACACCGTTGATGCCATTCTTTGGTACTTTGAGGCCATTCGCGCTTATGTTGACGCGACCCAAGATTGGGCTTTAATAGAAGAACTTTTTCCGGCCCTACAGTCTGTCATTGACTGGCACCTGCACGGCACTCGCTACAATATTCAGGTCGATGCCAGTGACGGCTTGCTTTATGCCGGAGAATCTGGTGCGCAGCTCACCTGGATGGATGCCAAAGTCGAGGATTGGGTGGTGACGCCGCGCATTGGCAAACCCGTTGAAATCAATGCCCTTTGGCATAATGCGCTGCTCAGCATGGCGCAATTTGCCCAGCAGCTAGGCCAGCCGCCAGACCAGAGCGATCGCCCATACCTCACCCTTGCCGAACAAACCGCCGCCAGCTTCCAAAAATTCTGGCATCGCGATCTGGGCTACTGCTACGACGTGATCGACGGGCCTGAAGGTAACGACTCTGCCCTCCGCCCCAATCAGCTTTTTGCCGTTTCCCTCGCTTTTGCGCCGCCCCTGCTGCCAGCACAGCAAAAAGCCATCGTCAACACCTGCGCTCAGTACCTGCTCACTTCTCACGGGTTGCGATCGCTCTCACCGGCTCACCCTGACTACATTGGCGTCTATAAGGGCGATCGCCGCAGCCGCGACGGCAGCTACCACCAAGGCACTACCTGGGCTTGGCTAATAGGCCCCTTTATTCAAGCTCATCTCAAAGTCTATCAAAACCCCGATCTTGCCCGCACTTTCCTCACGCCTCTCATCCATCATCTTCAAGCTGGCTGCACGGGCACCCTTAGCGAAATCTTTGATGGTGAATCTCCCTTCACCCCACGCGGAGCCTTCGCTCAAGCCTGGTCAGTCGCTGAAGTCCTGCGCCTTTGGCGTCTACTAGAGCAGCAGACGTTAGAACCATAGCCCCTAAAACACGCATAGCCTTCAAGCCGGGAAAAACTTCGCTCGCCCCGGCTTAATCTTGACCTGTACCCGAGTGCCTACCGCCAGCTGCTGACTCACCGGTGATCGCACCCATAACACCTGCTGCGACGGCATCAACAGCGAATACTGATACTCCCGTCCCAAAAACTGCCGCCCCCGCACCCAAAAATCTCCCCTTTCATCCTTTTTTATCTCTATATCTTCTTGGCAAATCATCAGCTCACCCGACGAATATTCCAGCTGACTGTCGAGCAAGTTTCCGAGCGCATCCAGCCCAATGCCTGCGTCATCGGCTAGCGACTCTACCCAACCCAGTTCCGTCTCCCAGCCAGTCTCCTGCCGCACTGCCGCCACAAAATTTGCCTGCGTTACAAACTCAGCAATAAATCGCGACGCCGGATTTTGATAAATTCTCTCGGGCGTATCGAGTTGCTCGATTTGACCCGATTGCATGACCGCGACTTTATCCGCGATCGCCAGCGCCTCTTCTTGATCGTGCGTTACAAAAATCCCCGACGCCCCTACATTTTTTAAAATATCGCGCACCTCTTGCCGCAAATATAGCCGCACCTGCACATCCAAATTACTAAACGGCTCATCTAGCAAAATTAACGGCGGTCGAGGAGCCAATGCCCTTGCCAGCGCCACCCGCTGCTGCTGCCCGCCCGAAAGCTCATGCGGATAGCGCTGCTCCATACCGTCTAGATTCACCAGGGCGATCGCTTCGGCTGCCAGCTTCCGAATCTGCAACTTCGGTAGCTGCCCCCGTCGCGACAATTGCTTCAGCCCAAAGGCCACATTCTCCACCACACTCAAATGCGGAAACAGCGCATAGTCTTGAAATACTACCCCCACCTGACGACGCTCCGGCGGTAGATGCAGACCCGGCTCACACACGCGCTGCTGCGCTAGATCAATCTCACCGGTTTCAGGCGTTTCAAACCCAGCGACCAATCGCAATAGCGTCGTTTTACCACAGCCTGAAGGCCCTAGTAGCCCTAATAGCTCACCCTCATTTAGCTCAAAGCTCACCTGGTCGATTGCCGGAGCTGCCATGCTAGCAAAGTGCTTGGTCAGGTCACGACAGACTAAAACAGGCTTAGAGGAGGGCATAGAAGCAATATTAATAGGATGGATAAGATTAATTCTCATTAAGTGCGTCACCCCCACTTATTCCGCCCAGCGGCGCACAAGGTTGTTAAGGCTCTTAGTAATCAGATCAAATTCGTCAGTTTTGCCGTGCTGAGCAAACAGCGATCGCCGTGCTGTATCTAGCTCAAACAAAATTTCGCGCGCAGCGGGATCGCGCACCTGGCTCTGCACCCAGCCAATTGCCGCCCACCGCACGCCGCTGACGACCGGATCGACTCGATGCAGACTAGACGATGGATACACCAGCATCGATCCCGCGTTGAGCTTGTAGGACTGCTCACTATCCACCCCTTCAACGACGAGTTCACCCCCCTCATAGCTGTCAGGACCAGATAAAAACAGCGTAAATGAGAGGTCTGAGCGAAAGCCATTCATTAAAGCGCTATCCGTGTGGCGACCGTAGGTCATCCCGTCACTGTAGCGGTTGAACCGAAGCGTGTGAATCCGCCGAGGTCTGGCCGCTGACTGAAATAGCGGATGCTGTAGGGTGACTTGACGCACCTGATCAATCATGGCGGCAGTGGCCGGATGCTTGGGATCTAGCTGCTGGTTGTATTTAACGGTTTTGGCGTGCCAGCCTGCGGTGGTTTTACCATCGACCAGCGTGTCTGTTTGCTCAAGCTGGGTGAGCAGATCAGCGATCACATCACCACATAGCAGATTAGGAATGGTAAAAAGCATCGCGTTTATTGCCAGCCAGCTCGATCAACGATTTCGTTGACTTTAGGGTTATTGCGGCCATAGGCAGCGACATTGGTTTCATCTACTTTGAATTCACCGAGTTTGGCGACCAGCGGATCTAGCGCTACGCCTTCAACCACCGGATACTCGTTATTGCTCTCGGCAAATATCTTTTGCGCCGCCGGACTCACCAAAAATTCCATAAAAGCAACGCCATTTTCAGGGTGAGGTGCGGTTTTGACTAAGCCGATGCCGCTGATGTTGATGTGAGTGCCGCGATCGCTCTGGTTGGGAAAAAAGACCGCTGTTTTTTCTACAGCAGCCACCTCACTCGGATCGTCAGACTTTTCTAAGCGCGCCCAATAATAGTGATTGGCGATCGCCACATCACACTGCCCGGCTGCCACTGCCTTAATCTGGTCAGTATCGCCACCTTCAGGGGCTCTAGCAAGGTTAGCAACCAAGCCCTCAACCCACTTTTCAGTCGCTTCAGCGCCCATTGATTCGATCATCGAGCCCACCAACGACTCGTTATACACATTGCTGGAGCTGCGCACGCACACCCGACCTCTCCACTTAGGATCAGCCAAATCTTCATAAGTCGAAAGCTCACTCGGCTCAACGGTGGCTTTGTTATACACCAGCACCCGCGCCCGCGTTGTCAGGCCAAACCATTCGCTATTGGGCTCTCGCAAATTTTCAGGGACTTGGCTATTGAGCACCTCACTACCTGTCACCGACTGAAAAATACCCGCCGATTGAGCCCGCCATAGCCGCCCTGCATCTACCGCCACAAAAACATCTGCGGGGCTTTGCTCACCTTCATTAATAATGCGCTCAATCAGCTCATCCGGCTGACCCTCAATCACATTTACCTGTATCCCTGTATCCGCCTTAAATTGCTCATAAAGCTGCACATCGACATCATAATGACGCGCTGAATAGAGATTGACCACTTGATCAGCGCCACCGTCACCGCCACTACAGGCTGCTACGCCAATGGACAGCAAGAACACCATGGCCCATAGCTGTTGCTTTCGGATGCGGAGATTTTTTCTAAGGGTTTGTTTGAGGGTTGCCAGCATTATTGAAGTCGCTTGTTGATAACTATTACTACTAAAGACCTTTTTAGTTTAGTACGGAATCTCCCCCTTATGCCGCCTTGCTGCGTCAGCAATTTTGGTCATCTCTTCTCAATTGCGCTACTGATGAACCTAAAAATTTGCAAAAACCTTCTAAAATGGACTGGATTTCATGGCCCTAGTCGTCAGCAATATCGTCAGCACAGTCAGCAAACAGTCACCAAATAGTCAGCCAATAGGTGTTTTATGCCTCGTCGAAATGACCTCAAAAAAATAATGCTCATCGGCTCTGGCCCGATTGTAATTGGGCAAGCCTGTGAGTTTGACTATTCAGGCACCCAAGCCTGTAAAGCCCTAAGAGAAGAAGGCTACGAAGTGGTGCTGGTCAATTCCAACCCGGCGACGATCATGACCGATCCCGAAACGGCGGATCGCACCTACATTGAGCCGCTGAGTGCGCCCTTGCTAGAAGAAATTATCATTCAAGAGCGCCCCGACGCGCTGCTGCCAACGATGGGCGGCCAAACAGCGCTGAACTTAGCGGTGGAACTCGCTAAAAGTGGCGTCTTGGAAAAATATGGCGTAGAGCTAATCGGAGCGAAGCTTGAAGCGATTGAAAAAGCTGAAGATCGCAAACTCTTTAAAGAAGCCATGATCAAAATTGGGGTCGGGGTGTGCCCGTCTGGTCTGGCTGAAACAATGGCTGAGGCCAAAGAAATCGGCAAGCAAATCGGCTCCTACCCGCTGATTATTCGCCCTGCTTATACGATGGGCGGCAGCGGCGGTGGCATTGCTTACAACCAAGAAGAATTTGAAACGATTTCTCGCTCGGGGCTAGAGGCCAGTCCAGTTTCGCAGATCCTAATCGAGCAGTCGCTACTGGGCTGGAAAGAGTATGAGCTAGAGGTCATGCGCGATTTGGCCGATAACGTTGTGATTATCTGCTCAATTGAAAATATCGATCCGATGGGCGTGCACACCGGCGATTCGATTACGGTCGCGCCAGCTCAAACCCTGACTGATAAGGAATATCAGCGGCTGCGAGACGCCTCAATTAAAATCATCCGTGAAATTGGGGTTGAAACGGGGGGATCGAATATCCAGTTTTCAGTTAATCCTGAAAATGGAGATGTCATTGTGATTGAGATGAACCCTCGGGTGTCGCGCAGTTCGGCGTTGGCTTCTAAGGCGACGGGTTTCCCAATTGCGAAGTTTGCGGCAAAGCTAGCGGTTGGCTACCGGCTCAATGAAATTTCTAATGACATTACCGAAAAAACCCCGGCTAGCTTTGAGCCGACTATTGACTATGTGGTGACCAAGGTGCCGCGCTTTGCGTTTGAAAAGTTTCCGGGCGCTTCGTCTACGCTGACCACGCAAATGAAGTCAGTGGGAGAAGCGATGGCCATTGGCCGCACCTTTAATGAGTCGTTTCAAAAGGCGCTGCGATCGCTCGAAATTGGCAGAGCCGGTTGGGGCTGCGACGGCCCCGAAAAGCTGCCGATGCTTTCTAAAGTGCAGGCCGACTTACGCAGACCTCACCCGGAGCGCATTTTTGCTATTCGCCATGCCATGCAGCTCGGCCTTACGGTCGAAGAAATTTATGAGCTCACGGCGATTGATCCGTGGTTTCTAGACAAGTTCAAGGCACTGCTGACGATTGAAAAATTCATGAAGCGCACGCCTTTACCGGATATTAATAAGGCACAGATGCTGGCGATTAAGCAAGAGGGATTTAGCGATCGCCAAGTCGCCTTTGCCACCAAAACCACCGAAGATCAGGTGCGCACCTATCGCAAGTCGCTCGACGTGATTCCGGTGTACAAAATGGTCGATACCTGCGCGGCTGAGTTTGAATCGCTGACGCCCTACTACTACTCCACTTACGAAGAAGAAAGCGAAGTGCTGCCCTCTAGTCGGCGCAAGGTGATGATTTTAGGCGGTGGGCCCAATCGAATTGGCCAAGGCATCGAGTTTGACTACTGCTGCTGTCATGCTTCGTTTGCACTGCAAGCTGACGACTATGAAACCATTATGGTCAACTCCAATCCGGAGACCGTCTCGACCGATTACGATACGAGCGATCGCCTCTACTTCGAGCCCCTCACCAAAGAGGACGTGCTCAATATCATCGAAGCCGAAAACCCCGATGGGGTGATTGTGCAGTTCGGCGGACAAACGCCGCTAAAGCTAGCAATACCGTTGCAGGCTTACCTTCAGCAAATTGCCGATTCTGATCAAGCCGGCACCATCAAAACCCAAATTTGGGGCACCTCTCCAGATGCGATTGACGCCGCTGAAGATCGCGAACGGTTTGAGAAAATTCTACGTGAGCTAGATATTCGTCAGCCGCCCAACGGCATCGCCCGCAGCTATGATGAAGCGCTCAGCATTGCCCAAAAAATTGACTATCCCGTGGTCGTGCGTCCGAGCTATGTGCTCGGTGGCCGGGCCATGGAAATTGTTTACTCGGATACTGATCTTGAGCGCTACATGACCACCGCTGTGCAGGTAGAACCCGATCATCCGATTTTGATCGATAAGTTTTTAGAAAATGCAGTGGAAGTAGATGTCGATGCGCTGTGCGATCGCACCGGCACTGCCGTCATCGGTGGCATCATGGAGCACATCGAGCAAGCAGGCATTCACTCTGGCGATTCGGCCTGCTCTTTACCGACGGTCACCCTTTCTGAAGCCGCCCTAGCGACTATTCGCGACTGGACATTTAAGCTCGCCAAGCGGCTCCAGGTGATTGGCCTGATGAACATTCAGTACGCCATTCAAGGCGATACGGTCTTCATCATCGAAGCCAACCCTCGAGCTTCACGCACCGTCCCCTTTGTTTCCAAAGCCACCGGCGCACCGCTAGCTCAACTTGCCGTGCGGCTAATGTCCGGCAAGACCCTAGCTGAACTGAACTTTACTAAAGAGATCATCCCGCCTTACGTCTCCGTCAAAGAAGCGGTTTTTCCCTTTAACAAATTTCCCACTACCGACATTTTGCTCGGCCCTGAAATGCGCTCTACTGGCGAAGTGATGGGCATTGATACCAGCTTTGGGCTGGCCTATGCTAAAGCCGAACTCGCGGCTTCTCAGCATTTACCCTCATCGGGCACCGTCTTTATCTCCGTCAATGATCGCGACAAAGCAGCCGTCGTGCCAATTGCAAAAGGATTTACAGAACTAGGC
>JBGTNW010000049.1:0-1789 GCA_041742865.1 Phormidesmis sp.
AATTCGGGCTTCGGGAGAGGTATCTTCGCGATCGCCGATGATTTCAGCCGTCACATCTCGCAGCGTAACGAGTCCGGCTGTGCCGCCGTATTGATCGACAACGATGATCATTTCTCTTCCGGTTCGCTGCATTTGGCTCAATAGATCGTTGAGTGGCAGGGCTTCAGGAACCACTTGGGTAGGCAATAGCCAAGGCTCGATTGGCGTGTCGGGTTTGAGCGCTCCGGTAGCTAAAGGCGCAGCCAAATCATTGAAGTGAATGATGCCGATAATGTGGTCGAGTGATTCATTGGTAACCGGGTAGCGAGAGTGCCCCGAGATCACAATCTCGTTGAGCAAATCTTGAAAGGTTGCGGTTTTCGGTAGCGCAGCGATATTGGTACGCGGCACCATGATTTCTTCGACGGTTGAGCCCCGGAACTCAAAGACGTTGCTCAAAATTTCGCGTTCTTCTTTTTGCAGCTCTGGGATTTCGGTGGTGGTGGTAATGAGCAGCCGCAGCTCTTCAGGGGTGACCCTACCATGCTGAGCCGAATTGGCTCTGATGCCGACAATTGAGAGCAGTAACTGAGTGGATTGGTCGAGCAGCCAAACTAAGGGGTTAAGCAGTCGGGCAATGGTGAGGCTAGGCTGGCCCAGAAGGCGGGCAATTTTTTCGGGGTAGAGGAGAGCGACTGATTTGGGGCAAAGCTCGCCCAGCACAATTTGCAGATACGCGAGTAGCAAAAAGGCAACGGGGGTGGCAACGGAATGCGAAAGGAAAAGCGTCAGATTAGAAGGGGCAGGCAGGCGGATTAGCCAATGCTTGATCAGCGCCGCGATCGTGTGTTCGCCAATCCAGCCAAGCGCCAGGCTAGACAACGTGATGCCGAGTTGGGTAGTAGAGAGAAGGTTGCTAAGCTGCCGCTGAAGTGTTTGGACGGTTTGAGCTTGGACATCGCCTGTGGCGACAAGCTGATTGATGCGCGATCGCCGCACGGAAACAATTGAAAATTCAACTGTCACAAAAAAAGCATTCAGCGCAATCAGCATGACCACTGAGGAGATGCGGACCGCTATTTCTTGCAAAGTCAAAGGATTTGGATTAATTAGCAATGCCGAAAGCAGCAGGGCACTCAGAGCCATAGCGCTGAAACAAAGGGATCTAAAATAAAGTTATAAGGTTTGAAGTCAAGGCTGTGATGGGGCGGTGATAACGGGTTTGCTAAATTAGCTCAGTTGCCGCCATCAATGCGAGCTTTGACATCTGCTAAAACTTTATCCTCGTCGAGGAGCACCAGCTGGCCATGACGCTCACCGCTGCGGTTAGCAGTAGCTGCATTCGATGGCCGAGTTTCTGGCTGTCTGACACCGGTTAGGGCCTGTCTGCCTAGCGCGTATCCCCAAGAGGAGCTAACGATGCCAGCGCCAAACATCATAGTCAACAGAATCAGGGTAAAGGCAACGGCTGGATTGATTCTCATATTAGGGAGATTTCCGAACAGGGTAAGCGATGATATTCTTGGGAGTCTACCCGATCTTGACCGAACTTGGCTCAGCTTTTTGATTGAAAAGCGCGTTCTCAATTGCTAGCTTAAAAGGCCAGTGCTAGCTTAAAAAGGCCAGTCAGATAGTGGAGTGGGCGATCAAAGTAGTATATTAGCAACAACTCCCAGGGTTGGCCGAGCGGATTAGGCAGCGAACTCATAATTCGCCCCAGGCAGGTTCAACTCCTGCACCCTGGATTTTTACAATCGCTTAAAAGAGCCGACAAAAAAGGGGATAGATTCACTGAATCTATCCCCTAAGC
>JBGTNW010000050.1:0-4480 GCA_041742865.1 Phormidesmis sp.
TAAAAAGGTTGCAGACTGTAAGTTTTGATGATCAGGCTGACCGCGGAGCGCGGATCCGCAAATGAAAACATGCTTAGTGTCGGGCATGGGAGATTACCTTGTGTAGCGGATAGAGATATAGCGAATAGCGACAGGCTATCCGGCTATCCATATTAACAATGAAAAGACGACTAAATCCAAAAAAATACGAGACTTGTAGCTGCCTTAAAATTATCCTCTATTTTTAATATAGATCTTTTAAGGACACTTTTTTAAAGATAAAGGCTAACTGTTTTGTAGGTCAATGATCGCTTCAACAACTCAGCGTTTACTGGCAATTGGGCGATCCCTCACAGCCGCAATGACGGTTTTGGATTAATAACGCGCGATCGCCGGTAACGGCGTAGAAGAGATTATCAATTTAGATGCGTCCGATACAGTTTTGCAGATTGCTATCTGTATACAGTATACAAAGCGTATACCTAGAAAGCCGCCCATTCTTGCTGGTAAAGCTTAGAAGTCTAGAAACCTAAAAGCCTAGAAGAAATTTAGACGTAAAGTTGTTTAGAAATTAAGTATTACTAAATAAATATGACCCATAAATATAAATAAATAAATAAATAAATAATAAGGTTCAGAAAGTTAAGAAGAACACGGGCTAAGCACAGGCTAAGCAGTCAGGTCAACCGTAATCAGGTCAGGCAAAATGTCTCTCAAAGCTCAGTCGATCATTACTCAGCCCGAAAAGCTTTCCACGCCAGCGTTAGGGACCGTTTTAGGCGGCCCTAGCAAAGCTTTAGCAACAGCCGCTGCCGGTGTCTCGCTGCGATCTGTCACTAAAAAATACGGCACTTTCACCGCCATCGAAAATCTTACCCTCGATATTCCAGCCGGGGCTTACTGCTGCTTGCTCGGCCCTAGCGGCTGTGGTAAAACAACGGCCTTGCGCATGATTTCTGGACATGAAGACGTGACGAATGGCGAGGTGCTGATCGGTGATCGCGCTGTCACCAACCTACCCCCAGCCCAGCGCAACACCGCCATGATGTTTCAAAACTACGCGCTGTTTCCACACAAAACTATCTGGAAAAACGTAGAATTTGGCCTCAAGATGAAGCGTGTGCCTCAGCCGGAACGCCGCCAGCGGGTAGACGAAATTTTGGAGCTCGTGGGCCTCAGCCACACGGCTGATCGCAAGCCCAACATGCTCAGCGGCGGGCAACAGCAGCGCATTGCCTTAGCCAGAGCCCTCGTCAACCGCCCTCAGGTACTCATGCTCGATGAACCCCTCAGCGCCCTCGACGAAAATTTGCGCGTGCGGATGAGAGGAGAACTGCGTAAAATTCAGCAGCAGTTTGGCCTAACTTTCATTCAAGTAACTCATCACGTCGAAGAAGCCTTTTCGCTCTCTGATCAAGTGGTCGTAATGAATCACGGTCATATTGATCAAGTCGCCACGCCGACAGAGCTATTTAACACACCCTCCTCGCAGTTTGTTGCTAAATTCATTGGTGACAATAATATTTTTGCAGGCACCGTCCTCAGATCTACGCCTAATGAAACTGGCCAAAACCTCATCCAGCTAGAGGTCGACGGCTTGGGATCAATCTTTTGTCAAGGCATGGCCACCCCACTCGGTTCACAAGCGGCCTGTTCTGTTCGCCCCGATCTGCTTGAGATTACTGCAAAAAGTCCTGCTAGTGATGCACCTGTTGCCAAGGCCAATCAGCTCAGCGCCCGCATTATGGCCGTTGAGCTAACCGGTTACGTCACCCGCGTATCGCTAGTAATAGAGGCCACTGGGCAAGCACTGTTGTACAAAATTCGCACCACCGACTGGATAGTTTCTGGGCTAGCGGTGCAGCAGTCAGTCAGCGTTCGCTGGTCAGCTCAAGACTGTGTTTTCTTGCCGTACTAACCAAGTCTAAAGCCAAGTTTAAAGAATCTCTTGTTTCACGATCCTCATTTTTTTGTCGTTTTTCAACCCAGTTAACCCTTAATTAGCCCTTCAGAAAATGCCTAAATTTACCCGTCGTCGTCTAATCCAAACTGGCCTTGCTACTGGCGCTGCTTTGGCCGCTGTCCGCTGTGGGACAGTTCCCGAAACAACCGAAGCGCCGGCTGGTACCCCCAATAATCCGGCTAAAGGGCCAGAAGTCAATGCCAATGCTACCAAAGACGTGACGCTGCGCTTTATCGGTACTGGCGTCGCTCAAATTAACGACATCCGAAACAAAGCGCAAGAAGACTTAGGCTTCAAAGTTGAGCTAAAGGCACTGAGTACCGAAGAGAATAATCAAATCGCGATCACTCAGCCCGGTCAATACGATATGTTCGACGGCGAGTACTTCAGCTTGCCGCTAGTTGTGCCTTCTGGAAATCTGCAACCGATTGATGTCAGCCGCATCAAGGACTTTGACAAAATTGTTCCTTTTTTCACGACCGGTCAATTCAATGGACTGCCGGTAGAAAAGGCTCAGGGCACTGCTCCTATTAAGGTCATGTATCTAAAGGATAAAGACTCTAAAGAATTTTCAGCAACGCCGACTAACTGGGCCACGCTTGTGCCTTTTCAATACAATGCCGACACATTAGGCTACCGGCCCGACTTGGTGAACCGCAAAATCGAGAGCTGGGCCGATTTGTTCGATCCGGCCTTCAAAGGTAAAACCTCGATTCTCGATATTCCGTCTATTGGCATCATGGATGCGGCTCTAGTCGTCGAAGCTGCTGGGCTCATGACTTTTGGTGACAAGGGCAATATGACTAAGCCTGAAATTGACGAAATCACCAAGATTTTAATTGAGAAGAAAAGAGAGGGACAGTTTCGAGCTTTTTGGAAGACGTTTGATGAGTCCGTGAATCTGATGTCATCCGGAGAGGTGGTGTTGCAGTCGATGTGGTCACCAGCCGTGACAGCGGTTAAATCAAAAGGAATTGGATGCGTCTATGCGCCGCTAAAAGAAGGCTATCGGGCGTGGGGTGGCGGCGTGGGGCTTTCTCGCAATCTGGAGGGAATAAAGCTAGACGCCGCTTATGCGTATTTAGATTGGCTGCTAGATGGCTGGGCGGGTGCATTCTTAGGCAGACAGGGCTACTACAGCGCTGTGCCTGAAAATGCCAAGAAGTTTATGTCACCAGAAGAGTGGGATTTTTGGTATGAGGGTAAACCAGCCGCAGTCGATATGGTCGATCCGTTTGACACAACCTTAGAAAAAGCCGGTGCAGTTAGAGATGGCGGCTCTTTTGAAGAGCGTATGGGTAAAGTTGTTGTTTGGAATTCAACGATGGATGAGCAGGTTTATCTGGTTCAAAAGTGGAACGAATTTATCGCGGCATAACTGGCTTTATCTAGCTGTATCAGGTCGGTTGGGTTTTGCAGGACTTGACTCAGCCGACGTTTTTCAGAAGATTTGGAAAGCTTAGAAGATTTGGAGAATTTGGAGCGTTATGTATCGCACTTGGAAAACGTTTCAGCCCTATTTATTGGCAACTCCTCAAGCACTCATTTTTTTGATGTTCTTGGTGTTTCCGATTTTTATGATTTTTGTTGTGAGTTTCTGGCAGTTTAGTGGCTATGCCATGACGCCTGCATTCTCTTTTGACAACTACATCGGCGTTTTTACTTCACAGGTTACGCTCTCGACTTATCTCAATACTTTTAGGTATGTGGTGCTGGTGTGGAGTGTCTGTGTCGCGATCGCCCTCCCCGTCGCTTACTTTCTGACCTTCTACATCGAAAAAGAAAGCCTTAGAGTGCTGTTATTCTTACTTTGCACCATCCCGTTTTGGACCTCCAACATCATCCGCATGATTTCTTGGATTCCGCTACTGGGCAGAGAGGGTTTACTCAACCAGCTGCTGCTGAATCTACACCTCGTGCAGCAGCCCGTCGAATGGTTTCTCTATTCTGACTTTGCAATCGTGCTCGGTATGGTGCATCTCTACAACTTTTTTATGATCGCGCCTATCTTCAACAGCATGATGCGAATTGATCGCACCCTGATCACCGCCGCCCGCGACATGGGCGCATCCGGCTTTGAAGTCCTCAAAGAAATTATTCTGCCTTTGAGCGCACCTGGTATAGCCATCGGCTCCATTTTTGTCGTTACCCTGACGATGGGCGAATACGTTACTGTCAGACTCATGGGTGGCGGCCAGTCAGCCTCAGTCGGCAAACTCATCAGCACCCAAATTGGCAGCTTGCAATACCCGTTGGCCGCCGCCAATGCCGTCATTCTCCTCCTCATCACCCTAGTGCTGGTGACTGGCATTCTCCGTGTTGTGGATATTCGCCAAGAACTCTAGCGTTCCTTTTCCTTTTTAATTCCCTTAATGTCTTTCAATCTCCTCGGCTTTCCTAAACTAATTTCTCTTCTTCTCTTGCGCTTACAGCCATGACCAAACGCCATCCCTCCTTTTATGTCCTCGCTGCCTTCTTCGCCCTTTTCGTTCTTTTTCTCTACGGCCCTATGCTGGCAATTTTTACGCTCTCTTTGCA
>JBGTNW010000051.1:0-10046 GCA_041742865.1 Phormidesmis sp.
CAGTGCGATGTCATTACCTTTGAAAATGAATTTGTCGATCTAGTGGCGCTGCGGCAGCTAGCGCAGCAAGGAGTGCAGTTTTATCCGCAGCTCGATTGCTTAGCGCCCTTACTCGATAAATATGAGCAAAGGCTGTACTGCCATCGCCTAAGCCTCCCCTCTCCCCCTTTCGCCACCCTCCACCAACCCTCCGACCTCGCCCTTCTCCCCGAAAAAATTAAAGCAGTCGGCCTTCCCCTCGCACTCAAAACCCGTCGTCACGGCTACGACGGTCAGGGCACCTTCATTCTCAAAACAGTCGAAGACATTGAATCGACCTGGCAGCGCTTAGGCTATCAGCCCGTGTTATTAGAAGCCTTTGTGAATTTTGAAAAAGAGCTGGCGGTAATGGTGGCGCGATCGCAGTCGGGAGAAGTAACCGTGTACCCAGTCGTAGAAACGCAGCAGATCGATCAGGTCTGTCGGCGGGTGATTGCCCCGGCAGGTGTGGCAAAACGTGTAGAAGAGGAAGTGAAGGCGATCGCTACCCAACTCATCAACGCACTGGGCTTCGTCGGCATTCTCGGCATCGAGCTTTTTTTGACCCAAACCGGCCAAGTTTTAATCAACGAAATCGCCCCACGCACGCACAACTCCGGCCACTACACCTTAGATGCCTGCGCCACCTCCCAGTTTGAGCAGCAGCTCAGAGCCGTCTGCGGCCTGCCTTTGGGCGCGACAACGCTAACGCATTCTGGAGCCGTCATGGTCAACTTACTCGGCACTGAAACCGCCACAGATGACTACGCAGACAAGCGCGCAGCCATAGCCAAGCTCCCTAACGCGCACCTGTACTGGTACGGCAAAGGGCAGTCTCGCCTAGGGCGAAAACTGGGCCATGTGACCGTTCTCACAGGCAGCTCAAATGGCGACGCGGCGGTAGCTGCCATAATCAAAACTGTAGAGTCCCTGTGGTATTGATTATTCGTGACTTTTGAATATTTAATTAGTAGGGCGAATATCCGTCAAGCTTCTGTATGGTTAGCCCCTTGTCGCATTCGGGTAAGGGTTCGCTATGATAACGTCAGTTCTGCTACGGCGTTGGTGACTGCCAACAACGTTTTCTGATCTATGTTTTTCATTGTAAGGGTGTCTAGATGCTGAGGCAGCAGTATACCGAGCTTGTACTCGGAAACTATAAGCCTTTGGCCGCGATTCCCACCTGGTTACCCCAGGTCAAAAACTGAGGTAAGACGGCGCTGCGGTTGAACTATTTAAGAATCCTTGTCCTTTGGGCGAGGATTTTTTGCTTTTTGCTTTAAGGAATCTTCCTTAAAAAAATGTATTTACCCGCACATCCGTTCTTAAAGAGAGATAGCATTTTCATGAAGCGAATTAAGCGAATAGCTTGCTACTTTGAGTCCTTAGCTGGGTTTTTACTTTGAGCCATTTTGACGCTTTTTTTCCGGCTAATTGCGCCAATCGCACTCAGAGCATCCGACTACCCAACGGCTTGACGGTGATTCACCACGAAATGGCGACCCCAGCAGTGGTGGTTGATGTCTGGCTCAAAGCGGGGGCTAGCCAAGAACCGGCGGAGTGGTCGGGCATGGCTCATTTTTTGGAGCACATGGTGTTTAAAGGGACGTCGCTCATTCAGCCCGGTGAGTTTGACTGGGCGGTAGAAAGTCGGGGTGGCTTGACCAATGCGGCAACCAGCCACGATTACGCCCATTTTTATATCACGGTGGCGGCAGATGCTTTGCCGCAAACGCTGCCTTACCTCGCCGATTTGCTGCTGAATGCGGCGATTCCAGCCGATGAGTTTGACCGCGAACGCCAAGTTGTGCTGGAAGAAATTCGTCAGGCGCATGATGATCCCGACTGGGTGGGCTATCAGGCGCTCTCTAAGCTGATGTATGCAGATCATGCCTATGGGCGGGCGGTGCTAGGCACACCGGAGATTTTGCAGGCTCGCTCACCAGAAGAAATGCGGCAGTTTCATCAGGCTCACTATCAGCCTGAAAATATGACCGTCGCGATCGCTGGCGGCATTTGCCAAACCCAAGCACTAGAACTCATTCAGCAGTCCTTTTGCCAATTTGCAGCGCCGCTGGCGTGCCCCCAAGCCATTGATCGCGCCCTTCCACAGCCGACCTACCAACATCAAACCCTACACCTGCCCCATCTAGAGCAAAGCCGCTTAACGATGGCCTGGATGGGGCCAGGCATCTCCAATATCGAAACGGCCAGTGGCCTGGATTTGCTGGCGGTGCTATTGGGCGGCGGGCGCACCGCTCGGCTCGTAAGAGAGCTCAGAGAAGAGCGGCAGATCGTAGAGGGTATCGACTGTCACTTTGCGTTGCAGCAAGCTTGTAGTGTCTTCACCACTTCAATGTGGCTAGCTGCCGATCAGGTGGATCGAGTAGAAGAGATTGTGCGCGATCGCCTCACCGATCTCAGCGCCACCCCCATCTCTACCGCCGAGCTATTGCGCTGCCAAAGACTGCTGCTTAACGACTACGCCTTTGCCACCGAAACTCCCAGCCAAATCGCCGGACTCTACGGCTATTACGCCACCATCGCCACCGCCGAACTAGCCACCCGCTATCCCGCCTATCTCAGCGCCCAAACCCCCGAAAAGCTCCAGCAAATTGCCCAGCAATATCTGCGCCCCGACTGCTATACCGCCATAGTGCTCAACCCTGAATAGCGCCTGAATATCACTTGAATAGTAGTCAATGGCTCGGTTTGCCCGCTTGCAGAAAGCGCAGAAAGCGTTAAAAGGTAATGGTGTGAGATTATGTTGCTTGAGACTTAACGTCAGCGCGCTTCGCTTCACGCCCCGCATTTTCCTGCCTATCCCCGCTTCTCCATCTTAGATTCTCCATCCACATCTGCACCATCCAACCTTTATCACCCAACTTCAACTGTGACCTCTTCTCTCATTGCCAAACAGCCCACCACCGCGCGCACCACTCTACCCAATGGCCTCACCGTCATCGCTGTCGAAAATTCGGTGGCTGATATCGTCGCCTGCCGCATTTTTATTAGAGCCGGTCAGCTTCAAGAAACTGCCGAAACCAGCGGCCTCTTCGACCTGCTCACATCTGTGCTGACCAAAGGTACCGCCACCAAAAAAGCCCTAGAAATTGCCGAAATCGTCGAATCGATAGGCGCTAGCTTTGGCGCAGATTCCTCTTCTGACTACAGCATTGTCAGCCTCAAAACCGTCTCGGCTGATTTTGAAACGGTGCTGGGCCTTGCGGCTGAAGTGCTGCGCGAACCGAGCTTTCCTGAGCATGAAATTGAGCTAGAACGACGGCTGCTGTTACAAGGGCTCAAATCGATGAAAGAGCAGCCCTTTAGCGTCGCCTACAACCACTTGCGTGAATCAATGTATGCCGGTCACCCATACGGCCTCGCTCACGCCCAGTCAGAAATTTGCCTAAACGGCTTTACCCAAGCAGATTTGCACAGCGCTCATCGTCAATATTTTCGCCCAGACAATATGGTGATTACGATTGTGGGCCGTCTATCGCCGAATTTGGCCCTAAAGCTAGTCGAGCAGTTTTTTGGCGACTGGCCAATGCCCGTTGAACCTGTGCCATCAGTGAGTTTGCCCCCTCTAACCGGGGCCGCTCAAAAAATTGTCACGGTGCAAGAGACAAATCAGGCGTTTATTGTATTGGGTCACTTAGCAGGCGGTGTGAGCGATCCGGACTATGCGGCCCTAAAGCTAATCAGTACCTATTTAGGCAATGGGCTATCGAGTCGGCTGTTTGTCGAGCTGCGAGAAAAGCAAGGCTTGGCTTATGATGTGTCGGCTTTTTATCCGACGCGGCTGGCGGCTTCGCAGTTTGTGGCCTATATTGGCACCGCGCCCGAAAATCTTCAGGTCGCGTTAGCAGGCTTACAGCATGAAATTGATCGACTAAAAACGACCCCGCTCACCGCAGAAGAGCTACAGGTTTCTAAAAATAAGATTCTGGGCCAGTATGCACTCGGCAAACAAACCAACGGACAAATTGCGCAGACCTACGGCTGGTATGAGATGTTGGGATTGGGCATGGAATTTGATGAAGTGTTTCCTCAGGCGATTTCTGCTGTCACCTGCGCCGATATTCAGGCCGCTGCTCAGCGCTGTTTCGTTGATCAATTTGTTTCTATTCTCGGCCCAGCCGCCACCGTAGAGCCACTTCAATCGGTGGAATTGATTTCATGACCGATTCATCCTTGCCTGCCGCTTCGCCTACTGCCCTGCCAATTGCTGAGGCCATGACTTGGCAGTGGCAAGGCTTGAGTATCGGCTACCAGCAAGCGGCCACCGAGCAAAACCAAAACAACCCAGCCGTACCAGCGGTCGTTCTCATCCACGGCTTTGGCGCATCGAGCATTCACTGGCGCAAAAATATCCCGGCGCTGGCTCAGACCTGCCGGGTGTATGCGATTGATCTGTTGGGCTATGGTAAATCGGCTAAGCCTACGCCCGGAGAGCCCTTGGCCTATACCTTTGAGACCTGGGGACAGCAGGTGCTGGATTTTTGCTACCACATCGTCGGTCAGCCTGCTTTTTTGATTGGCAACTCAATTGGCTGCATTGTGGCGATGCAGGCAGCGGTGAGCGATCACCAATGGGTGCGCGGCGTAGCCCTATTAGACTGCTCACTGCGCCTGTTGCACGATCGCAAACGCCAAACCCTCCCGTGGTATCGTAGTGGCCCAACCCCCCTGATTCAAAAGGCACTGGGCTACCGACCGCTGATTAGCTTCTTTTTTAATCAGCTAGCGAAGCCCAAAGCCGTTAAGTGGATTTTACGCCAAGCCTATGGCCGCAAGGAAGCGGTTACTGATGAACTGGTTTCGCTGCTGCTAGAACCTGCTTTTGATGAGGGCGCGGTGGATGTTTTTTTGGCCTTTATTCGCTATTCGCAAGGTCCGATCCCCGAAGATCTGCTGCCCCAGCTCACTTGCCCTACCCTCATTTTGTGGGGCAAGGAAGACCCTTGGGAGCCGGTTGAGCTAGCCCGCGCCTATGGTGAGTATCCCGCCGTGGAAAACTTTATTGAGCTAGACGGCTTAGGCCATTGCCCCCAAGATGAAGCCCCTGAAATCGTAAATCCGATTTTGTCAGACTGGGTAAAGCGGTGTATGGACAAAAAAATACCCCTCATCACGGCCGATGAGAGGTAAGGGCAACAGTTAAACGCTTGTGCTGTGAATACAATCGCTCGATTGCTAACACCGCACTAGATAACCTGTGCCGATTTATGGAGTGCCACAGAAAGGAAATCGCAAATTTTAGGGTGAATAGCGGGTAATTTACGCGATGGCGGATGTCACGGCGGCAATTTGTCCCGTTTTTACCAGCGTTGGGAGCCAGCTAGCGCCTAGTCCTAATAAAGAGATCAGCAGCATAATTAAGAAAGATAGGATTGTGTTCACTCGGTAAGTGTAGAGATTTATCCGCAGCAATAGTGCGGCTGCCCACAGCACAAAAAAATAGCTAGAGATTTGAATCCAAGCAACCACAACAACGGCAAAAAAGGCAATTCCAACCGCCATCAGCGTATAGCCAAGGTCCGATTTGAACCCTAGCAACAGAAAGTTACGGGTTGGACGCCAGACAATGCTAAGCACGCCGCACTTTAAAGTGATGTAGGCAATAGCCAGGATCCAGTAAAGCTGTGAGCTTTGATGCTCTCGCAAAAATAGCCCAAAAACCAGATTGGCCAACAGCAATAGCAGCATCGAAAATACTGGATTTTGAAGCATAAACCGCCTACAACATACGACCTAACGCAACAACCTAACGCTATAAATTGGTGGAAATAGCCTGAACCGGGCAGCTGGGTAAACACTGCTCACACATGATGCAGCGCGATCGCTCAAACGTCAGCTTATGCGTCATCGGATCAAGCTTTAGCGATTCGGTCGGGCACACCCCTGTACAAAGGCCGCAGTGAACGCAGCTATTTTGGTCAATGACAATTTCGCGATTGACCATCGACACTTCAATGTGGTTCGCCTGCATCCATTCAATCGCTGCATCGAGCTGATCAATATCGCCCGATAGCTCCACTAGCAGCTTACCCACTTGATCAGGGGCGACGTGGGCTCGAAAAATATTGGCTGCAACGTTGAAATCTTTCGCCAGCCGATAGGTAATCGGGATGTGAATGGTGCGTTTGGGAAACGTTAGCGTCAGTCTTTTTTTCACAGGCGGTTTTTGCGGGCGATTTAGACGGCGTGAATGGCTGCTTTTAGTCTATCTCTCACGCGCTTGCTATGGTCATCTGGCTAGGGCTTCCTCAGGCGGTACGATCGCCGCCTTAACTCACGCAAAAGCCGTCATTTAGAACGATAAGATAGAAGAAACTATTGTTTACACACAGGCTATTTACGGATGGGCAACATGGCGGCTGAGTCTTCAGAAATGGCAAAACGAGTCAGAAATTTTGTGGTGGTCGCGATCGCTTCCCTCCTCAGCATCGCGCTTGTTCTCGGCCTGCAAACCCGCTCTCCGGCCGCCTCTTTGTCAGAAATGGCTGAAACGGCTGTGCCGCTCGACAGCGCTCTAGCCAACGGCAAACCTACCCTCATTGAGTTTTACGCTAACTGGTGCACCAGCTGTCAGGCCATGGCTCCCGACATTCAACAGCTCAAAACTGACTATGGAAACCGCGTTAACTTTGTCATGCTGAACGTAGACAACACCAAATGGCTTCCGGAAATGCTCAACTACCGCGTCGATGGCATTCCCCATTTTGAGTTTTTAACCGCTGACAGCCTTGAAAGCGGCGCAGCGATTGGCGAACTTCCCCGCGCCATTTTAGCTGAAAACCTCGATGCGCTGATCAAGCGTAAGTCCTTGCCTCACGCTCAGATTAGCGGCAGAGTTTCTGAGATTGACACTACCGCCAATCCTGCCAGCACACCCGATGCGGATCCTCGCAGCCACGGCGCACAGGTAAGCAACTAATTAAATCAAATCGCTTGAAAATTAAACCTCGACTTTCTCTGCCGTCTGCGCATCAGTCACTTCTCCAAATTCGCTGGGTTGAGGCTTGAGCGATACTGATTTCACACAAGCTGTTTCTTTCAGCGCCGCCTCAATCAGCCCCAAAAACATTGGATGCGGCGTATTGGGCCGCGACTGAAATTCCGGGTGAAACTGACAGGCAATAAAAAACGGGTGGCTTGGCAATTCCACGATTTCTACTAGGCGACCGTCCGGTGAGGTGCCGCTCACCACAAACCCGGTCTCTAAAAAGAGATTGCGGTAAGCGTTGTTAAATTCATAGCGATGGCGGTGCCGCTCATAGATCACTTCTTTGGCATAGAGCTGACTAGCCAGCGTGTTGGGTTCAATGCGGCAAGGATACAGCCCCAACCGCATCGTCCCCCCCAATTCCACTACGTCTTCCTGCTCTGGCATTAGGCTAATCACTGGATTGAGCGCGTTTGCATCAAATTCGGAACTGTTTGACTCCGGCAATTGGGCAATGTGCTGCGCCCACTCCATTACTAAGCACTGCATTCCTAAGCACAGCCCCAAAAAAGGCAGATGGCGTTCTCGCGCGTACTGCACAGTGCTGATCTTGCCGTCAATGCCCCTTGATCCAAAGCCGCCAGGAACGACAACACCCGCTACGCCATCGAGATATTTTTCGGGGCCATCCCGTTCAATTTCTTCAGAATCAACCCAGCGCACTTTGACTTCAGTGCTGAAGTTTGTGCCTGCGTGCCGCAGCGCTTCGGTCACCGATAAGTAAGCGTCATTGAGCTGTATATACTTGCCGACAATTGCAATTTCAATCGATTTATCAGGGCTATAAAGCCGGTTTACCAGCGTAGACCACTGGGTCAGATCGGGCGATCGCTGCTCCAAATCCAGCAGCGCCAGGCTTTGTATCGCCAATCCCTCTTTCTCCATATACAGCGGCACTTCATAGATGCTCGGCGCATCTTCTGCTGTAATCACACAGTCAATCGGCACGTTACAGAAGCTCGAAATCTTCTCACGCATTCCTTCCAGCAAAGGCCGTTCACTGCGGCACACCAAAATATCCGGCTGAATGCCAATTGAGCGCAGCTCTTTGACTGAGTGCTGAGTGGGCTTTGTTTTTAGCTCACCGGCTGCCGGAATCCAAGGAATGAGCGTGACGTGCATATAAATAACGTCATTGCGCCCCACATCTTGACGAAACTGACGAATCGCCTCCATAAACGGCAGCGACTCAATATCACCCACCGTGCCGCCAATTTCGACAATCACCACATCCGGATTGCGATTGCGCGCCACCCGATGAATCCGTGACTTAATTTCATTCGTCACATGCGGGATCACCTGCACCGTACCCCCTTCGTAATCGCCCCGCCGCTCTTTATTGATCACTGCCTGATAAATTGCGCCAGTCGTAACGCTATTGAGCCGTGACATTGAGGTATCGGTAAAGCGCTCATAATGGCCCAAATCCAGATCTGTTTCAGCCCCGTCTTCGGTCACAAACACTTCACCATGCTGAAATGGGCTCATCGTCCCCGGATCGACGTTGATGTAGGGATCGAGCTTAAGAATCGAAACCGAATAATTGCGCGACTTCAGCAGCCGCCCTAAGCTAGCGGCCACAATTCCTTTCCCAATACTCGACACCACACCACCGGTCACAAACACAAACTTGGTCATAATCTCCTATTGCTGAGCCTTTAGCTTCTATCGGCCGGTTCTATGGGGTCTCACTATCTACAGAGCACAAATACAGCCAATCAATTGTGCCATAACAAATCGATTGCGGATGGTCATAGAATTAGGCTGCCGAGGCTGCTAAAGGTCAGAGTCCTAAAACTGAGTGACTGAAGATTCCTCGGCTACAATTCAATTACTCTTCACTTAATTTTGTGATATGTCACTGGTAACCGCGAAACGATTTGACCTAGCTGAGTATCAACGTTTGAGCGAGTTGGGCTTTTTGAAAGCTAGCGATCATATTGAACTCATTCGCGGAGAAATTGTTTACATGGCAGCCAAAGGTGTTGCGTACGAAGTTTGTATCACGCGCCTACTTCGAGAGCTTCCTAAATGCTTGAAAGAGGTTGTAACTGCGCGCTGTCAATCGCCAATTACCTTACCGCCTGATAGTGAACCGGAGCCTGATTTTGCGATTGTCAAAAATCGCTCTGATGACTATATGGTCGGTCATCCACGGCCAGAAGATATTCTATTGGTCATTGAGGTATCGGATTCATCGATTACCTATGATCAAACTATCAAGCTGCCTGTGTACGCTGAGCAGGGCATTCGTGACTACTGGATTTTCAATCTATTAGATGCCGTGCTGGAGTGCTATAGCGATCCGTATCAAAGCTTGCAAGGTACTTGGGCCTATCGCAGCAAACAGATCTATCTACCGAACGAGAAAGTATCTATCCCTAACGTGCCGAGTAGTGACTCACTTTTTTTGAAAAAGGTTTTTCCACCCAGTCGGGTATAACAGGCTACAAAATCAACAAAAAGAGGCTCTTTGACAGGATCGCGTCAAAGGGCCTCTTTACTTTATGGTTCAATCTTTAGCTAGCATCCGCTAGAAACTCGATTATGAACTACCGGTGAATGCCACTTCTGGAAACTTGCTCTGGGCTTCACTCATTGGCTTGGTCTTACCTTCTTCCTGCCAATAGTTAATGATTTCAGTTGCTTTATTTAGCAGATCAACCCGCTCTTCATCTGTAATCCAAGACTTGGACTCAACTTCAGTCTTGAGCTGTTCCCAAGCGTCGTTACGAGGCCAAAAAAAGTAAGATGTCAAAGGGCTCGTGCCTTTGCCCACGACCTGATCAACCGCAAGGGCGACATCTTTATCTAGCCACAGTACTTTTAAGATAAACCGAGCCTCTGGCGCACTCGATCCATTGGTAGACTCTACAGCAGACTCCAAGCGAAAACCTCCAATTTTGATCCCCAAACGGGCGAAACAATAGCTTTCTAGATTATCACAATTTTACAATAATTTTCTACTGTATTTTGTCGGTGGTATCTTTCACGACAGCCAATTGTCCAGTGCATG
>JBGTNW010000052.1:0-4616 GCA_041742865.1 Phormidesmis sp.
AGCTGAAGTGACTTTTCGTAATAGCTGTCGTAGTTGCTTTTGTCGGCGTCGATAAAAGCAAAGTCAAAGGTGCCGCTTTCGCCCTTAGCAATCAGGCCCTTGAGCGTCTCTAAAGCAGGGGCAATGCGCAGATCGATTTTGTGGGCAAGGTTGGCCTTTTGCCAGTAGGTGCGTGCGATGCGCGTAAATTCCTCGCTGATGTCACAGGCAATGATGCGGCCATCATTAGGAAGTGCGATCGCAATAGCCAAGGCACTATAGCCCGTAAACACCCCAATTTCCAGCGTTTTTTTTGCGCCCATAAGCTGCACAAGCAGGGCCATAAACTGCCCTTGCTCCGGTGAAATCTGCATTCGAGCCTGAGGATGATCGGCAGTTGTTTGTCGTAAGTCAGCTAATACCTCTGCTTCTCGTAGGGTTGCAGACAGCAAGTAGCCGTACAGCCGATCATCTAAGCCGATAGTTTGATTTGACATTTAGCACAGAATTAGGGTGCACAGATTAGGTTGAGGACTTACGCCGCACACATGACCCGGCGCATCGTCTTCATGTTACCGGGTAAGTCGTAGCGAATGGCTTGCTCAATCAAAAAGCTAGGAACCGGAATCAGTGGCGTTGCCTTAACAGAATAGGTAATCAAAGTGCCTGTGCCGCAATCTTCCAAGGTAAGGTCGGCAGTAAAATCGGAAAAGGTACCGCGTTCAAAGCGAAACTGAATTTTTTGGTGCAGCGTTTCAATCACCTGCAAATAGATTTCGACTTGAGCCGAAAACATCAAGAAAGCCTTGCGAGCGACCTGATATAAATGGCGCGTCATCGGGTGCGTTTGTGACTGTCGTTTTACCTCTAGCACCTGACTTTGCACAATGTCAGGAAAATACTGTACCCATTTGCCATAGTCGGTAAGCTTCTGCCAAGTTTGCGATCGCCCCAGCGGCACATACATAATTGCGGTTACAGCCGCGCCAGTTTCCGTCATCTTTGTAGTGAGTAAAACATCCCCTTGCAAAAGAGACCTTTCTTGCTGCGAAGTCATCGTAGTGCTCGTAGATGAGCCAGAAACGATCAAACTTGAAGAAACGACCATAGACAAATGTTGGTGAAAATATTGAAATGTTAGTGAAAATATTGAAACTGGTAACCGAAGCCATTGGATGACCATCGGATAAAATTACCGCCTAGAATGACTATATAAGTGCTAGACGGCCGTTTCAGATAGTCAGATAGACATTGAAGAAATGAAGTACTCAGGAAAACTACTAGCTGAAATTGCTGCTATTATTGCTTGTTTTTACGGAAGCCAGGTAAAGGTTAGGACAGTTAAGCAATCGTTGAACGTAAAGTTTCCGTGAAATCAACAGTCTCTACTTCAAATAGAAATCTCTGAATAAAACCTCTAATTTTTAGATCGCCTTTTGGAGCGCTGCTCTAGCTGACATAGCCTTAAAATGCCTCGCAGTGCCTTGCGAACATTTTGAGCGTGCCCTCATTTATATCTGTGACGCTGCATAATTTGACAGTGTTCCTACGGAAATCAGCACAATTTCTTGCTGAACTTCTTCTGAGCTTCATAGTTTCCAAGCGATCAACTCTTCAGAAGAGAACTTTAGCTTCAACCTATCAAGCGATATTCACAAAAAGCGTATTCAATGCCACCAAAGATGTATTTATATTGAAAGACCAGGTATTTAGCTAATACAGTATTAGCGGTTTGTAATTTTGTATTCCACCTATTGACCGATCATTGTTATGGGTAATCGATTTCGACTGAAGCCCGGATCTCAACTACTGCTATTTCTGATTTGTTTCACGTTGGGCGTATGGCTGCTGCGCGGGCTGACGCTACTGTCTTTTTTACCCGGTATTGTTCTGTACCTGTTGATATTGGCCTGCTTGGCAGTCTTTGTTATCAACAGCGTTCGCTCTATGCGCTAAAGCCCGTGCACTAGGCTCTATCTTGCCGATCTGCCATCACTTTGCCTACGCTTACGTTAAGCAAATCACCAATGAGCATCACCAGAGCCGTAATCCAGAGCCACAGCAGCAAAACAATGACCGTAGCCACTGTGCTGTAAACAAAATTACCAAAATGACTCACATATAGCCGAAATAAGCCAGAAATCACCGCCCAAGACAGCGCTGCCAAAACTGCTCCCGGCATTAATGGCTTACCTGATTGCCAGCGACTAGGGCCAAACCGATAGACAAAAGCAAATGCCGTTGACATTATGCCTAAGGCCAAGGGCCAGCGAAATAAGCTCCAAATTTCGCTGGCCCAGTGGCCAATATCACCGCTACTGTGCACTATCAGCGATTGCATAATTAGATCACTGACAAAGACTAAGCTAGAAGCCGTAATTAGTAGCGCAATTGTGCCTAAAGTTAGCAAAATAGAAATTAGTCGCGCCTTCCAAAAAGGTCGCCTGCGTCGAGGTGGAACTTGATGCATTTGATCTAGTGCCCGCATGGCAGCGCTCATGGCCCCAGAGGAGGCCCATAGCGCTAGACCAAAACTGGCTGAAAACAATCCTCGACGTTGCGTCTCAAGCACGACACTCTCAAAGCCGTAAATGAGTTCAGGCACGCCGTCGGGTGCGACTTCGCCCAAGCTAGTGACTAGGTTGACAAACGTAGAGGTTAGCGGTCTAAAAATGCTGATTGCTGTTAAAAAGGCCAATATCGCGGGAAATAGTCCCAGCATTGCGTTGTAGGCCATTTCCGAAGCGAGGCTAGGTAGGCGCTGGCGAAAAGTATCGCGTACTACCATCCGCACGGTTTCGAGATTGATGTAGCTCAAAAATTTGACAAACTCAATCGGCGATAGAGCCCGCCAAATTCTGTACAGCGGTCTTTGCTGCCGATAAGTAGCGTATATTTTTTTTGAAAGCGTGCGAGGGCGTTCGGACAAAAGAGCTGCTAATGATATAGACGAGGTTACTACCTGTATAGCTTATTCTGTGGTGAGATTGGTGGGATGGAAAGAGTGGTTTGTACCGCAAACTCGGCAGCCTAGAGCTGAAAGTTTTAGAACTGAAAGTAGATAAAAGCGCTGTAGCCAATGGGCATCAAGGTCAGCAGAATAGCGGCGGCAAAGCCGTAGCCGACGGCAAATAGCTGAGCAGGTAGTTGGGCTAAAGCTTTTGTCCAAACCTGCTGAGCCGTGAGCCAGTGCAGTAGAGCCAACACTGCCAAAATGCTTAGGATGCCAGTATTGAGCTGTTGGGTGCCGAGCGATCGCCCCCCTACAAAAGCCCGAATCACTGTGATTGCAGTGGCAAAGCTATCAGCGCGGAAAAATATCCAGGTAATACACACCCAATAAAACGTGATGGGAATCGCCCACAGATGCGTTAGAGAGCGGCCCGATTTTTGGCCCGATTTTTGGCCCGATCTTGCCACTAAATCGCTTCGGGGTGCAGGCCGCGCTACCCACTTGCTCCACTCTTTTTGCACAATCAAAGCGCCGCCGTGCAGTGCGCCCCACAGCACAAACGTCCAAGCGGCTCCGTGCCACAAGCCCCCTAGCACCATCGTCAGCATCAGGTTGCGGTACATGAACCACTGACTGCCACGATTGCCGCCCAAGGGAATATACAAATAGTCCTTGAGCCAAGTGGACAGGCTGATGTGCCAACGCCGCCAAAAGTCCGTAATGCTAGTGGAAAAATACGGAAAGTTGAAGTTGACACACAGCTCATAGCCCAAGAAGCCCGCGCAAGCAATAGCCATATCCGTATAGCCCGAAAAATCGCAGTAAATCTGCGTCGTGTAGCTCAATACCCCAATCCAGCTACTGAGCACAGTGTAGGTTTCTGGAGCTGTAAAATACTGATCTACAATCGGAGCCAAATTATCTGACACACAGGCTTTTTTAAAAAAACCCACCATAAATAGCACCAAACAGGCTCGCATATTGACCTGTTTAAACCGGCGGCTCGTCTCTAACTGCGGCAAAAAGTCAGAGGCTCGTACAATCGGTCCTGCCACAAGCTGCGGGAAAAAGGTCACAAACGTCGCAAAATCCAGCAAACTTTTCTGCGGCTGCAAATTTCCTTTGTAGACATCAATCGAATAGCTCAGCGTTTGAAATGTGTAGAAGCTAATGCCGACGGGTAGAACAATCGATAGCGTCACTGAGTTAACCGGTAGCCCTAGCCAGCCAAAGAATCCAACGGCTGAATCGGCAAAGAAATTGGCGTATTTAAAAAAAGCAAGTGTGCCTAAGTTGACGCCAAGGCTGAGCATGAGCCACTGTCGCCGACCCCAGGAGGCTGCGGCCGATTCTGATGCAGGGCTAGCACTAGGGCTTTCGCCGACACTAACCCCTAATTTTAGTCCTACTAGATAGTCCACCAGCGTAGATGCGACAATCAACGACAAAAATCGCCAGTCCCATGCGCCGTAAAAAAGATAGCTACAGGCCAAAATCCAGACCTTGCGCCAGTGATTGCTTTGTAGCGCCCAGTACAGCGCAAAGATAACTGCAAAAAAGAGAAAAAATCGAAACTCAGTAAAGATCATTTCACTACGCCCACTACTGCTTGGCTGAAATCTTTGGCTAATAGCTGCGTCAAAACTTTTGAACCCAACTGATTGAGATGCTCAGCGTCGTATCG
>JBGTNW010000053.1:0-3499 GCA_041742865.1 Phormidesmis sp.
TCAGTGTCGTTGCCCTGGCTCAGATCAGACAGCAGCGCTTCAATCACGGCAAGAGGATTGAGCACTGGGTTCAAACGGGAGTCGCCGCTGCTAGCAGCGCTGAGCAAGGTAAGCGTTTGGGTGAGGGGTGAAGTGCTGAAAATGACGTAGGTTTCGATTTCGCCAGGGGGACTTTGAACGCTCCAGTCGAGATCGTTGCTAGGAATCGTGATGGCGCTATTGGGCGCAATGCTGGCAGAGGCGATCGCGCGATCCATCCGCTCACGTCTGCCTACTGGTGGCACCGGTGCCCCGGCCGGTTTGAGCAGCGCCGATTGCACCACCGATAGACGATTCACCGGGCAAAAAGCCGATAGCCGCGCTCTCGCATCAGCCGTAATTAAGCTGTAGTAAATCGGCACACTACCTTGATTGAATAGCTGATAGCGGATTCGACTGCCCAACGGCACCTCAGGCGCTAGCCCTTCAATATTGTCGTTTTTAGCCGCTGCTAAAAGCTGTTCATCTAGCAGCGTTTGACGGCTGATCAACAGGGTTTTGTCTGATTTTTTGTCAGCACTTTCTGAAGCATTGATTTGTTCTAACGTCACGCGCACAGGGATCCGCGAAGAGGCTTGATTTTCACTAAGGCGTAGCATTTTTAAAGCCATGAGCGCCTGTAACTTGGGCGTAAGACGGCTAACAGCGGGTTTGATTGCTTCTTCTTTTAAAGTTAGGGTGCCGGGAATGAGCGATCGCGTTACCGAAAACAAGCCGTAGCCTAGCTTTCCTTCTTCAGCAGCCGGGTTGGATGACTTCTTCTCAGGCGTGAGTCCATCATCTGTCGGTTTAGGGGCAGCGCTGGGCGGCGACGGCGCGATTTTTTCTGGATTTAAGCTAGCGGTGAGCATTTCGACTTTTTTAGGCGTTGGCTTACCGAGCAAGCAATCGGCTGGCAACTCGGTGTCTGACGTAGAGGTGACAAAGGGCAAGGCCGAGAGGGCGCTGGTGGCATCAACGCGTTCAATGCGCTCTAACTGGTTGTCGAGCGCCACAATTAAGTTGATATCTTTGGGCAAGATGCGAACTGCTTCCCACACAGGTAAGCCCACTTGCAGCGATCTAGTGCTAGCTGTATTGCTATTGGCGAGATTACTCGGAACAATAGAATTGCCGAGGAGTCGAGCTTTGGCGGTAAGGCCGCTATGCGATCGCAGCTGCAACGGCTGTCCTGCGCACATCATCACCGCTGGTGGGCCGACATATTCTAGGACTCGAGCAGGCAATCCGCCTAGCCACAGCGTCACCGTTTTACCATCGGCACTGATCGATTGAATCACGCCTTGCCCCCGAGTGCCCGTCATCAGAGGTGTATCGTAAAGCGGGGGAGTTTGGATGAAATCGAGCTGCGCTTGAACCGGTGTGCCTTTGACGTTAGCTGTCGGCTGCTGCCTGCTGCTGCTTGATCGTAACAGGGTTACTTGCGATTGGCCTAAGGCTAGTCCTACGGTTACAGGTGCAGGCGCTGTCCACAAATACTGCGTCAGTGCATAGGTAAAGGCTCCGGCGCTAAAGCCATTCCAAGGGCGCTCAATCACCACTTGATTGATGTCTGCTGCCTGTAAAACAGTGCCTGGAAAAGGTGCATCGACTGGCCCCGGCCTCTGATTAGCGAGTAGCGGGAAAGGGACTGGTAACTGGCCAGTAACAACAGCTGAGCGCGTGCGCGATCGCAGCCCACCTGAAAAGGGCAGGGCCACATCGGCAAAGCCCGCATCTAAAACCGTTGTCACATTTTTGGTTTTGAGCTGTTTTAACAGCGCCTTGAGTTCAGTTTCGGTGATGTCATTCAGCGCGGGGCTGCTTTCGTTGGGCAATAAGCCGTCGTAAGGCACAAGCGATCGCACAGTCTCTTGAGAGCTCTGATATTCACCATTCGATCGAGCGCCGACCGCCTCGCCTAAGCGCACCTGTGCGCCATAGCCACTAAAGTGAAAAACTACCACATCACCAGGTTTTGCCTGATTGTATAAGTGGTTGACAAAAGCTTGGTAAATCCCGACTCGCGTCGCTTGTTGATTGGTCAGGCAAACTACATCCGCAGGCAAAAAACCGAAGCGACGAATTAATAGCTCCTTTTGCAGGGCCACGTCGGTCACCGCGCCCGCTAACCGACCGTTTTGCTCAGGGGCAAAAGCTCCCGACGCATACTCATCAATGCCAATTAAGAGGGCTAGTTTGCGTCCGGCTGACTGCGCTAATGCTTGAGCATAACCTTGGGCATTGACAGCCGATCCTAAGCGCAAACCAGGGCCCCATGCCCAATCAGTGAGGCCCAAAGCCGCTATCACCGCGCCCGTTTGCTGAATTAACGCTCGTCGGCTTAAACCCATCAGACCTCACCACCCTTTGCTTTGATCTAGCATACTGTCCAATTTAACTTCAATCTAGCTTGGACAGCAGCGATCGCGCGTACTGTGCGCTACTTCTCCTGCATTGCCTTAATCAGCTCCGCCGCCACCTCAGGCCGAGAAAACTCTGGCGGTGGTTGTTTGCCTTCTCGCAGCAGCGTTCGAACTTTAGTGCCCGATAAGTGAATCCGCTCTTCCGGCAAACTGGGGCTGGTTTTTGTAGTCGCCATGGTGCTAGTGCGGGTGCAGTAAAAAGCGTGCTCAAACTTCATCGGCACAATCCCAAGTTCACTCGGCTCAAATTCATCAAAAATGGCCTGCGCATCGTAGGTGCCATAGTAGTCACCGACGCCCGCATGATCACGGCCCACAATAAAGTGAGTACAGCCATAGTTTTTGCGAATCAGGGCGTGGAAAATAGCTTCACGCGGCCCCGCGTAGCGCATCGCTGACGGGTTGATTGCCAAAATTACCCGCTCCTGCGGGAAATAGTGTTCCATCATAATTTCATAGCAGCGCATTCGCACATCTGCCGGAATGTCGTCGCTTTTGGTCGCGCCAACCAAAGGATGTAAGAACAGCCCGTCTACGGTTTCTAATGCGCACTTTTGAATGTATTCGTGAGCCCGATGAATGGGGTTGCGGGTTTGAAAGCCGACGATGGTTTTCCAGTTGCGATCGCGAAACTGCTGACGCGACTGCGCTGGATCAATTTGATAATTCGGAAACAGCGGATGCGCCTCGCGCTCTAATAGCCAGACATCACCGGCCAAATTAATTGCCCCTTGATCGTAAACAACCTTCACACCAGGGTGCTTATCTTCGTCGGTGCGATAGACGTTGATGGCCTCTTTTTGCTTATCGTAGGTATACTTTTCGCTCAGCTCCAGCACCCCGATAAAGCGACCGGTTTCATCGTCTAAGCGCACGAGTTCACTTATCTTTAGTGGTTCAGCTACCGCTTCGGTCACTGAAAGCGTTACCGGTACCGACCAAGGCAATCCGGTAGCGAGGCGCATATCGCTCACCACCGGGTGATAATCTGCCTCAGTCATAAAGCCTGTTAGCGGGCTGAACCCTCCAATCGCGATCATGACCAGATCAGAGGC
>JBGTNW010000054.1:0-1913 GCA_041742865.1 Phormidesmis sp.
ACGCCGCCACCTCGCCGGTGTAAGTGCGGGTGGCGTCATAGCCATCAACGGCTTCGACCATTAGCGTTTCCACCGACAGTACCGACGGCTCATTGGCCTCGGCGGCGGTGGCATCGGGGCTGGCGAACTGCGTTCTGAAGACGGGAATGCCGACTAGCAGGAGCAGAGCGATGGCTCCTGCTCCCATAGCTTTTTGGGGATGCTTACGAATAGACGTCAATAGCTTTGCGGCACGAAAACCATCGGTAAATCGTGAGGGTGAAGAGCGAGAAGTCATAAACAGCCTTGAGATAACGGCAACGTAGCTAAAATAAAAATTTAAAACGCTTGTATGACTTCTATGTCGGTGACAGGGGAGGATATGACAGACAGCTACACACTCGATCAGCCACCAGTACGGTATTTCATGGCAATTCTTAGCTCGAAACAAATTGGCGACAGGCCGCCTGACATTCAGACAAACGCTTGAAATTATTAAAACGTACGTTTGAAAAAATTGCAAGTGCTATAAGCCTTCAAGTGCTTCGTAAGCCATACAGGCTTTGAATTGCAGGAAATCTCGCGTATTATAGAAATTGATCGGGCGTTTGAATAGAATGACTGCTGCAACCACAATTGACACCAAGATCCAAATCCTAGATGTCGCTGAGCACCTTATTGCCGAGAAAGGCTTTTCAGGCACAACGCTCCGCAATATCGTGAGCGCAGCTAGCGTTAACCTAGCTGCGGTTCACTATCATTTCGGCTCTAAAGAAGAACTGTTTCGGGCGGTGGTGCACCGCATTGCCCAGCCCGTGGTTGAGGGTCAACTCGATATGCTCAAGCAGCTCAAGCAAAAAACGGACAATCCTTCGGTTGAAGACTTGTTGACGGCCTTCCTGACGCCGCCGCTAGAATTTGTTATGAGCAACGAAACCCATCGTATTATCCGGGCTCAGTTCATGGGACGCTGCCGCACTGAACCAGAGCCGATCCAGAGCATCGCTCGCGGAGAATTTAGTTCGAACGTCGATCCATTTTTAGATGCGTTCCAGAGATCGCTGCCCGGCCAATCGAGATTGCAGCTTCACTGGAAACTCGACTTGGTGGTAGCCTCTCTCATTCGTGTTCAGACGGAGGCCGGTAAACCGGGCGCTTTACTCCGCGACATTCAGCCAAAAGATATTCAAGACACTATCTCAAATTTAGTGTCTTTCTTAGCCGCTGGAATGAGAGCCTGAGTGATTCATTTACATCGCTCTTCGTGGCTGTCACCCTTGGGACATCTCCATCTCAACATTTTTGACGACATCAAGAGTGTGACAAATGGGGCAGCAAACGGGTTCGATAACCATGAGCAGAGTGTGGGTATCGGGACTCTTCAATATTTTGCCGTGAAACACAGGTCTAGAACATTACCGAATGCCCTAAGGGGCTTGCGGTGAAACAAGGTGCCGACTTTAGCAAAATACCTATGGTGGATTCCCACCCCACGCCTTCGCGGGGGGCAAACTCTGCGCGGGAATGACGCTGAGATGCTATTTGATTGCTGCTCTCTAACCGTTCTGGCGATGGCTATACAGTCTCTAGATGCAGTGAGTGGCCATGCTAGCCTCGACTCATCCAATGTCCTCTGAACGGTCAAAAGCAGTGGGGCTGTCGTTCCAAAAAAATTTCTTATCTTGAACTCAGGTTGTGTGGGGTTTTAGCTACGGTGGCAAACTGCGGCGATCGCGGCCCTGGCCTTGCGCTACCCTGGGGTCAGCCCTATTTCCCCTGCCCATGCTGGATCTACAGCAGTTTTACGACGCCTGCGACCCCACCCAGCCGCTGCGGGGCAAGCGCTACTACATTGATTTTTCAACGGTGCGCGGCGGCGACATCGTGCAGGAGCTAGAGCGCAAAATTGCCCGCCTAGCCCGCAACCGACCCAC
>JBGTNW010000055.1:0-34258 GCA_041742865.1 Phormidesmis sp.
TAGAAGCAGATCTATCGTTCTCTGTGTGCACTTTTCTAGGCAGCGTTACCCTAAATACCGAACCTGCATTAATGTCGCTTTGCAACGTAATGTTACCGCCCATCATGCTCACCAGTGAATGCGTGATGGCTAATCCCAGCCCAGTACCCGAATGTTTGCGCGTTACCTTTTGATCGGCCTGATGAAAAGGATCGAAAATATAGGCTTGCTCAGTAGCGCTAATGCCACAGCCAGTATCGGCTACAGAAATTAATATTTCGTCTTTTTTGGCTAATGGGTCGATTCTATCTAGTACCTGTATTTGAACCCAGCCACTATCTGTAAACTTAATCGCATTAGAAAGCAAGTTGGCTAATATTTGCCGCAGCCGCATCTCATCATTAAAAACAACCGGTGAGGTCAGGTTAATCTCTACATTTAGAGAGAGAGACTTTTGAGTCGCTAGTGCTCTAAGTTCTTCTGCCGTGTTAGTTACTAGATCTGCTAAGTTTGTTTCCGTTATCTCTAAATTCAGGCGGCCTGCTTCGATTTTGGAAAGCGCTAAGATGTCGTTGATTAATTCCAGCAGATTGCGACCATTGGCTAGCACTCGCTCTAGCATGTTTCTCTGCTGGTCGCCGATTAAATCTTTAGTTTTGCTAAGCAGTATTTGAGAGAAGCCGATAATAGCATTTAGAGGGGTTCTTAGCTCGTGAGACATCGTGGCCAAAAATTCTGACTTGAGCCGTGAAACTTCTTGCAGTCTCAAGTTTTGACGATAAATGTATTGACGCTGGCGTTCTAGCTCACGGTTTTGCGCTTCCAAGAGCTTATTTTTTTCTCTTAAGTCATAGTTGACCTGATCAATTACGCTTTCGGCTTGATACACTCGTAGGGCGCTGCGCATCAGGCGAGCGATCGCTTCCGCAGACAGCTTGCTTTTAGTCAAATACTCCGAGGCACCCGCCTTTATCAGCTTGACGGCTGTTTGCTCATCGCCTTGGCCAGTAAGCACAATCAGCGGTACTTTAATCCCTCTTTGCCGAATCAACTTAGTCAGATCTAGCCCACTTTTGCCCGGTAGGTTATAGTCTAAAAAGATACAGTCATAGCCTACGCGATCAATTGCTGCCAGAGCCGCATCGGCGTCACTAACGACTGAGATAGAGGTCTCAAATGTAGTTTCGTTTAGGGCTCTTTGCAGAGCCATACAATCGACTTCATCGTCGTCAACGATGAGCACATTTAAGGTTTTATCTAACAAAGGAGAAATCATTTAAATTCATTGGGCACATGGTGTACCCGTCTATGCAGACTAACCTACCAAGCGTGCCCAGCTACATTGTCTACAGACAGACATTACAGACATACATTGGCCCTTAACCAATATCAGACAAAGATTTTGAAGGTTCTCACTACGGAATCTCGCACAGTGTCCAGTAGCGGTTAAGTGCTACCATGACCTCGGCAAAATTAGCAAAGGTGACTGGCTTTAGGATGTAGCCTGCAATGTTGAAGTTGAAAGCTTCGATGCGATCGCGTTCCTGATCAGAAGTAGTGAGCACAATCACCGTTGTCGCCCTCAGCTTGGAATCTGCTCGCAGCACCTCTAAAAATTCAATCCCGCCCATTTTTGGCATATTAAGATCGAGCAGAACTAACCGTCGAGATGGCGGCATCTGCACCAAAGTGGACTCATTTCGCAAAATCTCCAGTGCCTCTAGCCCATTGTTAGCAACAAACAATGGGTTAGTAATATTGGCTTTTTCAAAAGATCGCTGCACATTCATCACGTCTACTTTGTCGTCTTCGACTAGCAAAATATTAGTGATGGCAACTTCTACTTTTTCATCCATTGACGCCTCCCCATATTTATCGCTTCATACGCTCACAGCCCTGTTACAGAAAGTCCCATAGCCTTTTTATAGCTTTTTCTACGACTTTCTGCCTATTTTTGCACCTATCTTTTTATCTCTTCGCAGCACGCTCACTCAACAATCGACACAGCGTCGTGATCAGGCGGTGACTTTGGCCAAGTGAATCGAAACTGGCTGCCTTCACCGACTTGAGAAGAGAGCGTAATGTCACCGCCTTCAGCTCTGATCACTTTTTGTACGATGCTTAAGCCAATGCCTGTGCTCTCTAAGTCATCTCGTGACTGTAGGGTTTGAAAAATTGCAAAAATCTTTTGATGATAGTCCGGATCAATGCCAGGGCCATCATCGGCAATGCAAAATTCGTAAAATTCACCCTGCTCACACACAGATATCCGCACCCAACCATCCGCGCGGTGATGATGCTTGATGGCATTGCTAATTAGATTTGAAAACACCTGTGCTAGCAACAGCTTTTGAGATCGCAAAATGGGCATATCAGGCGCAATTTCGATGGTGAAAGCGCTCGGGGGCGAAAGCGAATCGAGAATATCATCCAGTAATGCTTTCACATCTACCAGCTCATAGCTCTGTGGAATGCGGCCTATGCGCGAATATTCCAACAGGCCGTTGATCAGCCCCTCCATTCGATGCACTCGGTTTTTGAGCAAATCAAACTGCTCTACATTTTCGGGCGGCAGGCTATTGCCTAAGTCTTCTTCAATCCAAGTCGCGAGATTAGCAATGGCTCTTAACGGCGCTTTGAGATCATGAGAAGTCACATAGGCAAACTGATCCAGCTCTTGGTTGCGCTGCTCTAGCATTGACATAGCATCTGTCAGCAGCCGATTGACGGTTAACAAATCGTCCGTATGCCGCTGAAGATCGAGTGCTGCCTGCTTACTGGCGGTAATGTTTTCAAAGGCAACACCGACGCATTGATTGGCCAAGGGGAAGGCTTTGACAGCAAAAAAACGCTGCTCGCTGTGAGCATCAGCAGGATGATCGCGGTGATCAACGACATAAGGGACTTCGCCTAAGTCATAGGGCTCGCCGCTGCGGATGACATTAGCGTAAATTTGCGGAATATCGGTCTCGATTAGGACTGGAAATATCTCTAGAAGCGTTTTTCCCAACTTATCTTTCATCGACATGCCGATAAATTCACTAGCGGCTGGATTCGTCGCAATCAGTGCCAAGCTATTGACATCGTTTAGATCTTTGAGTTGCCAGATATATAGCCCCACTCGCATATTTTGCACAGCATCCGCGTACAGCCGCGCTTCGGCTTTGGATTTCTCAGCTTGGCTATGGGTCTGTCGCTCTGTTTCCAGCAGTTCTAAGTAACGTTTTTGAGCGAGTGTGAGTTGCTGGGTTTGCATCGCCACCTGCGCTTCTAATGGCTTGTTAAACCGCTGAACCTCAAGGCTGTTATCGATTGCCGACAAGCCAGCTGATGGATTGCCAGCCTGATTGCCATCGGCTTGTCGAGCAGCACAGTAAAGCCGCTTCGTGGTAGCAGATAACCTCACAGATGAGATTGTCCATCTGAGTCGGTGCCAACGATCATCCGCTCCGATGGAGCGATTGATGAAGTGAGCGCTCACGCTATTGCCTGGTTCTGCGGAATCTGCTAGCAACTGATCGATAGCCGTTTGGGTAGCGGCGCGATCATCCGGGTGAGCTAATGAGAGAAGCGTGCGATCGCGCATCGCTGTACTGCTGTACCCCAATAGTCCCTCAAACGCTGGATTGATCTGAAGGCAATATCCGTTGCTATCTAAAATGCATAAAACATCAGCTGACAGCGTGAAAAAAAGCGCTAAATCAGCAGTAGACAAAGCAACCTTAGAAAAAGAATCAGAACCAGATTCAGACAAAGAACTTATCGAGGTATAACTACTACAAGCCAGTTATCTCAAACAATAGCAAAACTACGCTCTGCCCAAGGAATGAGCCCACTGCAAGTTTTGTCATTCTCCAGGCAGATGTGTAGATAATCACTTCTGACGCATTTTTAATAGAATAGCTTGTAATAGTTGACAAATATATGGCAATCTCTTCTGCCCCTCTCCAAGAGAAATCAAAGCAAAATTCGGAGCAAGTTTCAGACATGACTCACCTAGAAGACGAGATTAGCGTTGCCCTAGTCGAAGACCACGACTTGACTCGGATGGGACTAAGAGCTGCTTTTCGTCAGGCGGGCCTGAGATTCTTGGGTGAAGCAGATACGGGTGAAAAGGGACTGAGCTTGATTGCGCAGATGCGACCGGATGTGGCAATTGTGGATGTGGGCCTGCCAGATATTGATGGCATTGAGATGATCCAGCGATTTAAAGAGGAGTATCCTAAGAATGAAACTCGAATCTTGATGCTGACAATGCATGACAGCGAAAAAGCGGTGTTGGCTGCCTTTGCTGCGGGTGCTGACTCGTATTGCACCAAGGATATTGAAACCAAAGATCTAATTGCGGCGATCAAGGAGACTTATGCAGGTAATTCTTGGATTGATCCTTCTATTGCCAGCTTAGTGCTCAGCCAAGTCAAGCCCTCGGTTGCGGTCGGCGAAAACTTTAGCAGCAAAACGGTAGAAATTCGGGCCGTAGAGCCTGAATATGAGCAAATTATTGATGCTTATCCCTTAACCGCGCGTGAGCTTGAGATTCTAGAGTGCATCGTCTCTGGCTGTAGCAATGCTCAGATCGCCGAAAAGCTCTTTGTTACCGTTGGCACGGTTAAGACCCATGTTCGCAACATTTTGAACAAATTAGGGGCAAGTGATCGCACGCAAGCAGCTGTTCGGGCTCTGCGCTCTGGCCTGATTAGCTAGACCGGCCTCTGACGGCAAGATGACGGCAGATGACGGCAGATGACGGCTGAGAACTGTCACAGACCGCTTTACGGCATTGTGAGGTAATCCAGAAGGGTTGCCTTTTTTCTTTTTTTCTTTATTATTTTTATTATCTTTTTATATCTTAGCCGTCCTTATTTCCCGCTGGAATTATGATTTCTATTCGTATGTTTTGGTCGCTCCTCAAGCAAACTGTCATCGAATGGCAGCGCGATAAAGCCTCAAGGCTGGCCGCTGCGCTAGCGTATTACACAGTTTTTTCATTAGCGCCGGTATTGATTATTGCGATCGCAGTTGCCAGCTTTCTGTTTGAGCAAAGCACTGTCCAAACCCGTATCATTGAGCAACTACAGGGGCTTTTGGGCGCGAATGCTGCCGAACTTATTCAAGAAATGCTCACTAGCGAAGAACAGCAGGAAGGCGGTCTATGGGCCAGTTTAATTAGTATCGGGCTGCTGGTAGTCGGTGCTTCAGGATTGTTTATTCAACTGCAAGATGCGCTGAATACAGTGTGGAATGTGGTGCCCAAAAAAGGTGCTGGCATCGGGAAGCTGTTGCGCGATCGCCTCCTTTCTTTTGGCATGGTGCTTGTCATTGGCTTCTTGCTACTGGTCTCGCTAATGCTCAGCGCGGTGCTATCAGCGCTGAGCGGATCGGTTGCTAGCAGCGTCATCGGAGATGTTTTAACCGGCTGGGACGTAGGCTGGCAAATTCTGAACGCTGCCGTTTCATTTGGCGTTATTACCTTACTGTTTGGACTGATTTACAAAGTGCTCCCCGATGCCAAAGTTGCCTGGAGTGATGTTTGGGTAGGAGCTGCCATAACGTCGCTGCTGTTCACTATCGGCAAAACGCTGATTGGGCTATATTTGGGCAATAGCAGCGTCGCTTCTGCCTATGGCGCAGCCGGATCGTTTGTGGTTCTGCTGCTGTGGATTTATTACTCGGCGCAAATTCTGCTGTTTGGCGCGGAGTTTACGCAGGTGTATGCCAATCGATTAGGCGATCGCATCCAACCCGACAAACACGCTACTTTTGCCGCCAAGGCTACTTCTGCCGAAGAAGTCGAAGAAAAAGAGCCTAACGGAGAACCCGACAAAAAATCTGAAGCCCAGCCGCCCCAAATGCCACCCCAAATGCCTCAGACCCGCTCCGAATACCAAGCTCAAAACAAAGTCCACCAGCATGGGCTTAGACTTTCTCAACGACAGCGCCTCAATCAGCTACAGGATAAATCCGTGCCAAAAGAATAACCCGTAGTCCCTCAAATCGCTATTTACTGACTCTGATGAGAGAGTTTGTGAAAAGCAACCTTCTCTTACACTGAGCTGCACTCTAGAAACAAGTATCCAGCATTCATGAGTTCACAAGATCTAGGTATCAGCGAACAGGTCATTAGCAAAACCGTCGAAGCCAGTATCCACTCTCAGCTAGACAAAGCCGACACACTCATAGTAGAAATTCACACCGATCCTCTAAAATTAGTGCAAGGGCAAATAGATAGCGCCACTATAGAAGGAAAAGGGCTCGTTATTAAAAATGACCTGCGGACGGAAGCGATCGCGCTCGAAACGAATATTATCAATCTCAACCTCCTCAAAGCTGCCTTTGGCAACATCGAGCTAGAGCAGCCAACCGATGCGACAGCCCGCGTTACGCTCAAAGCCGAAGATATTGAGCACGCCTTCAATTCTGGCTATGTTAAACAAAAGCTTAGAGGCCAAAAACTTACCCTGCCTTCCGGTGAAACCGTCACCACTGATGCGAGTAACGTGCGCTTTACGCTACCTGACGTCGATACTTTCAGAATAGAAGCAGACATTATGCTCATCGAAAAAGTAGAAACGCATCACGTCGCCTTCACCGCCAAGCCGCAGATTGTTGAAGGCGGGCATCAACTGACGCTAGTCGATGTTCATTACGAGAACGACGACAATAGCAACCTCGAACTTGCTCAGTCGCTCATTCGCAGCACCGAAGATCTGTTAGATCTACGCAGCTTTGAGCTAGGGGGCATGGCACTTCAATTTGAGCAACTAGAGATTGAATCTGGCCAATTGATTGTTACGGCCAAAGCCAACATCCAGTCACTTGATTACGCCTAAGGCTCCTTTTTAAGTTTCGCTTTGCGCTTCTGTTTTTTACGCTTTTTTTAAGCAGTTTTATTCCGAGAGCTCTCTTTAGCCATTTTGGGATTAGCCACTTCGGGATTGGCCATTTTGGTATCCCTTTGTCCATCTTTAACTGCTTTTAGAGAAAGTACCCAAAGGACTAACCTGGGCTCAAATATTACCCAAAAGAGGCAATCTCAGCCTTAGGAAGGAAGCCGAAAAATCTGCTTCCTTCCTAGGGGAGAGGAATAAAATGGCTTAAAGGGTCTTAATGAATAGGATAACTATTCTCATGTATCACATAAAAGAGAGCGCATTCGCTATGGAACTTTATAACGGCCTGTTACGGGCCACACACTATTATGCAGCTGGCTGGCTGGCCCAGGTGGGCAGCCCAGGCATTGATACGTTGCAGGCTGTTCCGGTAGGTGTTCCGGTTGCTGTGCAAGGGCCACAGGTAATCGTTGCAGTTCTTTCCGGCGTCATTCTAGCCTTTGGTTTTCAGCTGTTGCTGACTAACTTATCGATGGCGGCAGGGGTTTCTTATGTCGCGCATTCTGGCAGCTCTAGTCATTCGGACAGCGATGACAGCGATGACGGCGGCACCAATATCAAGACGATTGGCCTTGCCTTTGGCTTGTGGACACTGATTACAGTTAGCTTAGCGTTGTTTTTCGCTTGCTGGTTAGCCGTCAGACTCAATGTGTATCCCGATCCTTGGGCGGGGGCAATTACCGGCTTGGTGATTTGGGCACTTTATTTTTCACTGCTCACCTGGTTTAGCTCCACCGCTGTCGGTTCTCTGATTGGCTCAGTTGTAAAATCAGCCACTAGCGGCTTTCAGGCTATGGTCGGCACCGCTACGGCTGCAATAGGGGCGAAAAGCGCTAGCAACGAAATTGTCCAAACCGCCGAGGCAGCGGCAGCAGCAATCCGCCGTGAACTGACTACCGGCCTAGATACTTCAGGCATTCAAGATAATTTGCAAGATTATATTAAAAGCCTGCGATCCCATGAGGTCGATGTTTCTTCAGTTGAGGAAGAGTTTGAACGGCTGATTCGGAGCTCAGAGCTGGCTAATGCCGATAGAGATGCGCTACCTGAGGTAGATAGCAGCATGTTTGAGAAGTTGTTGAGCGATCGCTCCAACCTCTCTAAAGAAGAAACGAAGCGCCTTGCCAAGCGTCTGCAAAGCGTCTGGGAGCGCAATACCGGCAGCAGCAAAGGCATGAACGAACTGATGGCTTTTGTCGCTTCGGCAACGGGCGGACAGCTCGCCTCTAAAGGTCTAGGCGATCAGCTCAGCAATTTGATCGCTGAAATGCGTCAAAGTCGCGCTCAAGGTAGTCATTCAGGCAATCATTCAGGCAACAATCAAGATGATGGACAAAATGACGAGCAGGGTAATTCTAGCAATGAGGACAGTACAGGCCCGGTTCAGCAGGTGCTTGCTCAGGGCATGAATACGCTGATTGGCATGGTCATGGGTAGGCTAGATCTTTCTGACATGGATGCTAGTAAGCTCATTGGCCAAATCAAATCTGCGCAGAGCAAAATTCAAGGTGGCATTGCCGATCATGCCGATGATATGCCGTCTCAACTGCGCGATGCAGCAGTCGCAGATGAGAATCTAATCAAAGCTGATGCTGAAAGCTACCTGCATCATGCCTATCTCAGTGAGCTCAAGTCACCGGAGCTAGAAGAGAATTTCCGCAACGTTCTTTACGATACCGATGCAGATGAAACTGAAATGCGTCATCAGCTTTCGGGCATTAGCCGTAAGACCTTCGTGAACGTGCTCTCAGCTAGAGGAATGCTCACTCAAACAGAAATTAGTGACATGGCCACTCGCCTTGAAGTCATTCGCCAAGATGTGCTCAAGAACGTAACGTTTGCAGAAGCTGCTGCCGCCGAGAAGCGATTGCGCCAGCAGGTGGAGTCGTTCTTTAAGTACTCGCCTGCTAGCGAGCTCTCTTCTGAAATGGGCGATCGCGCCTTCAGGGCACTGATTGAGGAAGAGCCGTTGGATGGGGCTTATCTGCGCGATCGCTTAGGCAATCTCAACGCCGATTACTTCCGTCAGTTTTTGCTTTCACGCAATGACGTTGCCGCCCACGAGACAGCCGAGCACTACGCGCATCTTTTAGAGCGGGTAATTGCCGATGCTGAAGGCGTAGACCAAGCTGCCAAAGTCCGCCTACAGCAGCAGCAGCAGTCTATCGAAGACTATCTGCGCAGCACGGGCAAAGATGAACTTAGCCCCGAAGGCATTAAACGTGAGCTCAAGCTGTTGCTATCAGAACCTGATCAAGGCATTCGCAGCATTCGCAGTCGCGTTTCTCACTTTGATCGCGACACCTTTGTGAAGCTGCTGGCTCAACGCCCTGAGTTTGCAGAAAGCGACGTTAACCAAGTGATTGATTCGGTTGAAGAAAGCTGGGTATCTGCGGTTCATGCTCCGCAAGAAATGGTTGCGCAAGCGCAAGCCAAATATGATGAAGCCACGGCGGCGATTGCCGATTATCTGCGTAGCACTGGCAAGCCAGAGCTCAGCCCCGAAGGCATCAAGCGCGATCTGCAAAAGCTCATGGACAACCCCAAAGTAGGTGCGAGGGCTATTCGCTTCCGTCTTTCTAAGATGGATCGCGATACCCTCGTGCAATTGCTCAGTCAGCGCGGTGATATGAGCGAAGCTGAAGTCAATGAAGCGATTGATAACACCCTCTCAACTATTCAGAGCGTGATTAGATCGCCTCGTCGCTTTGTGCGCAGGGCAAAAGTGAGCGGCCAGCGTCAAGTGATGTCGTTCCAATCGGCCCTAGAAGACTACTTGAGCAATACCCATAAGGAAGAGCTGAATCCTGAAGGCGTCAAGCGTGATCTGAAGCTACTGCTGAGCGATCCTAAGCTGGGCGCGAGCAAGCTGGGCGATCGCCTCTCTCAAATGGACGACTCAACCATGGTTGCCCTTTTGGCTCAACGCCCTGATATGACCGAAGCTGAAGCCGCCGAAGTGGTTGCTCGCATTGCCGATGTTCGCCATCAAGTGAAAGATCAAATTCGCAGCATCCAGCGCAGCATTGAGTCGGTAATTGAGCGCATCTTTGCTCGTATTCGTCAGTATCTCGAATCTCTAGATCGACCAGAGCTGGACTATTACGGCATCAAGCGCGATATGCGGACACTGTTTGACGATCCGCAGGCAGGATTTAGTGCCATGCGCGATCGCCTCTCCCAGTTTGACCGCGACACCCTCGTCGCGATCGTTAGCTCCCACGAAAGCATCTCTGAGCGCGACGCCAATCGCGTCATCGATCAAATCGAGTCTGCTCGCGATAGCGTTCTGACCAAAGCCCAGCAAGTAGAACAGCAAATTGAGAGCCGCCTTAGCAGCATCAAAGCGCAGACCCAAAAGCAGATAAAAGACACCAAAGCGGCGGCTGAGGCGGCTGCTTGGTGGCTATTTGCTACTGCCTTAATCTCAGCGATTGTCTCAGCTGTGGGTGGTGCGATCGCGGTATAAACAACCGGCATTGATAGCACACATATTTCTGTGAACATATTCGCTCATCAACCTTTCTTCGCAATAGGATGTTGATGGGCGATTTTTTGATTTAAGCCTAGCTCCTAGCAAGACTCGCCACTTTACGTTGCAGCCGCTTTGCTTGGCGTTTCGCAACGTAAAGATATGCTAAGGTTTGTACCAAGTCAGTAAAAGATGACTTGAATAAATTCTTAAACGCTTCAATCTTCAACGTCTCATCTGTCGTACTTAAATAGCCAGTTTTTTTATGCCTTACACCGTTGCTTCTGCTCGTAACATCTTTCCCAGCACCCTCTCTGCTGATGCTGTTCCAGCGACTATTGCTCGGTTTACTCAACTCAGTGCGGAAGATCAGCTAGCTCTCATTTGGTTCGCCTACCTTGAAATGGGCCAATCTATTACGATTGCGGCTCCCGGCGCTGCCAACATGCAGTTCGCTGAAATCACCATGAACAAAATCAAGAATATGACACCGCTTGAGCAGTCTCAAGCCATGTGTGATTTGGCCAATCACGCCGACACCGAAATTTCTCGCACCTATGCCACTTGGACGTCCAATATTAAGCTCGGCTTCTGGTATCGCCTCGGTGAGTGGATGGAGCAAGGTTACGTAGCGCCCATTCCTGAAGGCTATCAGCTATCAGCCAACGCCGCTGCTGTTTTGCAAGCGATTAGAGGGCTAGAGTCTGGCCAGCAGATTACTGTGCTCAGAAACTCTGTTGTTGATATGGGCTACGACACTAGCAAGCTCGACAGCTATAGCCGCGTTTCTGAGCCAGTAGTTGCCCCCAAATCCATTGGTCAGCGCACTCAAGTTACAATCGAAGGCATCGATAATGCCACCGTATTGAGCTACATGAATAATCTAAACGCCAATGACTTTGACGCATTGATCGAACTATTTGCCGCCGATGGCGCACTGCAACCACCTTTTCGTAAGCCCATTGTCGGTAAAGATGGGATTTTACAGTTTTTCAAAGAGGAGTGCCAAAACCTCAACCTTATTCCTGAGCGCGGCGTGACTGAGTCGGCTGAAGACGGCTATACCCAAATTAAAGTGACCGGTAAATGTCAGACCCCTTGGTTTGGAGCTGCTGTCGGCATGAACATCGCTTGGCGATTTCTACTTAATCCTGAAGGCAAAATCTTCTTTGTCGCAATTGATTTGCTAGCATCCCCCAAAGAACTGCTCAACTTGGTTCGATAAATCGGTTCGATAGCTCAGTTCGCTAATTGAGTTAGCTGGCGTAGTTCGTCAGATTGATGAACTACCGACTGAATATCATGCCAATTTTTAGGAGCCGACATTGATCTTCTCAGGGAGCTTTCTATGGCTGATTTATAACCGGTCTGGAGAGGCTTACTTGAGAAGATTATCAGCACTAGCAAACTGTTGTTTTTTTGGAGTTTTCACGTAATGATAAAGATCAAGATATAAATTTCATTTAAGATGACGCAACAAACTGAAGTTCAATGGAGTCTGAAAGAGCGGAATATCGCGGAGGCGGCGCTCAAGAATGCTTACGAGCGCGAAGTCGAAGATTTAATTAAAGGGGTTCGTGAGCAAGCTAGCGTAGTATCTACTACTGAGCAAATTTGGCATCTCCACGACTTCTTAAGTGCTAGACGGCATGAGATTGATGGCAAGTATGATGATCGAGAGCCCTTTCTTATTTTTACTTTGTCAAGACTGATTAAAGACGGGCTGCTGGATTTGAGCGAACTAGAGGGCCTCGAAGCAGATAAACGAGCCAAAGTGAAAATTCTCACTCGGATGTAGCCTTTCGCCTCACATTAAATAAAACCTAAAAAGGAAGCTTATCTTTGGAGGATAGGCTTCCTTTTTAGGCTTGAGCGGTTGGTCTAGCTCTCGCCAGACCGCAGATTGTAAAAAACGGGCTGTCTTCTAAACCTTGTCCACGTCCAGAACTGTAGTTTTTCTGGTGGGGAAAACTCAAGGTTTCAAGTTGGACGTGGTTTACTTATCAGTGAGCAAGCCACTGCTGTAGGCATCGCCGCTGTAAGCAGGCACTCTATCTGCAAAGTCTGTTTCTTTGCCAGTGACGACTTTTGCAATCTGCTCAAACGACTCAGAGCGCCAGTTACGCTCATGAATGGGTTTGGTTTGCTCACCCCGAAAATAAGCTTGGGTACCAATAATGGAAACGCCCACCCATCCGACCAAGAACACTAAACCTAGAACTGTCAGCATGGTATTTTCTCCAATTGCTTAATTTTGAAATCAGTCATATCAGAACGGCAGGCTATGGCTCACGCTACAAGGAATAGATTTTTTATTAAAACAACAAAAAACTTACTTTTGACTTAACGCTTACAGGTGAGCTGCAGGGCCTTGATGCCTTTCTATGTAAACTAATATAACACGTATTGTTACGTTTTACGTATTTAATTGACATATATATTTTTTTGTGATTTCGCAAGGCTTTCTGACGCGATCGCCCTCACTCCCCGTCAAAAGGTCAGCAAAAAGCCAACCAGAATAACTTTCTAGTTGGCTTTTTAGAGATATGAGGCTGTACGGTGATGAAGGCTATCCTAGGATCCGTGAGGCACAATTAATTAGAAAGACTTGGCTGTTGTACCTAAGGCTTTATTAACGCAGAAGCACTCAATCAAGAATGGCCAGAACATTCGCCGTAGATATTAAGGTGTGACGCTTTCTAGAGCTTCTTTGATGTTCTCTTCAATCGTGGTTCCTTGGGCATTGTCAGGGCTGATCATATTTTCTTTGTTGGCTGCGCCCTGCACACCGTTTAGACCTTCCTGTGAGTTCTTAGCTACGCTTTCACGATCATTGTCACTCTTGATCGATCCAGAGATGGCTTTCTCAGATTCCTTTTGAACCCCTTCTAGCTGCTCTAAGCCTTTAGCTTTATCTGAACGAGCGCCGCCAAAAGCATAAGCAGGCGACATACTCGAAAAGATTAAAAGTGCGCAAGCTGCGGCGATCGCGAAAGGTCGCAAGCGGGCAAACAGCGCAGAGAGACGATTTGAAATACTTTTCATTAAAAATTCCTCCTCAGGAATATTAAGACTATCAAACTAACTACGAAGACCTTACTGCCAAAACCTAGTTAAAAAAGTCCTTAACAGACTCAACAAAGCCACCAGTAGCATCTTCAATGTCATCGCCAGCTTCAGAAGCAGCCCGCTTAGCCCGACCGACATCGCCCTGGATTTTTCCGCCGAGTTCGTCAGTAGCGCCATCTAGCCGTCTAGCCCCACTTTCTAGCCGACCTTCAGCAGAATCATCCATTTCTCCAGTCACTCGGCCAATACCGCGTTTAGCTTTGCCAGTGGTCTCTTGAATTGCACCCTTGAGCTGATCGCTTGTGCCTTCACCCGACATCCGATCTAGCTCTGCGGCTGCCCGCGAATTGACTACATCAGCGGCGGCATCAGAGCCGACGGCCATTGCACTAGGCATGTTGCTCACAAACAGACCACTCGCGATCGCGGCTGTTACCATCAAGCAGCAGACTCCATAAAGAGCCCACTGCTTAAATCTTTCGGAGTATTGCTTCAAAATAGCCATGATTAAGCTGCCTCCTCATAAAAATGAGTTTTTGACGACCTCACCATGAAATCGCGTTACCCACTGCTCTAGGATCCATCTTCTGGCAGATTCAGCCGTATCCTAGCCGTATCTTTAGAAAGAGTCGCAGTCAGAAGTTCAAGCACCCGACTGATTCACAAGCTTCTAATTCACAGGCTTTTGGGGATATAGCGGGAGTTGGGATGAATGAGGCAAGTGCGACCCTTGTGAAGCGCTTAAGTGAGTTTGTATATTTAATTTTCCTGTGTTAGTGCTCCTGTGTTAATGCTCCTGTGTTAATGCTAATGGAAACAACGCTATGTCGCAAAGAAACATGAAAGAACCTGAAGCATTCTCCAGAACTCTGTGAAGAGAACCCTGTGAATTAGACCTTTGCAGTCGCTGATACTAATATGTTCGGGATGTGTTCGGCCAAATCTGGGAAGCTTATAGATGAGCGCTGCTTTAGACTTTTCTTCGCTGAAGCAGCGCTTCTTTTATGAAGACTTTTTACAGGATATAACCTTCGGACTAAGCAGGTCGGCTTCACTAGACCGAGAATAAAGTAAACGTACCGAAAGGCTCCCTCAATACCTCGCTATGATTTTGGCTGGGATTACAGACCGAGTGCAGCTTAAAGGGAGCTAATGATGAAATTGGAAAGCGGCTTATCAGGAAGCAGCTATTTTAGATCATGACCAGTCACGCTATTGAGTCTTTTCTAGTCACTGCCGAAGAAATGCAGCGCATAGAAGCGCGGATTTTTGCCGCCGGAATGCCTGTACCCGCACTGATGGAGAAGGTCTCTGGCCGAGTTGTGCAATGGTTGATGCGGTGTTTTTTATCTCATGATCAAAGCATAGACAATCAAAGCAGAGAATTTAGAATAGAGCGTTCGAGACGCCAAATCGGCATCTTAGCTGGCCCCGGTCACAATGGCGGCGACGCGCTAGTGGTTGCTCGTGAACTACATCATTTGGGGTTTAGTATACGGGTCTATCAGCCATTTTCTCACTGCAAGCCTCTTACAGAACAACAGGCTAACTATGCTAAGAGCTTGGGCATTCCCTTTGTGGAAGCGGCTGAAGATCTCGTAGATTGCGATGCGGTGATTGATGGTTGGTTTGGCTTGGGTCTGACTCGCCCGATCACAGGCGATCTAGCCGCTGACATTCACACGATTAATCAACAGTCTGAACAACAGGCTATGCCAGTTTTTAGCATTGACCTGCCTTCTGGCATCCATACCGATACCGGGGAGATCATGGGCGCTGCGATTAAAGCGACGCATACGGCTTGCTTGGGCTTATGGAAACGCGCTTTTATGCAGGAAAGCGCGCTCGACTATTTGGGCCAGAGTGAACTGATTCCCTTTGATATTCCCTTAGCAGAGATTGCCGCTGTCCTTGGAAAAACGCCGACTGTCCAGCGATTGACCTCACTAGCGGCTCAATCTTATCTGCCGCTCAATCGTTCGATCACAGCGCATAAATACAAAGCCGGTCATTTGCTGCTAATCGCAGGTGCTAAACAATATGCAGGTGCAGCCTTACTCAGCGGCTTAGGGGCAGTTGCTAGTGGGGTTGGGATGTTGACGTTGGCGGTACCGGAATCGATTCGACTGGCGCTATTGCCTCAGCTTCCAGGCGCTTTGCTAGTTGGTTGCGATGAAACTTCAGAAGGTGCGATCGCTCATCTGCCAAGCTCTATAGACCTCACAAAATATGATGCGATCGCTTTCGGCCCTGGCCTCACGCCAAGCAGCCCCCATCTTCTCAATGGCGTCTTATCTGCTGATTGCCCATTGCTGCTAGACGCAGACGGCCTGAACTTACTGGCTCAAAGCAACCCCACTCAGCAGCTCCAAGCCCGATCAGCGCCGACCGTACTCACGCCCCATGCGGGAGAATTCAAACGCCTATTTCCCGATTTGTACAGTGCTCATAATCAGCCAGGTGCTTTGGCGCTACAAGCCGCTAAAGCCAGCAGCGCTACCCTCTTGCTTAAAGGGCCGAGAAGTGCGATCGCCACGCCTACTCATCTTTGGTTCAACCCCGACAGCACGCCTGCGCTTGCCAGAGGCGGCAGTGGCGACGTCCTCACTGGCCTGATGGGCGGCCTAATGGCCACAGCCCGTCAAACTCAAAAAACTCAAAAAAACAAAGATTATCAAGCTCAAGCCTGCCCCGACGCCCTCACCAAGGCCGTCCTCAGCGCTGTTTGGTGGCACTCTCAAGCAGCCCTCTATGCCAGCGCCCAGCGCACCCTTTTAGGCGTCGATCCGCTACATCTAGCCCAATCGCTCAACTCAGCGTTGTCGGATCTCATTACCGCTTCTAATCAGAGTTGAACGCTACCTTTCGAGATCCCCTACTCCCCTGCCTTTTTCCGCTGCACAGTCTGCCAAATTCGCCAGCTCAAAAGCCCCAGCATCAACAGCGTTAGCGGAATCACCACCCTCTCAATCAGACCCGTCCACGGAGTCGCCGTATTGGTGGCATTGAGTACTAAATAACCCACATATAGCAGGTAGTAGCCCAACAGCATGCCGCCCTCTCGCCGGGAGACTTCGCTATTGGTAAAGAAAATAGGCAAACACATCAAAGCTGTCGCGATCATAATTGGAATATCAAACGCTATGGCCGATGCGGAAATCCGAATGCCATTGGGAGAAATAGCACTAGAAAAGCCCAGTACCACCAAAATATTAAAAATGTTGCTGCCTACAACATTCCCGACCGCAATATCGCGTTCTCCTCGAATGCTAGCCATGACTGAAGTCGCGAGCTCAGGCAAAGATGTTCCGATCGCAACCACCGTCAAACCAATAATCAGTGAGCTAGCGCCAAAGAAGGTGGCAATCGTCACGGCAGCTTTGACTAGCAACTGTGAGCCCACGACCAGCATGATCAGTCCAGCTACAAGCATGAGTGCATTTAGCGCAATTTCTTTGGTTGAGAGCGATCGCTCTCCAAACCTGGCATACTCACTCTGCACCTCAGGGTCTTTTTCTTTCTGACTTTGATACAGCAAAAATACCGTATAGGCCAGCCCCCCCAAAAATAAAACCACCCCATCGGAGCGGTTGATGCGGCCATCTAAACCAAAAAACATCACTAGCGCCGACACCCCGATCATAATCGGCACGTCCATACGCACGAGCTGCTGAGCGACAATTAAAGGCGAAATTAACGCTGACACGCCTAAAATCAGCAGCACATTGCAGATGTTGCTGCCTACCACATTGCCCAAGGCAATATCTGCTTGGCCTTGCAAGCTCGATAATATGCTGACCGCTAGCTCCGGCATACTGGTACCAAAGGCAACTACCGTCAGCCCAATAATCAAAGGCGATATGCCCACTGTCGCTGCCAGCTTGGAGGCACCCTTAACCAAAAACTCCGCGCCGCCTACGAGCAAAACTAAGCCCACTACCAAAGAAACTACTGTCAAAATGTTCATAGGTGTCGTCAATCAAAGATTTTCAGGTATTGCAGGTGTTCTAGCTGATTTTTTTTGAAGCGTCGGCAATTGCGAAACAACGGTGAACAGCAAGCTGATACCGGCTAAGCCAGATATTTAAGCCTCATACAGTCTATGACAAACTTTTGAGAATACGAGCGGATTTGTTTAAATCTCGTTTCCTTAGGCCCATCACCCAGCATTGCGCTAATACTAGATTATGACCAGCCTTTCGACCCCATCGACCGCGATCGCACCCTGGCGATCGCCCCTCGCCCATGCCCTTCACCGCAACCGCTCTCTGCCCTTTTCTCGCTACCTACAGCTAGCCACTATTCGCTGCGATCACACCCCTGCCAATCGCACCGTCGTCTTTCGCGGCTTTTTCGCTAAGACCAATCAGCTCATGTTTATTAGCGATTCACGCAGCGAAAAAACTGATCAAATAGCCCAGCAGGTCGCCGCCGAAGCCTGTTGGTACTTTACTAAAACCCGCGAACAGTTCCGTTTACTCGGTGATTTGACGCTTGTGACGGCTAGCAGCGAACAAACTAACCTAAGCGATGCCCGAACGCAGCTTTGGCAAAGCATCTCAGACAGTGCCCGTCTCCAATTTGCTTGGCCACAGCCCAAAGCGCCCCGCAGCCCCGACTCAGCTTTTAGCCCGCCTGCACCAGACGCTCAGATTCCACCATCCACCTTTTGCCTGCTACTGCTAGCCATTAGCAAAGTCGATCACTTAGCCCTTAGAGGCGATCCGCAAAGCCGCTGTTTGTATGAGAAATTAGCGAGCAGCAATGCGAGCAATCCTCATGAGCAATGGCAAGTAACGGCAGTTAATCCTTAAAGGCCAAATCAAGTGCCAGATCAAATACCAGCTCCGCCCAAAAACTCTCGAATAGCGCGATCGCTAATCCGGCAGCACTGTTCGGGCTCACAGCTCTCTTCCTGCAATGCCCGCATTAACAGCGCCTCTTGATCAGCGCGGCCTGCGCCTACTGTACTTGCGCCTACCGGGACGAAGCAATCAGCCGCAATACCCACACGGGAGCGCTCAAGCCATGGGGGAGGAGCCTGCCGGTCGGCTTGCTGAGCAGCGCGAACCTGTGATAGCTCATTTTCTAGCGCATCAATTCGATCCACCAAAGCTCGAATAGCCATTGCTTCAGAGTCAGGCAAGCGGCCATGCTCTAAAGGCTCTACCGGTTCAGCCGAACGGTAGAGAATCCGCCCAGGCACACCTACAACTGTGCAATCTGAAGGGACTTCACGCAGCACCACTGAGCCCGCGCCAATGCGAACATTATTGCCAATGATGATGTCGCCTAGCACCTTGGCCCCGGCCCCGACAATCACACCTGATCCTAGAGTCGGATGGCGCTTACCGCTCTCCTTGCCCGTTCCGCCCAGCGTCACGCCCTGATAGATCAGTGCCAAATCGCCAATGATCGCCGTTTCACCAATGACTACGCCCATGCCGTGATCGATAAATACGCCTGAACCAATCTGCGCGCCTGGGTGAATTTCAATGCCCGTAAGCGATCGCCCCAAATGGGAAACGAGCCGAGGCACAAACGGAATCCCAATATTCCACAACCAGTGCGCGATGCGGTGCAGCACTAATGCTTGGAACCCAGGGTACAGCAAAGCTACTTCCAGCCAATTGCGGGCCGCCGGGTCACGCTCAAAAATAATCCGAAAGTCTTTAACTAAGGCTTTGAACACGTTCAGTTCCTATAGACAAAGCAACTAGACACAGCAACCATGCAAAAGGTGGGAGTCATGGCGATCGCTCGCTACTTCTGATTAATTGTCTTCGATCATTAGACTACAAACAAGCAATATTTATCTTAACGCCTGATGAATTCGCCTGGTTACCAGCGAAGAGCATAGATCGAGTTCAAGCCAATGGCAGACATTGAAGCGGCTATGGCGTTGACGGATTAGAAATTCGTAACGTGTAGTTAAAGCGATCGCCCGAATTGAAGCTGCCGACCCAAACTCGGTAGGTGCCTGCTGGCACATTCTGCTCCGTAACCGCCGCGTCGCGAGTGCCGCGCTCAGCGTTGTCATTGCAGCGAACGCCTAACGGCCCTTGTACCAGCAAAGTGGTGTCTTGACCGCTGCTATCTAACGCAATCTGCAGTTGGGACATGGGCTCGCTCAGGCTAAACGTATAATCCGGCTGCTCATTGCCAAAGCCTAAACACAGCTTTCGATGGCGATCGCGCGATGCCAATTGCGTCAAACTGTAGCGTCCTGCGGTTATGCCTGTTACCTGCGCAGCGCCGTTGGTCAGCGTCAGCTGCACCGTTTCGGCTAGGGCTGCTAGCGGCATACTCAACCCCACTAAAGGCACGATTGCTAAAGCCGCAGTACCCAACAGCCAAGTTTGCCAGCGAGATCTTTGCCCGTTGTGAAGATCCATATTTCCTACTGATAGCTTGCCTGTTAAGGATCTGCGCTCTATCGAACACACATGACAACCTACATAAATCACCTTAGCGATCAAGGCTGACGTTAGCCCACCGCCTGTTAGCCACTGGCTTGACTGTCTACTGTGAGTCCCAGTTCTGGGACTCAGTTCTGACTTTGATGACGTTAGAATTTCTACCCAATCCCCAGTCGCATCGCCAAACTCGTCGTCAGCGGCAACAGCACTAGCAGCATTAAAAACAGCGCCAGTAAAGCTAATGCGGCCCTAGCATCATCCGGCTCAGTCAAATCATCTTGACAAGGCCGTTCGGGCTGCCGCTGCAAAAACACGATCAGCACTGCCCAGTACAGTGCCAGTGGGTTAAACAGGCCCACAACCGCCAGTAGCACTATCGTCACCGCTGAAGCGCGCACCAGCGTTTTACGGCCATAGATCGCCTGCACCATTCGCCCACCGTCGAGCTGTCCAGCTGGCATCACATTCAGCGCCGTAATAATCAGCCCCAACCAGCCAATAATCATCAGCGGACTGACATCGACCAAGTCGGCTTTCAGCGCATCTCCCCCTAGCACTGTGCGCGCTAGCGTGCCGACCAAAATAGACCCTTGAAAAAACCCAGTCGGCAGCTGAAACAAGCTGCCGGGATGCGAAAGAATGAGCCCTAGCAGCAGGAACACAAAAGACACCCCGCCGCCCGCCGCTGGCCCCGCAAAAGCAACATCAAACAGCACCGAGCGGTTCGGTAAAATCGACTCAAAGCGCATCAGTGAGCCAAACGCACCGAGCTGCCAAGCAGGCAAGAAAAAAGGTGGGCTGAGCTTAACGTTGAGCCGACGAGCGATCGCACGATGCCCTAGCTCATGCGCTCCCAACACTGCCACAATTCCCGCCGTGATCGGCACCACCTCTGGCCACCGCTCCGGCGATTGAAACACATCAAAGCTTTGCAGCACACTCGCTGTTTCTAAGCAGGTCGCTAGCGTCGCCACGGCCAAAGCCACCGCTAGCACCTTTTGCCCCACCGTCGTAGGCTGCGGCCCGTTCTTGGCAGGCAGCACCACCACCACCGGCTTATCGCCTGGATCAGAGAGCAAAAAGCAGCTATACCGGTCGCCTAATTTCTCCGTTAGCTTGCCGCTCAACACCTGCGCTGTCTGTTCAGGCTGACCTCGCAAATTTCCTTTAAAAATTGCCCCTTCTTGATAGGGCACCGTCTGGGTTCTAAAAAATGTATCTATGCCAAAAATCGATTCAATCACCGCCAAATCTTCAGCCGGGATCGGCGGCAGCAATTCTTTGCTCGCCCCCGATACCTTAGCTTTAGCAGATGAGTTGGCTTCAGCAGAAAGCTCAGTTTTATCAGTTTTATCGGATGCTGCGGATACGGCTTCTGTCGCGGCCTTTCCCTCAGCCTTTTCCTGATCGGGGGCCGCGTCATCAGCTATCAGCGTTGCGGCTCGTTTAGCACTCAGCTCAGCTTGTCCGACCGAGCGCAATTGCCGGCCTAGATAAATATAAATCCCTGCCGAAGACACAACCAATAGCAGGATCGCTGCCAAGTTTAGATAGATGCCTGCCGCTGATAGCCCAAAGAACAGCAGCCACGGCCCCATTAGCACCACCGTTTGCAGCCAAGCCAAAATGCCTAGCTTGCCAAAAGGCCGTGCCCGTAAAAAGCCCCAGGCCAAAATACCCGCCGCTGCCAACAAAAGTAAAACCGTAACCATAAAAAAAATCCTGACTCGCCATCCTCGCTAAGCTCTCTGGCTGAGCTAAAATAGCGAGTCATGAAAAAAGCCATATAGTAACCGTATATTTTTATCTTAAAGGTACACTGGCTCCTAAGCATCGCAATTTCCCTATGGCCAAACCTCCTTCATCCCCGCCCGCCGCTGCCGCTTTTGAAGGTGAACCCAGCCCTCGGCCGATTAGCTACAACGAATCTTTTACACTCGACTACAACCCCGATCCTGACCTGCAAGGTGACAACAGCGATTTTGAAGCGCATCGCCCCCCTCGCCTAGAAAAAAATACCCCCCTTAGCAGCGGCCCGGTCGATCTCCCTCAGAGCCTAGCTGAATCGAGCCTGAATGCGGCGCTCAGTCGAATCAGTGAAGAAGCTAGCAGCCGAACTCGCGATCGCCCTGAACGCTATCAGCGTCAGCCTGCCATTAACCCGGTTAAAGTCGCGCAAGCACCAATAAGTGTCGTGGCGATCGCCAGTGCTTTGATCATCGTTGTTGGGTTTACCCTCAGCAGCATTTGGCTCACCTTTGCGGGTTCTTTAGTGGCCTTCGTAGTTTCTTTGCGGCTATTAATCCCTACCCTGCAAGAAGCCTTTGCCGATCTTAATCAGCAGCAGCGATCGCTCTTCGTCGCTGTCCCAACCTTACTCCTGGGCCTCGTTGGCTTAATTTTTACCACCGGCATCACCCGCCCAATTGCCCGGTGGGGCAGCGGCCTACGCTGGGATATCGTCAGCGCCTTGGGCGATTTTTTAGGTGCTATTGGCCAAATTTTGATTGCCATTATTGCCGTCTATGTTGCTTGGCGGCAGTACATCATCTCGCGGGATCTGACCGTTCAGCAAAACCTGATCACCCAGCAACAGACAATTGACGCCTACTTCCAAGGCATTTCAGAACTCGTGCTCGATGACGAAGGCTTACTCGAAGACTGGCCTCAAGAGCGAGTTATTGCCGAAGCGCGCACTGCCGCCATTCTCAGTAGCGTTGATGCCAGCGGCAAGGCCAAAGTCCTGCGTTTCCTCTCTCGCTCTAAGCTACTGACCCCGCTGGCCCGTGACCAGCGCTTGGGTCGCCCCATTCTAGATGGCGTAGGCGGCTACGCTGAAGATCGCGCTAAAGGCACTCGGGTCATCGATCTCGGCGTGATGTTGGCCGCTAGCAGCTTGATCAATACGGATTTGCGGTGGCTAGATCTCAGTGAGTCCAATCTAATTCGCACTGATCTAACCGACTGTGATTTGGTGCGCACCAACTTCACGCGGGCCATTCTCTGCGACGCTAACTTCACGAATACAGACCTAATGGGTGCCCGTTTCTTTTATGGCGATCTAGAGACCGCGACGCCTCGCACTCGCCAAGATTTGCCAAATTATGAAACCGGTGAGTTTACCGGTGCCGTGGTGGAAGGCGCTGACTTTACCAATGCTCAGCGCCTATCAGACACGCAGCGTTGCTACTGCTGCGCCTGGGGTGGTCTCAAAACTCGCAGCACGCTCCCTGGCGGCTGTGACGGTATACCCAATCGACTAGGCCGTTAACTTCATTTCTATAAAGATTATGACAACCTAGCCTTAAAACCCAAGAAGATTTGGTGCTGCTAGCGCGATCAGCACCTGCACGAATACAGATTTGCAGCCATGATTGGGGTAAATTCGATTAGTCCTTTGACTCTGCTGCTATGGCTTTACGATCTTCTGGCAAACGTTCTGCTAAACCTACTGGCAAAGCTTCTGGCAAAGCTTCTAGCAAGCGCGCTAAGACTACGGCCAACCCAAAAATTAAATCAAAAAAGAGCCTGCGTCTGAAGCGCCGAGGCCAGCAGTCGGTAAAGTCGGCGGATCTAGATCCAGATCTATTAAATCTAGATCCAGACCTATTAGATCCAGATCTAGCGCCAACTGATGGTGTAGAAGCGAGGAGCGATCGCGCCGAAACCCTCAGCCCTAGACAGAAATTGGTGCTAGCAAAAGCTGCTGCTGCCCGCCGCCAAGCAGCCATCATCTTTGTTGCAGCGATCGCCCTGGGCTGTAGCTTTTTAGGACTGCTGATCGCCATTTTAATAGACCTCAGGTTAGGGGTATCCGTGGGCGGGGCCCTGATGTGCCTATTGCTCGCCTTTAAATATCAGCGCCTCGCGCTGTACGCTTTCATTATTTACATGCCGTTTTCCGGCACCGTCACCTACGCCCTAGGCGGCAATGCCGTTTTACAGGTCGCTAAAGACATTTTTTACGTCCCGGCTCTGATTGGCGTCTACCAGTTTTGCCGTAAAAACCGCCTACCCTTCATCTTGCCGAAAGCACTCAAAATTCCCCTAACTTTTCTGCTCATCATCGTCCTGATAAATATTTTGCTCACTAACTTACCAGATCAAATTAACGGGATAGGCGGCGAATATCCAATGGTCATGGCGCTACTGGGGTTCAAAAACTTGTTTGGTTACGTGCCGCTAGTGGCCTGCATTTACTACCTCATCCGCAGCCAAGACGACTTGGTGCGGCTACTGCGATTGCAGTCTGTAATCGTACTGGTGGCCTGCGGCTTAGGATTTATGCAGTTTGTTTTTCTCAAAACAGGCGTTTGTGAAGGCACCACCGGTACCGGCAATGAGCTTTTTCGAGCCTCCTTAGACGCCAGATGCTTCGTTGGCGGATCGCTGCTTTACTCACCAGAACAGAATCAAATTCGACTGCCGGGTACTTTCGTTGCTCCTTGGCAATGGGGCTGGTTTTTAATCTCTGCGGCCTTTTTTAGCTTTGGAACCACCTTCAGTGATAAATCTCTTTTTTGGCGAACGGTCGGACTCGTCTCACTAGTAGCAGTGCTGGTTATGGCGGTGGTTTCAGGCCAGCGGGTGGCGCTCTTTCTCGTGCCGCTAGTCGTTGTTGCGCTGACTGCCATTACGGGACAATTGGCTAACCTTAAGCGATTTATCCCTATTGGCATGGTCTTTGGCCTTGTTTTGGCTTACTTAATTTTGAATAACCCAGCAGTTGTCCAAGCTCGGATCGATAGCTTGCAGTCCCGCTGGGAGGCGTCTCCCCCGCAGCAGTTTATCACTCAGCAATTTTCTCAGGTTTGGAACAAGCAAGAGGGGCTGTTTGGTCATGGCGTTGGCCGCGCGACTAATGCTGCTCGTAGCTTTGGAAGAGCAGAATTGCTAGAGACTTATCACCCTAAGCTGATCTATGAGCTTGGGCCGCTAGGACTGCTAGCAGCGCTAGCGGTCTACACCACGCTGACAATAGCAACTTTCAAGATGTACCGCAAAACTAAGGATAAAAACCTGCGTAGCTACGCAGCTTCGATGTGGGTCTTTGTTTTATTCATTAGCTATTGCCCCTATTACTATCCGCTAGATGTCGATCCGGTAGCCGTTTACTACTGGCTAGCGGCGGGAATTGTGCTCAAAATTCCAGAGCTAGAGCGGCAGGCTCGATATCAAGCCATCTTAGACGATCCGACTACTCTGACTAAAGAAGGCTCTGTTAGGCTCAGAGCCAAGGCAAGTAAGCGTCTAGCACAGCCAACGTTCAATTAGCATATCTACTGTTTTTGGGTCTTTTTACTGCTATGGCTCCTGATTTAGACTATTCCTGGCCTTTGATCTCGGTGGTAATTCCGACCTACGGGCGCGAGGGCGTGCTGGTAGACACGATCAAGAGCGTGCTAGCTCAGAGCTATCCGGCGTTTGAGGTGATGGTTATCGATCAGACACGGCAGCATGAAGTTGAAACGCAGGCGCTGCTCGATCATCTAGCTGCTAGGCAGAAAATTCAGCTACACCGGGTGAAGTGGGCAAGCTTACCGGCGGCTCGAAACTATGCGATTGAGCGGGCAAATGGCAGCATTTTTTTGTTTTTGGATGACGATGTAGAGCTGCCTGAGGGCTTTTTGTTTGCCCATGCGCAAGCTTTTGCAAATCGGCCCGAAGTCGGCGCGGTGGCCGGGCGGGTGTTTGATCGCATGAAGCTATCTGAATCTAAAAAGCCCGCGATTGAAACGCTACCGCCTGAGGCGATGGACCCCGGCATTGCTTGGTATCACATTGATTTAGTGAATACGACTAAGCCGCAGCAGGTGCTGACTGCGAGAGGGTGCAATATGTCTTTTCGGCGCTCGGTGTTTATGGAGTATGGACTGCGCTTTGATGAGCGTTTTCAGGGAAGTGCAGTGCGTGAGGAGTCAGATTTTTGTCTGCGGGTACGGCAAACGGGAATGATGATTTGGTACGAACCAGCGGCGCATTTGGTGCATTTGGGTGAGGAGACGGGTGGCTGCCATGACATCAGTACGCGATCGCTCCAATACCAAACCACCTTTTATCACAACCATTTTTTGATGGCGCTCAAAAACCTCACCCCAAGTCAAATACTGCACTTATCGGTGCGGTTGTTTGATTGCCATGTGCTGGGCAATCCGCCTTGCAATAAAAGCGGATCGCCGATTGCGATTGTCAGCCGCTTTGGGTTTTACCTTTTTGGCTTTTTGCAGGCTTGCTGGACGCTAATTAAGCCCCAGGGCCGCGATGGACGATTGTTTAGCCAGCCGCCGTCAGCTTAGCGGGTATCGTTTCTTTGGGGGCTGTCATTCATGAAAATCCTGGTCGCTAGCCACACGTATATTGTCGATCTCAACTGTGAGAAGCTGCGATCGCTGACCCAGATCGATCCGAGTGTAGAAGTCACCGTCGTTGTGCCCAAACGCTGGAATCCAGGCGGCGTTCAAACCCGAAAAATCACTTCCGAGCCCAAGCAAGAGGGCCGATTTCGAGTCGTGCCGGTTTCTAACTTCAGCCAAAATAATCAAGGGTTGTTAAGCTTTGGCGCAGAGATTATCCCGCTGCTCAGGCAGTTTCGGCCCGATATTATTCAAGTCGAGCAAGGCTCAAAAGCGCTAGGCTACGCGCAACTGATTACGCTCAACCGGCTGCTGGGTTTGAAGGCTAAAAACGTGTTCTTCACCTGGTGGAATTTACCTTACGAGGTAAATTTTCCGCTGTCTTGGCTAGAAAGCTACAATTTGCGCCACACCCACGGCCTGATCGCGGGCAATCAGGATGGCGCTGACATCTTAAAAGATCATGGCTACCAGGGACCGGTTTGTGTGATGCCTCAGCTCGGCGTTGATGAACGTCTTTTTAAGCCGGAACCGCCCAATTCAGAGGTTCAGAGCAACCTCGCGGTTGAGCAGGGAATTGATGCCGATGACTTTGTTATTGGGTTTGTGGGTCGCTTTGTAGAAGAGAAAGGGCTGCTGACGCTGTTTAAAGCGCTCGGTGAGCTGCAAACTAACCAGCATTGGAAGCTGCTGTTGTTAGGGCGGGGGCCGCTAAAAGAGCGGCTGCATTTGCTAGCTGATGAGATCGGCATAGGCGATCGCATCGTTTGGATAGAAAGCGTCCCCCATACCGAAGTCGGCCACTACATCAACCTCATGGACACCCTGATATTGCCATCGGAAACCACGTACCAATTTAAGACGCTCTCCGCCGTGGGTTGGAAAGAGCAGTTTGGCCATGTGCTGATTGAGGCAATGGCCTGTAAAGTGCCCGTTATTGGCTCTGATTCGGGCGAAATCCCCCATGTGATTAAAACCGATGGCCTGATTTTTCCAGAAGGAAATGCTGTTGCCCTTGCCGAAAAAATTACCGCCCTCATCAATCACCGCGATCAGCACACAGATTTAGCCGAAAAAGGCTATCACCGGGCAATGGCCGAGTACACTAACCGAGCTTTAGCCAAGCGGCTGCTTGAGTTTTATCAAAGCTTGCAGTAGCGCTTACGCCAGTACTGACACAGACTCTACGCTGAAAACTTAAGGGGAAACTGGTTTGAAGACTGACATAAAGTGGCTAGGCGGGAGGCAAGCTAAGTAATGTATCGAGATACTGTAATGCAATCACTTCAAGGGGCGTTGTCCGACTAGCCTGTGAATAATTTAGTCTTAAGCAATCAATTATGGTCGAGGGTTCGCGGTTTTAGAGCACCTTTGGATACGCCTAGGATGCTGCTGATTTTATTCGCGCTGACATTAGGCGGCTGCACAGAAGGAATGCAGTCGCCTCAAACGATTACAGCAGCAGATATTGGCGAAATACACGTACAGCCCATTCGGGTTTGCGATGACAGCGGCAATAGCTGCGCCCGAGTCAATTTGTTTGCTGACATTACCGCTAAAATATTGGCCCAAGCTAGGCTCAAGGTTTCTTTTTTACCGATCAATCAGCTCAATGCCACCCGCTTTCTCTCTATCGAGAGCGACTCTGCAAGCAGGGCTGAATCAGAGTTCTATCAGCTCACGCGAACGGGCGGTAGCGGCGCTTTTGGTCGCAATTCTAGTTCGACTAACACCAGCGGCCCGATTAACGTGTGGTTTGTCAATACGCTCGAATCTACGGCTGGCTTTACCCAATTTGGCCTCGCTTGGGTCGGGGCCAATGGGGTGGTGATCAGTGGCGCAACCCTTGATTTCAACAACGGCAGCGGTCGCAGCGACACTTTAGCGCATGAGATCGGACACAACCTAGGGCTCACTCACAGCAGCGGTGGCGATAACCCCAACAATTTGATGACAGATGGCAGCAGTCGTAATATTCCTCGCTCTGTCGATGACATTGCTCCAAGCGGAGCGGGTCTTGATACGCTGAGCAATGGCCAAATTAAAACGGTTCGCAGCAGCGGCTTTGTGACTAAGGCAGCGGGAGATGCTATTGCCTTAACAACACCTGCCGCTGACCGGGCTAGCATCCTAGCCATAGCCAATTTTGCAACCTCACTGACAGACTCACTTGAGACCGAAGACATCGCTCAAAGCAGCGAAACCGTTGAAATCAGCGGGTTGGAGATAGCCAGCCTCAGCCCATCAACGCGCCGACTCAAAGCCGAATCGCAATCTGTCGAGTCAGTAGCCGCTTCATCGACTGAAGGGGTGTCGGTGCCCGAACCGACTAGCGGCTGGCTTATTTTCTCAGTCAGTGGTGGCCTGATGCTGATGCTGGCTCGCCGTTCTGGAGGTTATCGCCGTGTCTAAACTTTTGTTACCTGCTTTGACGGTGGCTGCGATCGCGCTCATTATCACCGTCTGGCCCCCTCAGAAAATAATTTCTCAAGTCATCCATCCATCCACAACCGCCGCCACCGCTGATCGGATTGCTCAGCCGCCGCTTTCGCAGACCTTCACCACCAGCGAGTACGAGCTAACGATTACAGCCGCCGATCGCTGGCAAACCCCAGCGGCAACCGCTCAACTTCACCAAGGCGATACCTTACGCTGGCAAAAACCCCTACCCCATCAGTACGGCCCCCGCTTTGCGCTCATTAGCCCGCAAGGGCGCGTTCTCTTGCTCGATGAATTCATTAATATTGCCAGCCCTTACGCCCTTACGCTTTTGGACACTGACGGCCAGCCTTTAGCTCAGTACAGCTTTGATGATATTCAAAAGACGCTCGCTATTCCGGCTGCGACCCTCACGCAAAAAGCCACGAGCGGCTGGTGGATCTCGGCGACACCCACCTTAAGTGAGTCAGCAGGGTCGGCTATTATCCCGACGGGCGGCACGACCTTACAAGTAGATCTAGCAACGGGTGAACTGAGCCGCGATCGCTGATTTATTTAAATTTATGCCCACTTACTTCGCGCCGCTCACTCAATAAAATCGCTTGCAAAATCGCTCATGAAACCGCTCAAAATCCTGCAAATTGTCCCGTCTATTTCGTTGGTGTACGGTGGCCCTAGCCAAATGGTGCAAGGGTTAAGCGCAGCGATCGCTCAGCAGCCCAATGAAGCGATTAACCAAGTCACCATTATCACCACCGATTCCAATGGCGATGTCGATGAAGCACCCTTAGACGTGCCGCTAGGCGTCGCCGTGCAGCAAGATGGATACGACATTATTCACTTTCGCTGCGCCCCTTTTCGGCGCTATAAATTCTCGGCAGATCTATTGACCTGGCTATGGCGCAATGCACCTGACTACGACATTGCCCACATTCACGCCCTATTTTCACCCGTGAGCACCGCCGCTGCCACCGTTTGCCGCTGGCGCAAGCTGCCCTACATCATGCGCCCACTCGGCACCCTCGACCCGGCAGATCTGAAAAAAAAACAGCTGATCAAACAGCTTTACGCCCAGTTGCTAGAGCGGCCTAACTTAGCCGGAGCCGCCGCCATTCACTTTACCAGCGAGCTAGAAGCCAAAGTTTCTGAGCGCTTCGGCGTCAGCACATCCGAAATGGTGATTCCGCTGGGCGTAGCGCTGCCTGCCTTACCTGATCGCACCGCTGCCCAAGCCGCCATTCGCGCTCAGTTTGCCATTCCTTCTGAGCGACCCATCGTGCTGTTTATGTCTCGCATTGATCCCAAAAAGGGCTTTGATTTACTATTACCTGCCCTGACAAACCTGTATCAGCGCCAGCAGCCCTTTCATCTATTGCTCTGCGGCGCGAATCCTCAAGATCGAGCGTATGAAAACCGAATTCGTGAGCAGATAGAAACCTCTGACTGGGCTGATTGGGCAACGTTTATGGGCTTTATTTCGGGTGATCTGAAGGCGCAGGTGCTGAGCGCAGCGGATCTGTTTGTGCTGCCGTCTTATTATGAGAATTTTGGGATTGCGGTGGCCGAAGCCATGGCAGCGGCAATGCCCGTGGTGATTTCTGATCAGGTACATATTTGGCCCGCGATCGCCCAAGCCAACGCGGGCTGGGTCGTGCCGATGGAAGTAGAACCTCTCACGCAAGCTTTTATAGAGGCGTTGAACCAGCCTGAGATACTGCACCAACGTGGTCAAAACGCGCAGCGCTGCTCCCAGGAAAACTATAGCTGGCAAGCCATTGGAGAACAGGTAACGGCTCATTACCGGCAACTGCTACAGACCGCTACGCCACCCAATAGATAAAGGTTTTGATGAGGGCTTTAATGGCAAACCGCTAAGCTCCAGTAACAAATCATCCCCTCCCAACAGCGTTAGCTTATAAACTAAAAGCAGCGCTCTTTTATACCCAGCAGTTCATGGCCGATCAGATCGATCTTTTCAGCGTCAGTGGCGTAGATGTCACCTCGCCCCCGGCAAACTTCGACCCTGCTCAAATTCCGACCAGTGCCAGCGTGCCGATTCCTCCGGGCACGTACGAATCGCTCGAACCGCTAGCCGCGCACTGTAAAAGCTGCCAGCGCTGTGATTTAGCGCCTACTCGCACCAACGTGGTGGTGAGTCGAGGCAGCCGCACCGCGCCGATTATGATTATTGGCGAAGGACCGGGGCAGCAGGAAGATGAGCAAGGGCTTCCCTTTGTGGGTAAATCAGGGCAGCTACTCGAAAAAATATTAGCCTCGGTACGGATTAATAGCGAAAAAGATGTGTACATTTGCAACATCGTCAAGTGTCGCCCACCGGGAAACCGCAACCCTACCACGGCTGAAATTAACGCCTGTCGGCCGTATATCTTAGAGCAAATTCGCCTTGTTAATCCCCGTATTATTTTGCTTACCGGAGCCACGTCAGTTAAAGGCATCATGCCCAGCGAAAAGCGCGGCATTACCAAAATTCGTGGCACTTGGATTGAGTGGGAAGGTCGTCAATGTATGCCGATATTGCACCCCGCTTATCTGCTGCGCAACCCGTCACGCGATCCGGGCAAGCCAAAGTGGCTGATGTGGCAAGATATTCAGGCGGTCAAAGCGAGACTAAACGAGCTTCGAGCTGAAACATAGGCAGTTTTGCCTTCGTCGCTTTATGGTGCACTTAAACCATAATTGAACAGGAATTGGTAGGAAGCGTTTGATGGGTGAGGCAGCGATCGCTCAGGTTACTTTGAGGCTAGCGGTGCCAGGCGACGTGCCTGCTATTTTTTCGTTGGTGCGATCGCTCAGCGAATACGAAAAGTTGGCGCATGAAATGGTCGGTACTGAGGCTGATCTGCACAAAGGTCTATTTGGCACACCTAGCTATGCAGAAGCTGTCATTGCAGAAGTAAACGGCAAACCGGTGGGCTTTGCGCTTTACTTCTACAACTTTTCAACTTTTTTGATGAAGCCCGGTATCTATTTAGAAGATCTGTTTGTGCTGCCTGACTATCGGCGGCGCGGAATCGCGAGTGCACTGTTGAAGTATTTGGCTAACCACGCACTGAACAAAGGCTGTGGCCGGTTAGAATGGAGCGTTTTAGATTGGAATGAGAGTGCAATTACCTTTTATAAACGCATCGGCGCAGTTTTGATGGATGAGTGGACAGGGTGCCGCGTGAGTGGCAATGCCCTCATAAATTTGGCCAATAGTGACGATTCTTTAACAGACTCTTGAACAGACTAATGTTGGCCCGTAAGCGTTGGCTGTAAATGTGAGAACCTATCTAAGCTGACGCGCTACTGCCCAGACGATCAGCCGCTTTCCTTGCGCCGATTTTTTCACTACCTCTGCTCGCAAATACTTTAACAGCAACAGTCTTGCAAGACCTTTAATTCGCCCATAAGCTCGACCTTGTAGCCACTGCCCATAATTCACCCAGCCGGTTGCAGTCGCATACATCGGCGCAAAGGCCAGCGATCCATACAGTACATCTGCTCGATGGGCCTTGCTCAGCTTGTGCTTGCCATGCTCAGGATTGGGTACACCGCCATGCTCACCGTAGTTACGAAAAGGCACGTAGTTGTGCAAAGCTCTATCGCGCAAATAGTACTCTATGCCAGAGTCCCAAGGCGAATAGGCCCGAGGCCCCGGATCTTGTTCAACTTGTGCGGCTAAGTCAATCAGCGATCGCGCACTTTTAGCCGTAATCACATAGGCCACCATCGAAGTGGAATAGCCCTGCGCGTACTGACCACTGGGTAAATCTAGCACGCTGTAAACTTGGGCCGCGCAAGTGTAGAGCCAAGCAATCCCCAAGTCCTGATCTGCCGGGTCAAACGGCGGCGGTAGGACTGCCAAGTTTTTGACGGGCACAAAGTCTGCTTCGACAATGAGGGTGGGTTTTTGCGATCGCAAAGCCAACTCCCAAGCCCGCCGGTGGTTAAGTAAACACAAAAAGCTAGGTGAATAAGTCTCGTATCCACTCTGATGCACCTGCCGCAGCACACTACAGTCAAATCCCGCTTCTGTCAGCGGTGCCGTTAGCCGCTCGGTAGACTCTTGATAGGCAATCACAAAGGTTTGCCCAATGCAATCTACCAGTCGATTGTGAGTTCCTTGTTTTTGCATAATTATACTGACTCTTCACACTAACAGTAAGTATCTATTTATTCAGTCTTTTTCTATGTATTCATACGTAAACATACCCAATGTTCAGCTTATTCTATAAGAATGCAGCAAAACCTAGTCACTGTTGTATCCAAGACGCTATCTACCTGTCTAAAAACACTGCCTAAACACTGTTTGAAAACACTGTCTACACATACCGTCTATCGCCTGCATCAGCTATCTATCGCCTGTCGATTATCTCAGCTTTATCGGCTTACGAAAACACTCCTTTACAGCTATCTACCTTAGCTTGAATAACAGAATCATTTCATGAAAAACAATGACCGTACTGCTATCAAGCTCGATCCCCTGCTTGGACAAATTCTCAGACCCGTTGCGGCTCAATCACTTAAAACAAAAGCACTCGATAGTTATCCTACCTGCACACCGCAAAATTCTCCGAGCTATCGCTTGGAAAAGCTAATCAGCCAGCAAGCTGGAAAACGAACCTTCTTAGCGATAGAGACTCATTCAAAAACAAAATTTGTTGTTGAGTTAGTGCTATTCGGCCCTGACTTTTCAAAAGAAACCATTCAGCCGCCTGTTGATAAGTTCCGGACACCGCTTTGCAGCGCTAACGCTTCGCAAAATCCAACATTAGCGCTAGAACAACAACCCTACCTAAACTCATTTGAAGTAGAAACATCGATAGGCGCAGGCTTTGCGATGGTGCAGCCCTACCCAGGCAATATTCACGCTATTTCTGCACTCCGTAACATAGTCAGCAGCAGACCAGTCAGCCGCAAAGACCCTACTGTAGACCTAACAACCCCGGTGTCATCACCTTTAACAGCAGAGCCATACCAGCTCAATCTGTCGTTGCCCTATCGCCGCCACTATACGCGCACGCCGCAAATGAGCTTTGGCGACTTCAAAATTCGCACTACTCCAGACCAGCTCGAAATTCATTGCGCTCAGCACCGCATTCGAGAGAACTTAGCACAAACCCCTGTTCCTGCTCTAGGGGGAATAGAGTTAGGCGCTTTGACTGTGCTCTTGACCGTTGTCTTTGTCGGCGGCAGCGTGGCGCTTAGCGGCTCTATTTTCCTTGGTATCTTGATTGCAGCGGTGCTGCCCATTCCGCTGCGGCTCATAGCTTTTCCGCCGCCCCAAGTGACTAACCGCAAAGCCATTTTACGATTAACCAAATCTGAAAACAGATCAAAATATCCTGCGCGCTTGAGCCTAACCACGCTGCCGAGGCAACAGAGAAAGCTAACCGCCTGGGGAACTGTGCCGCCGACTGAAAGCAAGCTGCATTTTTCCCAAGTTACGGTGAGTGCGGTCAAACAATCTCTTGTACTGTCGCTCTCTAGCAAGACTGGCTTTATCTGCTATCAGGTTAGCTTTTTGATGAGCGATCGCTACCCACTCAACCATAGGCCAAACCTCAAACAGTTACGCATCACCGGCACCTATTCCGAAATTCGATGGTTAAGCCACCATCTCTCGCAGTGGAG
>JBGTNW010000056.1:0-4976 GCA_041742865.1 Phormidesmis sp.
TCTGGATCTTCTGGGCGCGGGCCTAAGTCTTGCCAGTGATGCTTTTTATAAAAGGCTAAGGCCCGCTGGTTGGTGGGACTGACGGAAAGCTGGGCCTTGACAACACCCACCTGCTGAAATATTTGGATAATATAGGCGTGAAGCTGATTGCCTAAGCCTCGACCTCTGGCTGCGGGTATCAGATAAAGCATGTCGAGGTAGGCTAGTGATTGCTGGCCAGTGAGCTGCATTTCAATTTGGCCAACAATGGTACTGCCTTCTAACATGTGAACGCAGCCTTCTGGAAATTCTTGAAGGCGCTGCTGTAGCCAGTCGAGATAGTGCTGATGGTTTTCGCCGCTGGCTTGATCAAAACGATCTGATCCATTGGTAACGCTCTCGGCCATAGCATCGCGCCGAAAGCGGACGCATAGTTCGGCTGTGCGTTCTAAATCAATAGGAATGAAGGCGATCGCACTCATTTAGCCTAGTTCAAAGGTCGTGATTCCAAACGTCCGTGCTAAAGGTAGCTGAGGGGCTGATTGAGTATACATTCTAGCGGTCTCAAAAACGGGCGTCATGGCATAACGTTCAGCAAGGGCGATCGCCTCAGCATTCACCGCCGGGACATCGAGATAAAACGTGCTCCCGATGGGCAGATGCGCCTGTAGCGCCTGAAAGATAGCAGCTGCAAACGGCGGTGTATCGGCCAATAAAGGGCCTATCTTGTAGCCCTCACGGCAGGGTCGAATGACCCCATAGCCCGCTATTTGGGAATCGCGCAAAATTCCGATCGCATAGCTCTGCGAGCGGCTCAGCCAACAGCGAATAAACGCAGCGCGGGGCGCAGGAAAAAAGGCTCGGTCATAGGTGATAACCTGCGCTACGGGCACTGAATCAAGGGAGACAATCGGATAGGCGGTAGCAGCCTCTGAGTCTAGGACTGGCCAGTCTGAAGGGGTTAAATCTAACCGTTTGCCGCTGTAGCGAATGTTGCGATGCGCTAGGGTAAAGCCTGAGCGCAGATAGTTGTTTTGCTGGGCAACCACGCCATCGAGTCCAATATTGCGGCCCGCCAAAGTCGCTAGCCCTGCCTGCCAAATTTGCCAGCCATACCCCTGCCCTCGAAATTCTGGTCGGACGAGATAGAATCCCAAAAAGCCGAAGCGATCGCCATACTTAATCGCCGAAATTGCTGCAATGGGCTGATCTGCAAGCCAACCCATCAAAAACCCATCCGCATCAGCCGCGTAAAAACAGTCTGCATCCTGTAAGCCAGGGTTCCACCCTTCTGCGGCTGCCCAATCAATGGCCAGATCTAGATCCTGACGAGTCATTGGTTGAATAGTGTAATCAGGCGATCGCATCGGCTAACCCACAACAGCAACAGGAAATCAGTATAGGCTTCTTTTTACCGCTATATGCGAACGGCTGTATGAGATGTGTGAAACGGCGAGCCTGACTCATTTAAAGGCATCGGCTGATTGCAAAAAATAAAATTGATCGCTACCTTATGAATCATAGTATGGAGTTGATGGCGCTATGTTTTTTCCTTTTTGCTGCGGGCCTAATCAGTTTACCTATCAAGACTACAAGCAGTACAAGCTCAAGCGGCTCAAAGCCGTTCGCGACTTTCTAGAAGCTCGTTTGGCTGCCACCAATGCTGAAATCGAGACCGTAGAGCGGCAAATGGCCACCACTGACAGCGCTGAGGCGACCTAGCCAATACTTGTCCCCCAAAAATAACCGTGGAAATAACTGCGGAAACGAGTGCTGAGAACATCTCAAACATCACCTCGAACATTACTGATAAATTCGAGAGAAGTCTAAATTCGAGAGAGATCTTCGAGGTGATGATTTTATGCTTTTCTAAGGCTGATGAAGATAGTTTGCTAAGCAAGTGAGTAAACAGATGGGTTGCCAATATTTAATGCTAAATCTCAGTGCTAAATCTCCAGTGCTAGATCCTAATGCTAAATCGGGGTAGGCATCATTAGATATTGGAAAAGTAAAGTCAGATCGGCCAAGATATTTATATTATTTAATATTTCATCAAATAATGTTAATCAATAATCGGTGATCCAGGTGATCTATTAAACCGACCGGGGCATTCTGAAATCAGAAATATTTGCCAGAAAAGTTGAAAACCTGAGATTTTGTCCTTTCTGTTACAGAAAATAATGACTCCACAGACGCTTTAAAGAAACTTAGCGTTGCAGATTCATCATTCCTGTCAGAATCTTAAAGGTCAGCGAAACTCAAGTTGGCCCTCTATGGCTTGAATCACTTGATTTAAGGGCTTTGGTGGCGAAGTTTTTAGATCATTTTTAATTGGCCTTACCGCTGTCTAACCCTACAAAAGTGTTTAGTAAAAAAACTATGTCAAGCCCTAACTCAACTAAAACAAAATTTTGGATTGTCTGCTGCGATGACACTGAAGCCACCCAGCAAATTTCTCAAGCTGTTGCAGATTGGCAGTTGCCAGGAGTGCGATCGCTAATAGCGCGTGAGCTGACACAGCGCGTTGCCGACGCGATTGCTGACGCCGACTATGCAATTTTTATCACCGCCCACGCCCAGCCAAGTGCCCGCATTCGCGTCAGTCCGCTAGGCACCCTTGCCCAGCAGCGTGAAAGCCTAGCGGCTAGCGCCGCCGACCAGACCACGCAGAGCCCCGCCTCACTGCTCTCCAGCATCTATCGTCACTCCGGTCAGTCGCCTCAGGCGTGGCTATTTCAGCTACCCACCCAAGAAGTTCGAGCCAGGCGCGTACAGCCCGTCTCAACTCAAAGCTCAGTCGCTCAGGCGCTCAACCAAATCGAGATATTTGTGCGTAACTATCGCCTAGCCATTTCGCCCGTAACCCTCAACAAAGTTATGGCCAGACATGAGCTGACGGCTGAAAAACAGCTAGCGACGGCTTAAGCACCTAGCGCTAAAGCACGCCTTTAGAGCTAGGAATCGTACCCGCACGGCGCGGATCGATTTCGGTGGCCATGCGCATAGCCCGCGCAAAGGCTTTGAAAGTCGCTTCGATAATGTGATGAGAGTTGAGGCCATCGAGCTGACGGATATGCAGCGTCATTTGAGCATGGTTGATGATCGCTACAAAAAATTCGCGCACGAGCTGAGTGTCGTAGGTGCCCACTCGCTGGGTCGGGATGGTGAGACCGTAGCTGAGATGGGGCCGACCCGAAAAATCGAGCGAGATCTGCACGAGGGCTTCGTCTAGCGGCGCAACAAAGTGTCCGAATCGGGTAATGCCTTTGCGATCGCCCAATGCCTCATGCAGCGCCATGCCTAACGTAATGCCCACGTCTTCATTCGTGTGGTGATCGTCAATTTCAATATCACCGGTTGCGCGCACCTCCAAATCAAACAGTCCGTGTGAAGCGATTTGATGCAGCATATGGTCTAAAAAAGGAATACCCGTATCGGCTACGCACTGACCCGTGCCCTCTACGGTCAGCGTTACCTGCACGTCAGTTTCTTGGGTTGTGCGGCTCACTGAGGCTGTTCTAATCGGTGGCGCTGAAGGAGAAGATAGATCGGCAGATAGGTCAGAAGGAGCAGAGAGTCGAGAAACGCTAGAAACCATCGCTAATAAGGTAAAGATTAATTCGCTACAGTGATTTCTTAATAGTACGATCTTCAGCGCTCAGAAATAGAGGCCCGTGTCAAGGCGGCCAAATGTAAAGGCCAGGGCAGAAAGCATTTGAGGGCGATCGCATCATCCTTCTTTACATAAAGTTGAATCCTAGCCAAAGAGCACGCATAATAAGCGATTAATGCAGTCATCATCCATGCAGCTATCATCCCTGCACTACGGATTGCTGCTCTTTGCAAAAGTCTTGTTGAGGCTTCCGCTTATGTCCGTCAGTGAACTCAACCAATTTATGACCTACGTGCTGGAAGGCTGGATGCTCTTTAGCGCCGGATTTGTCAGCATTGGCTTTACCGCCTTTGTCGCCCGCCGCATTCAAGAAGATCTTGCAGCAGACGCGCTCGCCTTGGCCCAGGCAGAAAGTGCCTCCGCAGGCGTCACTGACTCTGCAATCGAAGCCGCCAAAGAATCCGCTCGACTAGAAGAAGTTGCCGCAGTTTCTGAGCAGCTAGCCAAAACCAAAGGTAAACAGTCCGATACTTCCTCAGTTTCCGTCTCCACCTAACTCCAACCCGTTTCCAAGCTTTCTTGCTGGTTCCTCAACTTTCCGTTCTTCAACTTTCCCAAGTCGGCTGCTCAAACCAATCCTGCAAAAAAGCTGTGAGTAGCCTTACCTTCGTCGAAAGGTGCCGATTAGTCGCGTAACCTAAATAAGCGCACAGAGAGGACGGACAGTAATCGTGCAATAGGGTGACCATTTGCCCCGCTTTAAGGGCTTCACCCACGATAAAAGTAGGCAGCAAAGTAATCCCAGCGCCCGCCAGTGCCTGCTCTTTTAAAACTTCACCATTGTTGGAATAGCCCTTACAGCGCAGCTTTACGTTCAGCAATTTGCCCTGTGGATCTTTAAGCTGCCACTGGCTGTTGGTGGCAATATGCCCATACTGGAGGCACTCGTGCTGAATCAATTCGTCAGGATGCACGGGAGTGCCGTGTTTTTCAAGGTAGCGAGGCGAGGCGCAAATCACTCGATGGACGGGCGCTAGGGTTTTTGTGACCAGTGTTTCGTCTAGGGTTTCGGCAATCCGTAGGGTCACATCAAAGCCTTCTTCAATCAGGTCGATGAAGCGATCGCTCAATGTAAGCTGCACTTGAATATCAGGATATTGGGTCATGAATTGAGCGATCGCCTTTGCCAAATGCAGGGTTCCAAACGACATTGGCGCATTGATCCGCAGCGATCCTTTGGGCTGATCTCGCAGTTGGCTCACAGCCACATCTGCCGCCGCCACTTCTGCCAAAATATCCACACAGCGGCTGTAATACGCCCTGCCCATATCGGTCGGACTAACCATCCGAGTTGTTCGCTGCAACAGTTGCACAGCGAGATCTG
>JBGTNW010000057.1:0-9085 GCA_041742865.1 Phormidesmis sp.
CTCAGGGCGAGGGAGCGCTGACGCTGACGGGTGTTCACGCCATTGCTCAGCAATTGCTGAGCCCATTGCGGTTCAAACGCTTGGCAGAAATCATCGACGTGACAAAAGAGTTCTTCTAAGCTAGACATAGCGGAGGGCTAGGGCTGATTGGTTTGTAATTTCAGCGTACCTGACCCTCCTTTTTTTGACTTTGCCGTTTCCCTTATCCCGAACTGACGTTTATTACGCAACCGTTCTATGATGAATAATGGCCTGATTGCTCTGTCTATGCTCTGTCTATAGGTAGCCGCGTTAGGTTAGGGAGTTTGGTATGGTGAGCTTCAAAGTAAGCGGCTCAGACCGATTAAGCTCAATTGTAATTGGGCTTTTAATTTGGGCTGATTGAGCAGCGAATATTTTTAGGCTGAAAGGTGCTAAGAGGCAACATCATGAGAGTAGGTGCAAGATTTAGTCAAACTGCTGCTGATGGACAGCCGCTAAATGGCTGCGAGTTTTCCGTATGGGCACCCCTACTAAAGCAGGTATCGGTCGAGATCGTCATTAGTAGCGGTGGCGACGAACCCGAGCATTGCCGGCATCTAAAGATGACGCAGGACGAAAAAGGGTATTGGCACGCGATCGCCCCTAACCTACCTGTGGGCACCCGCTATCGCTACCAGCTAAATGGTCAAGAGGCATGGCCTGATCCGGCTTCGAGCTATCAGCCTGAAGGCGTTCACGGCCCCTCTGAGGTGATTGATCACCGTCAGTTTGAGTGGCAAAATGACGACTGGCAAGGCGTTGCGCTGACGGACTACATTATTTATGAACTGCATATTGGCACATTTACGCCTGAAGGCACGTTTGCAGCGGCGATCGCGCGCCTGCCTGATTTGGTTGCACTCGGCATTACCGCGATTGAGATCATGCCAGTGGCTCAGTTTCCAGGCGCGCGCAACTGGGGCTACGATGGCGCATTTTCATTCGCCGTGCAAAATTCGTACGGTGGGCCGACCGGGCTCAAGCAGCTCGTCGATGCCTGCCATGGCTACGGGCTGGCCGTCGTTTTAGACGTGGTGTACAACCACTTTGGCCCCGAAGGTAACTACACCGGCAAGTTTGGCCCTTACACCACCGAGCGCTACCGGACGCCCTGGGGCAGCGCCATTAACTTTGACGATGCCTACAGCGATGGCGTGCGCAATTACTTCATTGAAAATGCGCTGAGCTGGTTACGTGACTATCATATTGATGCGCTGCGGTTAGATGCTGTCCATGCGATTTATGATTTTGGCGCTAAGCACTTCTTACAGGAGCTGGCTGAAGCCGTTGAAAATCTATTTAAAGAGCCCATCAAAGTGGCTGCTACAGAGCCTGCTAAAGATCCCGGTAGCAGACGCCCTCAGCATTCATACCCGCCGTATTTAATTGCTGAAAGCGATCTCAACGATCCTCGCCTAGTGCGCCCTACTCAACAAGGCGGCTATCAGCTCGATGCCCAGTGGAGCGATGACTTTCACCATGCGCTTCATGCCCGCCTTACCGATGAAACGATTGGCTACTATAGCGATTTTGCCAGTTTAGATACCTTGGCCGCCGCCATCAAGAACCGGTTTACTTACGATGGCAAATATTCGCCTTTTCGCCGTCGTCAGCACGGCAATTCGGCGACAGATGTGCCGTCTTATCGATTTGTGGTGTGCAATCAAAACCACGATCAGGTGGGTAACCGAATGATGGGCGATCGCTTCTCTACCCTCATCCCGTTCGATGGCCTCAAACTCGCTGCCGGAGCGACGTTACTCTCTCCTTACCTGCCGCTGCTATTTATGGGCGAAGAGTATGGCGAAACGGCTCCTTTTTTATACTTTGTAGATCATAGCGATCCGCAGCTCATAGAAGGGGTGCGCACGGGTCGAAAAGAAGAGTTTAGAGCGTTTCACAGTCAGGGAACGCCGCCCGATCCAGCTAGCTTAGAAACGTTCAAACTGTCTACGCTAAACTGGCTATCGCCAGATTCTGACGCAGCGGGGCTGGATCAAAAGGGCGAACAAAAGGGCGATCGCCAGTCGCAAATTATTCTCCAAAAGTTCTATCAAAAACTCATTCAAGTTCGCAGACAATGCCAAATCATGACGCCTTCTACGCCTGCTGAAATCATGACCGAGCATACTAACGACATTCTTTACTATCGGCGCATCCATGACAGCGGAAACCTGCTCTGCATTATGAGCTTCGGTGAGCAGACAACAAAAGTCGAGCTACCTTTAGGCAATCAAACTTGGCACTTGCAGATTAGCTCGGCGGCGGCTCAATGGTCTATCGAGGCCACCGAAGATGAGCAGACTGAACACAGATCTGAGCTACCTCAAACCATTTCCGCTAAAACTATCTCAGCGTTACCGTTTGCTCCTCGCAGTATTGCTCTTTATAGAACTGCTGTATAGAGATTTTATGCCGAGCTAAAGCTAAAGCTGCCTGCTTAAGGCTAATTTGCTCAAAACTAATTGCTATCCAAGTCGTACACCGGGCAGGGACTAGATCCACCCTTTCTTTATATGCGCATTCCTGTTGCTACCTATCGCCTACAATTCACGCCTGAGTTTGGCTTTAGCCAAGCCAAAGCAATCGTAGACTACCTCGATCAGCTCGGCGTTGCCGACATTTATGCATCTCCTATTTTTACGTCTCGCCGAGGCAGTCAGCACGGCTACGACGTAGTGGACCCAACTCAAATTAATCCTGAACTCGGTGGACTAGGAGAATTTGAGGCGCTAATAGAAGAGCTGCAAGAGCGGGGAATGGGCTGGCTGCAAGACATTGTGCCTAACCATATGGCCTATGACGGTCAAAATCACTATTTGATGGATGTGCTAGAGCACGGCCAAGAGTCGCAGTATGTTGATTACTTTGACATCGAATGGGAGCATTCCTATGAGGATATTCAGGGCAAAGTACTCGCTCCCATGCTAGGAGACTTTTATGATCGCTGCTTAGAGCGCGGCGAGATTCAGCTGAGCTACGATGCCGACGGACTGAAAGTCAATTACTACAACCTTCACTTTCCGGTTAGGGTAGAATCATACGCGCTTTTTTTGACGCATGAGATCTCTTGGCTAAGACGTCAAATGGGCCGTCAAAACCCAGATTATATCAAGCTAATCGGAGTGCTCAATACCGTTCGAGATACTTTCCCCATGATGAAAGGTCAGCAGCGCCGCGATCAGGCGACCTTTGTCAAATACCTGCTATGGGAACTGTACGAATCGAGCAGTGAAATTAAAACTTTTATTGATCAAAATATTGAGGCTTTTAATGGACAAATTGACAAGCCTCAGAGCTTTGATCTGCTAGATAAGCTGTTGCTACAGCAGTTTTATCGACTCTCTTTTTGGAAAGTGGGTGCAGAAGAGCTTAACTATCGCCGCTTTTTTACGGTGAATGAGCTGATTTGCCTTAAGGTTGATAATCCTAAAGTGTTCGATCAAACTCATGCGCTGATTGAGGATTTGGTCAGGAGCAAAAAAATCAACGGCTTACGGATCGATCACATTGACGGACTATATGATCCGCAGGGCTATTTGCAGCGACTTTATGAGAAAACGAATGGCGTATATACTGTCATTGAAAAGATTTTAGAAAGAGATGAGCGTTTGCCTAGCCATTGGCCGATTCAAGGCACTTCTGGGTATGAGTTTTTAAACTATGTCAATGGCGTTTTTTATCAGCAGCAGAATCAAAAGCACTTTACTCGCTTTTATAAGAGTTTTAGCGGTGTAAAAGAGGGGTATGAAAAGCTTTTTTTGGAGAAAAAGCAGCTCATTGCCGATACCAATCTAGTGGGTGATATTGACAATCTCGCTCGTTTCTTAAAAAAAGTGGCTAGCCAGTATCGCTATGGTCGCGATCTGACGGCGAATGGTCTGAAGGCCGCCATTCAAGAGGTGCTGGTTTCTTTCCCGATTTACTGCACGTACATCAATCAGCAGGGTAGCTCTAAGCGTGATTTAAAGTATATTCAGATGGCGATCGCGCAAGCTAGAAAGCGCATTCCACAGCTATCGAATGAGCTAGAGCTGATTGAAAAGTTTTTGATGCTGGGCTATGAAGAGTCTTTAGCGGTAGAAGAGCGATCGCAGTGGCTGCATTTTGTGATGCGATTGCAGCAGTTTACCGGCCCGCTGATGGCAAAAGGGGTAGAAGATACGCTGTTTTATGTGTACAACAGATTTATTGGCCTCAATGAAGTGGGCGCTGCACCGGATCATTTTGGTGTTTCTTTAAAAGAATTTCATGACTATAACCAATATCAGCAGGAACACTGGCCGTATACGCTCAATGCAACCTCTACGCACGACACCAAGCGCAGTGAAGATGTCAGATCACGCCTGAGTGTAATTTCTGAACTGCCGGATGAATGGGAAGCGCAGGTCAAAGCCTGGGGTGAGATTAACGCCGATAAAAAACAGATAGTTAGCGATCAGGCGGTACCGGATGCCAACGATGAGTACTTTTTGTATCAAACCTTAGTGGGCGCTTATCCCTTTAACGACGCAGAGCTAGCCGAATTCAAAACACGCGTGAAAGACTATGTGGTAAAAGCGGTGCGAGAAGCCAAGGTTCATACCGCTTGGCTGCGGCCCGATGCTGACTACGAAGCGGGATATGTGCAGTTTGTGGATGCTTTGCTGACCCCTAGCAAAGACAATGCTTTTCTCGATCAGCTTCAGCATTTTCAAAAGCGGATTGCCGAGTATGGGATTTACAATTCTCTCTCTCAACTGTTGATTAAGCTAACTGCGCCCGGTGTGCCTGATTTTTATCAGGGTACAGAGCTGTGGGATTTCAGCTTAGTCGATCCGGACAATCGCCGCCCGGTAGATTATGTCAAGCGCCTGAAAGGCTTGGAGACAATTCAAGAGCGCTGGCAAAAACAGCCCGATACGCTCGTGAAGCATCTGCTCAAAAACCGCACAGATGGCTGCGTGAAGCTGTTTTTGATGATGCGTGGCTTAGCGGCTAGAAACTATTTTCGCAATGTGTTTAGAAGCGGCAGATATCAGGCGCTAAAAGTCACCGGAGAACACGCTGATCATGTGATTGCTTTTGTGCGACACAAGGGCGAGCATACGGTGATTACGGTAGTGCCACGGTTTTTGACGGATCTCGTGCAGCCCGGTACGCTGCCTTTGGGGAAAGCGGTATGGGGCGATACGGCGATCGCGCTTCCTCAAGGTGAGCAGGCGACCTGGCAAGATTGGATTACTCAGCAGCCGATTGAGCTGACAGAGACTCCGCTAGTCGGTGATTTGTTCGCTCAGTTTCCGGTGGCTTTAGTGGTCAGTGAAAATCACAGCCTTGTCGCTTAATCCCCATAGCTCAATCCCTGATAGCCCAATCAATCGGTGCAGATGGCATGTAAACTGACGAAAGATCAGCCATCACCAGAGGGTGATCGCCCGTAGCCAGATTACTTGACGAAATAATGGGTTCACAAACAGCCGCAGAAATTATATCCAGCACCCACGATCTTCCAGAAGTGTTGTTAAGTGAAGCTAAAGCTGCTGGTGCGCAGTTTGTTGAGGTGTATCAATCGAGTACGCTTTCTCGACCGATTATCTTTGAAGGCAACCGACTGAAGCAGATAGAAACTAGCCAGTCTGAAGGGGTTGCTCTAAGGCTATGGCGAGACGGTAGGCCGGGACTCGCCGTGGGCTATGGCCCGATTGATGCCAAAACGCTGGTGGCAAAAGCACTGGCCATCAGCACGCTCAACCCACCGGAGACGCCTGACTTATCGAATGGTCATTCAGACCCTGCGCTAGTGGCTAACCGTCAGGTATTTCCTGAAAAAGGGCAGGCAATGACGGTCGAAAAGCTGGTGGATTTGGGGCGTGGGGCGATCGCTCAAATTCGCACTAGCATCCCTGAAGCCGTTTGCGAAGCCGAATTCTCTTGCGATGTCGAATACATCCGGCTGATTAACTCCACCGGCCTCGATTACAGCTTTCAAGACACCACTCTCAGCGGCTACATCAGCGCCGAACTGATTCAACAAGACGACTTTTTGTGTGTGAACGACGGCACCCTCAGCCGCCATCAGCTCGATATTGGCGCAGTTGCAGACAGCATTATTCAGCGCATTGTATGGGCGCAACAAACCGTAGAGCCGACAGTTGGTCAGGTGCCGATAATTTTTACCCCCGGTGCCGCTTGGCTCCTATGGGATACGCTGCGCTCAGCGCTCAACGGTAAGCGGGTCAAAGAGGGGATTTCACCTTGGCACCAAAAGCGGGGTGAGCAGGTCATTGATCCGGCCATTACGCTCCGTCAAGACCCGACTGTTGGCCCCTACATTTGCCCTTTTGACGATGAAGGGGTGCTGACTCAGCCGCTGACTTTTGTAGAAAACGGGGTTGTGAAAAGCTGGTATTGCGATCGCGCCCACGGCACCACGGGCAACGGCATTCGCCCCGAACTAGGCGACTATCCCACCCCTGGATTAATCAATTTGCTGGTAACACCCGGTAGCACTGATTTACAAACCCTAATTGCGCAGCAAAAAGACGCCATCATCATCGATCAGGTGATGGGGGAAGGCGGTGATATTACCGGTGATTTGGCCGTTAATTTAGACCTGGGCTATCAGATTAGAGACGGTGAGATTATTGGCCGCGTCAAAGACACGATGGTTTCAGGCAACGCCTACACAGCGCTGAACAATCTGATCGCGCTAGGCAGTGACATCGGCTGGAGCGGCTCTACCTATACGCCTTCAATCGTTGTGGAAGCCCTATCGGTTGTTGGTTAAGGAACCAGTCAATTTCAAAACAATCAAAGCCCCCAGTGCGCGCTGGTTCTCAAAGTAGCCCCGGAACAGCTTTGACAGGTGCTGGTAGAAGTCGTTGCGCTGCCCCACCAGGGCCAGACTGTAGCTTCTGAGCAAGTTGAACAGGCCGAGGAGAAGGGCGAGTTCACAATGCTGGCCTCACCCAGATCAGCAGGTCAAACCGCCGAGCCGGAATCAGGCTATCGATGACGTAGCGGGTGATTTGGGGAACCAGCACCTGCAAGAGCGATTACCCCGCCAATGCTGAAAAAGCCCAGCCCCAGCGCCCCCGGTGCTGCGCCACGTAGCCCAGCAGTCGCCAGTAGAGCTGAAATACCGAGGCATTGATCTGTAGGGGCACCGGGTCGGTCTCGGCAACTTTGCGAATCATGTTGGCTTGCATTGTCTTTTCCCCTAACGATGGCCTGGGATAAAGCCCAAAAAAACAGGATGGCAGAATCTAACCAAACCCTAACAGCAACCTGGATGGCAGGAGTGGAGGGGGAGGACCAGCCAGTAGGTAAGTACCACTCTTACCCTTGGGAGCTATAATAGCCGCAATCTTAGGGGTGTTTATACCGACGTTTTCTGCCTAATATCCCTATGGGGTAGATTAGGCAGAAACTTTCCCTCTAAAAACGAGTTAGGCTTTTCATGCTGCGAATACTGGTCGATACGTGTGTCTGGCAACATTGGTTTACGCTTAAGGTCGCCCCCGATAGACTTAGCGCGGCGCTACGCGAACACAGTCAAAGTTTTGACGCTATCTATCAACTGGTTGCGACATCACCGTCCGCAGAGTTTTTATTCAATTCTCTCGTAGTGCATGAACTTGGCGACAGGTATCAAGCCGATTTCGCACGGTACGTTCTTCCCGTATCAAAGAAGATCCCCATTCCTCTATCGCGCACGGATGGCTTGCACCGATACGATGGTTCAATTTTGTATGGCGGCCGCATGGGTGGATCCTTAACTGCATTCCTAAATGCTGATGGCTACCAGCAGGATCTAATGGTTAGAAAGGCAGCCGTGGAGTTACACGATGGACAGAGGCTGTATAAAACGAAACCTCGGAAGCGAGAGCTTGATGTAGAACACATGGAGTCAGCTCTCGAAGCAAATGCCGATATTTTTCTCACGAATGACAAAAGCACCATCATTGAGCGCTTGCAAAGACTGGGGCAACATCACCCAGAAAATCATCCCATCAACATGATGCTTCTCATTACCAAAACGCCCACATCCGCGCTTCGCTACATCAAGGAACTCATCTGCGAATAGTCCATTATGCAATTGCCACACCGCGCCCTCGCTCCCCAGCCTAACTCGGCGTTGCAGCCGACGCTCCGTCACTGTCTCGCTTCGGTACGGCCTTATGGGCGCGGCTGAACTGGAGCGTTACGTATTTACGATCAAATAAGTGCGCTCTAGAGTGAAGATATAACGTCGCTTTAATACCTAGCTCCGGGGTTCAAGATTCCTCAAATCATCGGGTGAGAGCCTGACGTTTATTGGCAACGGCTATGAATTCTCGTCTTCCATGCCGAGGGCGGCGGCGTGATCGGGCTGCAAAACCCGCAGCAGAGCGGGGTAGGCTTCGCGCCCCTTATTGTAAACCTTGCCGATGTCGCCCATCGATTTAGAGAGAAAATTCAGGTTGACGGCAAACAGCGCCAAATCCACCGTCTGCACCTCCTGGGACAGCAGGCCAATGACGCTCAGCAGCCCGACCCAGGCCAGCAAGGGAATTCTGCAACCTTAAAAATCTGTTTTCACTACCGATCATCTAGAGATTGAAAACTCGCTATCCAGGTGCCATTAAAGCTTATGGATGCTAGGTTTCATGCTTCAACCCAACCTGTGGGGCGAGCGATCACGCTCAATCTTTAGAGGATGAATTTTTGTTGATCAATCAGTTCTTAGCGAGTCAAGTATTGATATTTGGTAGAATTGATACAGCACAGATGGATTCTGAAATATGACTCTTGCAATTCTAGCGGAACCTGCTTCTTTAACTAAATCTCTGAGGTAAGCCACTGGTTTGACCAGTGTGACTAGAAAAGCTTTGAGCGTTCCGGCAGTAAAGTAACTCCCACGGTGGCTAGATGAAGCCAATCCGCAGGAGAGAAAGTAATAACGGAATTGTACCAAAGCCTGTCTCACTCAAAGTGGGACTGTACGTATCATGTTGTATTCGTACCAAAGTATCGACGAAAAGCGATGTTTGGAGAGATTCGTAAGTTTCTGGGGCCAGTGTTTCATGAATTGGCGCGGCAG
>JBGTNW010000058.1:0-1719 GCA_041742865.1 Phormidesmis sp.
TATAACTCAAGGACTCAATACTCTCGCCAACGAGACTGACCTGGATATCTTTTTGCCCTGCGCTAGACAGCGCTTGATCGTCATTCGAGCGCAGATCGAGCGACTTAATCAGGCTCCTTTTAGCGCGGCACGGGAGGCCAATCGGCAATGCCTTTATATACAGCTATCGGCTCTGAAGGCCATGATTACTGAACACTTGAACGAAAACCTGGAGCACCAATGCCGATAACATCCGCTGATCTAGTCCCTCGTTGTGCCTGTGGCCACAGCCGCCGCTGGTTTTTGCGGGCGGGGCTAGCGGCGGCCATAGCACTGTCCCTATTCGGCAAACCCCAATCGGCCCAGGCCGAACCCCATCACGCCCAGGCTCTGGTGCTCAGCTGCATCGACTTTCGGGTGATGGAGGCTGAGCACAGCTTTCTGGCTCAACACCAGCTAGCCAACCAGTACGACTGGACGGCCCTAGCAGGCGCATCCCTGGCGCTAGCGGGGTTTCCCCACACCGCCGAGGCCGAGACCTTTTGGGATCAGCTCGACCTCTCTCAGCAGCTGCACCAGATCGAGCGGGTGATTATTCTTGACCACCAGGACTGCGGAGCCTACGCCAGCCAAGTGGACGCCGACCTCAGCCTCGATCCCGTGCGGGAGCAGCGGGTACATGCCGACTACCTGACTCGGGCCGCTAGGGCGATCTCCGGTCGCTACCCAAACCTAGCCATCGAGCTGTACTTTGTGACCTTGGCGGGGGAAGTGGTGGCGATCACCCCGACCTAAGCCCCAACGCTACCTACCCGCTCAAACCACAAACCCCCAACACCCACCATTGAAGCTAAACCATAAAATCTTAAAAAACGAGTAAATCTCTGCGGCGGTTTTCTAGCAACAGTGCTGATATTGCCGTACTGTATGGTTTTGAGATTATACTCAACTTATTAACTTATCCGGCTTACCGGGACGGGTGCAAAATCTAAGATCAACAACAGCTATCACCTGCTTATCTATTAACAAAAAGAAAAACAAATTAGGAAAATATTTATGTCAATTGCTGTTGGAATGCTGGAAACTCAAGGTTTTCCTGCTGTAGTCGAAGCTGCTGATGCTATGGTTAAAGCGGCTCATGTCACCTTGGTTGGCTATGAAAAAATTGGTAGTGGTCGTGTCACAGTGATTATCCGGGGCAATGTCTCTGCCGTCCAGGCTTCTTTAACTGCTGGCATTGCATCTGTTAAGCGAGTCAACGGTGGTGAAGTGTTGTCCACCCATATCATTGCTCGCCCCAGTGAGAACCTAGAATACGTCTTACCGATTCGCTATACCGAAGCAGTTGATCGCTTTAGAGTGTAAAGCATTAAATATTAACTTCTATAACTGACTGGGAATGCAAAGCTGAATTCTAAATTCTGGCTTGTCAAGCTTTAACGCTTGTTAAATTTCCATACCTAATCTCAAAACATAAATGACCATGCGGCTTCGACGGAAACGACAACTATCCAAGCAGCAGCATGGATTAGTTCCCAGAGGGATCTTACATTTGCCCAATGCTGGGGTCTGGCACTCTTATTGGCGCGATCCCTATCACTTGTTGTTAACCATTCCCTGGGCAGGTTTCCTTGTGTTCGTTGTGCTGCTGTACAGCATACTGAATGCACTCTTTGCTTTTGTTTATTTAGCAGGAGGAAATAGCATCGCGAACGCTCAGCCTGGAGATTTTTGGGATGC
>JBGTNW010000059.1:0-11801 GCA_041742865.1 Phormidesmis sp.
AAGATGGCACGGTCATTCGCCAGAAAAAAGCCTACCCTGTGTATGATGGCGAGTATCGTCAGCATTTGGATGTAATTCAGCGCTATCTAAACTCTTTTGAAAATCTTCAAACCGTTGGCCGCAACGGGATGCACCGCTATAACAACCAAGATCACTCAATGCTGACTGGGCTGCTAGCAGCTAAAAACATTTTGGGTGAGGCACACGATCTCTGGAACGTCAACGTGGAGCGCTCTTACCACGAAGATTTCACAAAAGAAGAGTGGACCGTAGCTAAAAAACAGCATAAAGAGCCTGTGAGCGTTTACGCTGGCTGAGCAAAAGGCTTGAAAACAGCTGTGTTTCGCTCCTTAAATTTCTAATTTTTTATTCGATTCAGTAGGAGTTTTTTCATGACAGCAGCAGAAAGCTTGCCATCAGTCACTATTGTTGTTGTACCGCGAGAGCGGTTTAGCTATACGCAGAGATCGCTCGAAAGCCTTTACGAGCACACAAGTATTCCGTTTGAGCTCGTCTATATCGATGGCAATTCACCCGCGCCTGAGTGCGAGTACCTCAACCAGCAGGCCAAAGTCAAAGGCTTCAAGTTGATTCGCACAGAGCACTATCTCTGGCCTAATCGAGCTAGAAATTTGGGCCTTGCTGAGGTCACAACCCCTTATGTGGCCTTTGTTGATAACGACATTATTGCCAAACCGGGCTGGCTGCGTAAAATGATAGCGTGCGCCGAAGCGCAAGACGCCACGGTGGTAGGCCCTTTAATGTGCCACGAAGAGCCAGTACATAAAATTGTTCATTTTGCTGGTGGAGAGTCTCATATTGTAGTGGATGTTAAGAATCGTCGGCATTTGAGAGAAAAAATGTACCTGCAAGGGCGAGCAGTAGCTGATGTTTTACCGACGCTGTTTCAAGGCGAAACCGAACTCTGTGAGTTTCACTGCATGTTAGTGCGCACAGATGTATTCGATCAGCTTGGCCCTTTTGATGAATCGATTCTCAATACTAAAGAGCATTTAGACTTTTGTATGAATGTGATGGCGCTGGGACGAACGGTTTATCTTGAGCCCGACAGTGTGGTTACCTATGTACCGGGACCACCACTGGCTTGGCGCGATTTGCATTTCTATATGCTGCGCTGGAGCAACGCCTGGGAGCTAAGCAGCTTAGCGCGCTTAAAGGAGAAATGGGATTTAGCTGAAGATGGCTACTTCAAGCATAAATACAAGGCGCTAGGGTGGCGGCGGCGAGACGCGATTTTGCAGCCATTATTAGATAAACTGGGCTTAGTCAACCGCCGCTCTTTGCCGAATAAACTGATGATGTTTGGCCTGTTAGCACCAATTGAGACAGCACTTAATCAGTGGTTGACTTGTCGGTATGCGCAGCGACATTTACAGACTCCGCTGCCAAAGCCTGCTGCGGTTTCGATGGCATCGCCTTCACCGCAAACAGCGGCAGTTTCGCACTAGCTTTGGGACAATTCACGATAGATCATCCACAAATTAGTTTGCTTATGAGTGACGAATACGCTCTTTTGCTAGCAGTATGAAAATTCTCTTAGTTAATGATTATGGTGGAGCCACAGGCGGGGCGGAGATTCAAATGTTGGCCTTGCGACGTCAGTTGCGTGATCGCGGCCACGATGCTCGCCTCTTCGCTAGCAGTGCACCGATGGTTGCCGGCAGCCCTAACTTAGCTGACTATTACTGCTACGGCACCCATCGCCCTTGGCAGGTGATGTCGCAAGTACTTAATATCTCGGCCTATCAGACATTGCGGCAAGCGCTCAGAGAATTTCAGCCTGATGTCGTCCATGTGAGGATGTTTTTGTGGCAGCTTTCGCCGCTGATTTTACCCTTGCTAAAAGCGTATCCGTGCCTCTATCAAACCGCTGTTTATAAGGCGATTTGTCCGGCGGGTACGAACCTTCTACCGGATGGGCAGGCTTGCCGGTTCGAGCCAGGAAGGGCATGCTTGCAGCAGGGCTGTCTGACGCCCCAGAGCTGGGTTTGGATGATGGGGCAGCGATCGCTCTGGCAGCGCTGGCAAACAGCCTTTGATCGGATAGTGGCCTTAAGTCATGGCATGAAGCGAGAGCTAGAGCAAGCAGGCTTAAGCGCGGTGAGTGTGATCTATAACGGTGTGCCAGAACGACCTCAAAGAGGACCGCTAGTATCGCCACCAACAATTGGCTACGCCGGAAGACTTTCGCCTGAGAAGGGTTTGGAAACGTTGCTGTCAGCGTTTGCCGAGGTGCTGAAGCAGGTGCCGTCAGCGCAGCTAGTTTTGGCCGGAGCAGGCCCAACTCAAGTCTCTTTAGAAGAGTTGTCACAGCGCTTGAAAATTTCGGATCGCATCACTTGGCTAGGACACATTTCACGCACTGAGCTAGAAAAGCAGTTTGAATCTCTATGGGTGCAGGTTGTGCCGTCTCTGTGGGCAGAGCCTTTTGGTAATGTTACTACCGAGGCAATGATGCGGGGCACTGCTGTCGTTGCTAGTGCGGTCGGTGCGCAGCCTGAGATTGTCGGCCAACATTCTGGCCAAGATTCAGCCGGAACACTGGTGCCACCCGGCGATGTGAAAGCTTTGACAGCGGCGCTAGTGACAATTTTGCAGCATCGCTCTGTCGCCGAGCAAATGGGTGCTGCCGGTCATCAGCGAGCGATCGCTGAATTCAGTGAAGCTCGGTGCGTTGAAAGCTTTCTAAGCCTCTATCGTCATCTTCAGAAGGCTGCTGTAGCAGCAGATAAAGTTCCTCAATATTTAACTCCCTAATCTAACTACCTTGAGCTAATTACTTAGTCTTGCAATTTTTATTTATACCTTTTCGATTTTTACGTTAGTTCTTTTCCTTTTATTTGTAGCTACAATGTCTTTTTTCTTTTCAGTTGTTATTCCCACTTACAACCGACCTCAACAGTTAGAAAACTGTCTCAAAGCTTTGCAGGCATTGGACTATCCTCGTAGTCAGTTTGAAGTAGTGATCGTCGATGACGGTAGCAACGTTGATCTATCACCGATAGTGGCAGCATTCTCTGGTGATTTGGATGTGCGCTTACTGAAGCAAGCCAACGCTGGTCCCGGTAAGGCTCGTAACCAAGGTGTTGCCAAGGCGAGAGGCGAGTACATTGCCTTTACAGATGATGACTGTATGCCTCATGCTGACTGGCTTTCAAAGCTAGCGCTGAGGTTAGCGCGATCGCCCGATGCCCTGATCGGCGGACACACGCTGAACGTCCTGACGCATAACCCTTATTCATCGGCTTCGCAGTCACTGATTGACTACGTGTACGAATACTATGGCAATCGCTCTCAGGGTTTTTTCTTTGCCTCTAACAATATTGCGATGGCGCGATCACAATATCTTGATATTGGTGGGTTTGATGTGTCTTTTCCCTTTGCGTCTGAAGATCGCGACATGTGTGATCGCTGGCAGCAGCACCAATACCCAATGATATACGCCCCCGAGGCCAAAATTGACCACGCACATGCGCTCTTACTTCGAACCTTTTGGCGGCAGCACTTTAGCTATGGGCAAGGCGCTTTTCGCTTTCACTTAGCGAGGGCTCAGCGCACCCAAGATAAAATCAAGGTCGAACCCATTTCGTTCTATCTCAATCTCTTGGCCTACCCACTCGAGCAGGGTGTCGGCACTTTTCAGCTATCGCTATCTGGGCTGCTTTTACTCTCTCAAATGGCGTCAACAGTCGGCTTTTTCTGGGAGAAAACCAAGCAGCATAAACCGTTAGCAGAGGCTGCTCATGGCTAACTTTGAGGAACATGTTCAAACGGATTTTCAGTCAAATTTGAAGCAGCGATCGCTGCAATCAGGACTGATTACGTTTGCAGCGCAGCCTTTTAAGCTAGCAGTTGGGATTGGCGCAACTGCGGTTCTCGCTCGATTGGTTACACCTGCTGACTTTGGTTTGCTAGCTATGGTGTCTCCTCTGGCTGCGTTTGCCGATAGCTTGAGTAATTTCGGCCTAGAAACCGCGACGGTACAGCAGCCCGGGCTCACTTATGAACAGGCAAATGCTGTATTTTGGTTTTCACTTAAAGTCAATATTGGCGTTGCCGGCTTGATGGCAGCGATGGGGCCAATGTTGGCTAAGTTTTATGGACAGCCATCGCTGACGCTGATTGCGCCGGTAATGGCTATTGGCTTTTTTAGCTTGTGTTTATCGTTTCAGCATCAGGCTCTGATGAAACGACAAATGCGGTTTGAGCTGCTGACGGCGATTGAGTTGGGCGCGATCGCTATTTCCACTACCGCTGCAATCGCAGCAGCTTGGCTAGGGTGGGGATACTGGGCCTTAGTGCTGCAAATTGTAATTATGCAAATAGTGCAAGGCTCCGCTTACTGGCTAACCTGCGGCTGGCAACCTAACTGGAAAAAAGAGTCCACCAACAACATCCAGCCTAGTTCACAAAAAAACGATTCACAAAAAACCAATCTTCAAAACAATGGACTACAAAGCATGTTGTCTTATGGAGCTCACCTTACTGGATTTCGCTTCATCACTCGTGTTGGCATGCAGCTAGATCGGATTTTAGTGGGATACATCAGCGGTGCTACTACCCTGGGATTTTATGACGTTGCCTACCGATGGGCAACATTTCCGTTTAATCAAGTTTACTTTTCTCTTTTTGATGTTGCTGTTTCTAGCTTTAGCCGCGCTTACAGCGATCCGGCGACCTATCGTCGATATTGCCAGTGGGGGATGATGGCAGTGTTCTCACTGTGGCTACCAGCCACAGCTTTTTTGTTTGTAGACGCGAAAGACGTGCTGCTGCTGTTGCTCGGTAGCCAGTGGTTGGCAGCGGTGCCCATTTTTCAGCTATTGACGATTGCGATGTTTTTTGGCAGCGCTCAGCGCGTCACCAAGTGGCTTTACCTTTCATCGGGTCAAATGCGGCGACAGCTCACCTGGGGAATTCTCAATACGCCATTGATGATTGCTGCCCTTTGCCTGGGGGCACAGTGGGGCGCTTATGGAATTGCCGTGGCATATACAGTCACTACTTGCTCATTAATGTATCCTTCAATTGCGTTTTGTTTGAAGCGATCACCTCTAACCACCACAGATTTTTTTGGCGCGATTTGGCGACCTGCCATCGCCTCTATCCTCAGTGCCGCTGGCTTATTTCTCATCCGCTCATCTCCATTCCTATTAGGCATCACTCACAATAGTTTGCTAAAGCTGAGTATAGAAGCCATCTACTTTGGTCTCGCCTACTGCTTACTGTGGATTTTCCTTCCTGGAGGTAGACGATCCGCACTTCAAATTACCGTCAACCTCCAACTTATTTTCTCTAGAAAAGGAGACGAACCTCCGGAAAATTAGACTTGTCACGAAATAAGGCTTAAAAATAGCCATAACCCCTATGTTAAAAAGCTTCCATGCGATATTTAGCCGAATTGCTTGAAAGCTTACACATCATGAGGTTTCAGCGATTATTTTCGTTATTTCGCAACTACTTTATTAAAACAACAGTCCACGCCTCTCACTTTTTCTCTGATCAATTTTTCTTTGTTTTCTCCGATTAATTTAAGTGATACACCAGAGACATTATGAATACCCCCCCTAAATTGTTTTACGATAAACCATTGAGTTTAAAGGCAGGATTTATCGCCAGTTTAGCGTTAACATTTGAGCGCGAAGGGTCGCGCTTATTCCAAAAGATACATCTTAGCAGACATTTCCGGACAACCTAAAGTTTGGTGCGTCTGTGTTCTATGTCGTTCTCTTTATCGTTATATTAAGCGCAGCCACCAACTTTAGTGCTTTTCACAAACTGCTCTCCGGTTATAAAAGAGCGTTCTGGGGCAAGCTAGGCAGAGGTGAGCGCTACGTTTTATAGAAACTCTGTGCCATGCCAGTTTTGTGTTATGTCTAGTTATCCTCACGAAGTTAGCTTTACCGCCTACGATACTCACAATGAGGAGCAAGGCGGTTTTCAAAACGGCGATTGCCACCAAGTTAGATTCAAAGCAACCGTTCTAAAGTCAATGGGCACTATCCATTTGACCCAATCATTTACTGTTCTAGAAGCCGTTTCCTTTAAGCAAAGCTGCCAAGCAGCCTTTGAGCAATCTCCAAATCTGCGAGAAATTGTTTTAGATTTTATAGATACTGTCTTCATTGACAGCAGCGGTATTGGAGCTTTGGTAATTAGCCACAAGCTCTGTCAGTCAAAAGGCGCAAAGTTGCGGCTAATTAACGTGCCTGCGCCGGTGATGATGGCGCTTTCGCTCACTGAGCTAGACAAAATTTTTCACATTGAGCCCAGTGGCGATCCCCATTCGCTGCAAACCATAGAGTCAACCCCCAGTGAGCTCAAAACCGTTTTAGAGCAGTTGCCCGAAACCCATCCATCGGTGCGCTCTAAGGCCAAGCGGGCGATGGACATTGTCGGTGCTATTGTTGGGCTAATGCTGACGGTAGTTTTGTGGGTGATCGTGGCGATCGCTATCAAGCGCGAAGATGGCGGCCCCGTATTTTTTGCCCAAACTCGGTGCTCTTGGCTGGGCAAGCGCTTCACCATTTGGAAATTTCGCTCAATGGTAATAGACGCCGAACATCGCAAAAAAGAAGTCGCCAATAAAGTTCAAGGGCCTCTATTTAAAAATGACACCGATCCGCGCGTGACTCGCATTGGGCGCTTTTTACGGCGCACCAGCCTAGATGAATTTCCGCAGTTTTGGAACGTGCTCAAAGGCGATATGAGCTTAGTTGGCACCCGGCCGCCCACGCCGGATGAAATTGAGCAATATGAGGTGCCTCAGTGGCAGCGGCTGAATGTAAAGCCGGGCATGACCGGTGAATGGCAGGTGAACGGTCGTTCGAGCATCACCACGTTTGAAGAAGTGATTCAGCTCGACTTGCAATATCAGCGCAAATGGAGCCTGCTATATGATATGCAGCTCATTATCAAAACAGTACTGGTGCTGTTCAGCAAAGAATCTGGCGCAATGTAGGCTTACCGGCTCCGCGAGTAGGGGAGGCTTTGGTCACAATCGGGCAGTTATCCTCCACAATAGGAAAGCAAACCCACGAGCGCTACAGTGAGCGCACATGACCGGCGAATGCTCGCAAATGTCTTATCGATTCTATTGGGCTTAGGTAGCCTTACGTTCTACCTAGCTGGCTTCTTTTACCCGGAGTCTCATCGCCGTTCAGATGCGGTGTGGGGTGGCCTAGGCACCGTCTATGCACTGGTGCTGTGGTTTTGGGCTGAGCAAATTACGGGTATCGTGCTGCTTGGTCAAGTTGCTGTCTTGATCCTGATAGTCGGCCTAGGCTGGCAAATCTTGACGGTGCGTCGTGAAAAGACGCCCGTTTATCAGCAAACGCCGGTCGTGATCACGCCTGAAGTCGTGACCGATTGGACAAAAAATCAGCTCAACCACCTGCGGATTGCTCCGGCTGATCCCATTCCACTGCGGTTAGAAAAAAGGAATTTGAGCGATCGCCCTGATCCCCGCCGCCGTCCTATCTATGACTACGAATTCGTTGAAGACGGCATTTTAGAAACCATGCCTACCGAACCCGTTCTCAAAGAAGTCTCCGTCGAGCTTGACACCACAGTTGAAGACATCGCACCCACCTTTGCTGATGCTCAAGTTCTTTCTGTTGACATTCCGGCAGCGATCGCCCAATCCCATCCACCCAAATCTAATCCTCTCGCAATCAAATCCCCTGAGATCGAGCCGCCTGAGATTGAGCCGCTTGAGATCGAGCCGCCTGAGATTGAGCCGCTTGAGATTGAGCCGCCTAAAGTAGAGCCGCCCGAGATTGAACCGCCCGAAATCGAACCGCCCAAAGTAGAGCCCTTAAAGGCAACCATTTCTACAGAAGCTTCTCCTCAAGTCGCAATTCCAGCAAACATCCAGCCAAAACCAAACCTGCTAGCAACGCCGCTGATTCTAATCGGCTGGTTCAAAGATGTCATCACGGGCATCACCCGCCCCAAACCCTCCAAACCCGTTATCGAAATCCCTCGCCGTCCAGCTTCTCGGACAGCTTCAGCTTCTTCCACTGCATCCACGCCCCCGCCCGTATCTTCGCCCCCGCCTGATCCCTTCTTAGAAGACAGCAACTGGGACGACTAACTTAAATCAACCCTAAATCAACCTTGAAGCAATCCAGACTTCAAGGCAGAATACCCTAACCAACGAACCTTTATCCCGTGACCTCCGTGAGTGATTCCATCCGTTCCCCCAAGGCCGAAGCAAATAGCAGCAAAAGCTACAAAGACACTGTATTGCTACCCCAAACGGACTTTAGTATGCGGGCCAACGCTGTTCAGCGCGAACCCGAACTACAAGCTTTCTGGCGAGAAAAAAACCTCTATCAAAAAATCGCCGATCACAATCCAGGCGAGCCGTTCATCCTGCACGACGGCCCCCCCTATGCCAATGGCGATCTGCACATGGGCCATGCCCTCAACAAAATTCTCAAAGACATTATTAATAAATATCAAAGCCTGCAAGGCCGAAAAGTACGCTACGTACCCGGTTGGGACTGCCACGGCCTACCCATTGAGCTGAAAGTGCTGCAAAAGCTCAAATCCTCCGTGCGCCGAGAGCTGACACCGTTATCTCTGCGCCAAAGAGCTAAAGCCTTCGCCCTCGAAACCGTAAAAGCGCAGAGTTTAGGCTTTCAGCGCTACGGTGTTTGGGGCGACTGGGCGCATCCTTATTTAACCTTGCAGCCAGAATATGAAGCTGCTCAACTTGGTGTGTTTGGCAAAATGGTGGAAAATGGCCACATTTATCGGGGGCTACGTTCGGTGCACTGGAGCCCGTCATCTCAAACGGCCCTAGCAGAAGCAGAGCTAGAATATCCTGAAGAACATATTTCGCCGAGCATTTATGTGGCTTTTCCGATGGTGGGTGCAGCTGAAACTGCCCAAGCTATCTTATCTCCTTATCTTCACAGCTTGGGTGTGGCAATTTGGACCACTACGCCCTGGACGATTCCGGCGAACGTCGCGGTAGCTGTGAATGCTGCACTGGACTACGCTGTTGTTGAAAGCGCTTCCGGTGAGCCGTTTAAATATTTAATTGTAGCTAAAGATCTTGCCGAGAAGTTGTCTGTGACTTTTGGCAATGGTCTAAAAGTTGTTTCTGAGCTTAAAGGCGCAGCGCTTATCGGATCTACTTACCGCCATCCCTTAGCGCAAAGAGATAGTGCCTTTGATCGAATTAGCCCGATTGTTGTCGGTGGCGATTATGTCACAACAGAATCGGGGACAGGTCTTGTTCATACTGCACCAGGTCACGGTCAGGAAGACTTTTTGGTGGGACAAAGAGAGAATTTGCCGATTTTGTGTCCGGTGGATGGTCGGGGTGATTTTACGGCTGAAGCGGGTGCTTTTGAAGGGCTGAATGTGCTGAAAACGGCGAACGATGTGATTATTGAATCGCTCAGCGAAGAGAACGTGTTGTTAAAGCACGAGCCTTACTCGCATAAATATCCCTATGACTGGCGGACGAAAAAGCCGGTGATTTATCGGGCAACAGAGCAGTGGTTTGCTTCGGTGAAAGGCTTTGTCGGTGAAGCGCTAGCGGCAATTGATCAAGTGAAGTGGATTCCGGCCCAAGGCAAAAACCGGATTACCTCGATGGTTTCTGAGCGCTCTGATTGGTGCATTTCACGGCAGCGCAGTTGGGGGGTGCCGATTCCGGTATTTTATGACGAGGCAACGGGTGAGCCGCTGATGACGCAAGAGACGATTGCACATGTGCAGGCGATTGTTGCTGAAAAGGGCTCAGATGCTTGGTGGGAAATGAGCGTAGAAGAGCTGTTGCCTGAGCCCTATCGCAGCGATCGCAAAACCTATATGAAAGGCACCGATACGATGGATGTCTGGTTTGATTCGGGGTCTTCTTGGGCGGCTGTGGTGCAGCAGCGGGAAGAATTGCGCTACCCAGCAGAGATTTATTTAGAAGGATCTGATCAACATCGGGGTTGGTTCCAATCGAGCCTGTTAACTAGCGTGGCAGCCAATGGCCATGCGCCCTATCGGCAGGTGCTAACACACGGCTATGTACTAGATGAAAATGGCCGCAAGATGAGCAAATCTTTGGGTAATGGCGTCGATCCAAAGGTGATTATTGAAGGCGGCAACAACCAAAAGCAAGAGCCGCCCTATGGCGCGGATGTGCTGCGGCTATGGGTGTCTTCAGTTGATTATTCGGGTGACATGCGGCTAGGAATGCGCAATGTCAAACAAATGTCGGATGTGTACCGGAAGATTCGCAATACGGCGCGATTTTTGTTGGGTAATCTACACGATTTTGATCCAGCCACTGATGCCGTGCCTTACGCGCAGCTACCTGAGCTAGATCAATATATGCTGCACCGAATGACGGAAGTGTTCGCAGACGTGAAAGATGCATTTGAGTCGTATCAGTTCTTTCAGTTTTTCCAGACGGTGCAGAACTTTTGCGTCGTCGATCTCTCAAATTTTTATTTAGACATTGCGAAAGATCGGCTGTACATTAGCGCGGCTAATTCGCCTCGGCGACGAGCCTGTCAGACGGTGCTAGCAGTGGCGATTGAGAATTTGGCGAAAGCAATCGCACCCGTATTGGTTCATATGGCAGAAGATATCTGGCAGTTTCTACCCTACGAAACCCCGGTTGAATCTGTATTTGAATCGGGTTGGGTGAAGTTGGAAGATCAGTGGCAGCGGCCTGAGCTGACGGCAAAGTGGGAGCAGCTACGAACCTTGCGCGACGAATCCAATACAGTGCTAGAACAGGCGCGCGCAGACAAGGCTATCGGCTCTTCTTTGCAAGCGAAGCTAAAACTGTTTGTGGCCGATGCTGATTTGCGCTCAAGCCTGTCTGGGCTTAATCCAGCCGATAGTCTTAACGCAACGTCTAATCAAGTCGATGAGCTGCGGTATCTATTATTAGTCTCTCAAGTGGAGCTAGTCGGTAGTGCGGCTGATCTAGAAGGCGCGAAGTATAGCAGCACCGTCGGAGAAATTGCGATCGCAGTGGTCGATGCAGACGGGAAAAAGTGCGATCGCTGCTGGAACTACTCGACTCATGTGGGTGAATCGGCAGCGGATCCAACTATTTGCGATCGCTGCGTCGCCGCCTTAGACAATCAGTTTTAGAGGTCAGTTTTAAAAGATTCTGAATATTTAGATGACCCAATTGATCACTCAGATACTGCCACGGTTTTTACTAGCAGCAGTTGTTATTTCAGGTGCAGCCTGCACCCCTCAAGTCGAAGACTACACGGCCGTAATGATGCAGGCTAGCGCCCTTGAAAAGGGCGCTGAAGTCAATTTGCAAAGCTTAGAGAGCACCAAAATAATCCTAGAAAATCGACTCGCTGATCTGGGCATTGAACCCAGCGAAGTGGAGATTATTGAGCCGGATAAAATTCTTGTGCGGCTACCGCAAACAGCCGATGCTACCGCAACTCAAGCCCTGCTCACCGACATCGGACAGCTCTATTTACGTCAGCAAAAGCCTGATACTAAAGCAGATTTAGCCAAAGGGATTGAAGAAGTGCAGCGCCTGCTGGTTGAGCAAAATACGCTCTTGCAAACCAATCAACAGGCCAAGGCCGAATCCTTACAGCCCCAAATTGATCAAGCCAGAGCCGTGATCCAGGCATTATTTGAGCCCAGTGGGCTGACGGGTGAAATGCTGGTGGACGCTCAGGCCGTGTCCAGCACCACCGTCGGAGCACAGAGCAATGCCTGGGATGTAAAAATCTGGCTCAATGCTCAGGGCACTGATATTTTTGCAGAAAAAACCAAGGCCCTAGCGG
>JBGTNW010000060.1:0-3301 GCA_041742865.1 Phormidesmis sp.
CTTACCTCGCAAATTCTCTCTTTCACTGCCGCGCTCTGCTGAGCCTACGGCTGACGATGCTCTCTTCAAAACCCTCACGGTTCCTCTGTATCCGTCTCCTTTAGCCAGCAAAAATCCTGGCTGGGCTGTTTTGCGCACCAGCATTGTCAATGCCAGCCGCCAACCGCTGCCCTGGACACTGATGGAAATTATCCCCGACCTTGTTCAATCCGGCTCAAGCGCTTCTCTTCTGGCCCAAGCCGACTGGCGAGGCGAAGCTCTGATTACGGTGCCAGACATTCCTGTTAGCACTTGGGCCACCGCTACAGATACCGCCGATGCCCCTGTCACCACTCAAAGCATCAATATCCAAATTAATCTGTTTTTCGATGCTAGCCAAGTTACTCCTTTACCTGCCAATACCGACTTCAGCAACAATCCTAATCAGGATTATGTGCCTAACCCCGATACGCTATGGGCAAACAGAGCCGCTTTACTGACCAGCAGCCATACGTTAGCCGTTGTCGCAGGCAGCGATCGCGCTCTCACCCTTACCTTGACTTAACCTCCTACCCTCTCAGGAATCACCCATGCCCGAATACCTAGCACCCGGCGTCTACGTCGAAGAAACCAGCTTCCGTGCCAAATCCATTGAAGGCGTCAGCACCAGCACTGCCGGATTTGTCGGCCTCACCCGCCGTGGCCCCATTGCCAACCCCGCTAGCGGCAACCTGCTCGAGCTGATTACTAGCTTTGGCGACTTCGAGCGCATCTACGGGGGGCTTGAAGATCTCACCTTCGGCAGCACGCCTTCTGTCAACTATCTGGCCCACGCTGTCCGCAGCTTTTTTAATGAAGGGGGCGGCAGACTCTACATCTCCAGGGTCTACACCCCCACGGCCCCTAACGTAGGGGCCGCCGCTGTTACTCTCGGTAATGTCGATGTCAAAGCCCGCTTCCCCGGCAAAGCCTACGAAGGCAGCGTCAGCTTTAGGCAAACGCTCACGTTAGCCAGTAGTGTCACTCTTAAAACCGCGCCCACCGGCACCCTACTCAAAGTAGGCGATGCCTATTTTGTCAAAACCGACACCGGCTGGTTTGCAGAAGACGGCACTACTCAGCTGAGTGACACACAGGCAAATGCCGCTGATAATAACTTTGTTTCACTCAGTGTCATCATTACCGATGCCGCTGGCAATCAACAGATTTACGACAACTTAGGCTTGAGTGCCAATCATCCGCAGGCTGTCAGCAAAGTGCTGAGCGAAACCCCTAGCCGTCGCAGCGATTACCTGCAAAATCCTTACGCTGTTGTCAATCGCAACGCCTCGGCTTTTGCCCTACGCACCGATCTTTTTGGCGATCCCACTGCCCTCACCAATGGAGCCCGAATCGCTGCGCTGACGGGCGGCAATGACGGCGTAGCACCGGGTCAAATTGACTTTGAAGCGGCGCTGAAAGAACTCGCCAGTGTCGAAGATATTTCAATTGTGGCTGCGCCCGGATACTCTAGCCTAAGCGATGCCCAGGGCATTCAATCTGCCCTGATCGCCCATGCCGAAAGCCGTCGGTCGTATCGGATCGCCATTTTAGATACCCCCAAAAATCGCTCGGTGACTGAAGCTAGAGCCGTTAAAAGCCGTATTGATTCCAAATACGCCGCGCTCTACTATCCGTGGGTAACGGTTTCTAATCCGCTTTTTCGGCCCGGAAATGCCGCTATTGCAGCCGAAATTGACCTGCCGCCGAGTGGCTTTATCGCCGGTATTTATGCCCGTAATGACGTTGAGCGCGGCGTCTCTAAATCTCCTGCAAATGAGGTGGTGCGCAGCGCCCTTCGCTTTGAGCGAGAGGTCAACTTTGCTGAACAAGAATCGCTCAATCCCTTTGGCGTGAACTGTCTGCGATTTTTCCCAGGGCGCGGTTATCGGGTTTGGGGAGCGCGCACGACCAGCTCTGACCCTGAATGGAAATATGTCAACGTTCGCCGTTACTTTAACTATCTAGAACAATCGATTGATCGCGGCACCCAGTGGGCGGTCTTTGAGTCGAATGGGCCGCAGCTATGGACTAATGTGCGCGATACGATTTCGGCCTTTTTATACAACGAGTGGATTTCTGGTGCGCTGCTCGGCAACTCGCCGAATGAAGCCTTTTTCGTGAAATGCGATCGCTCGACCATGACTCAAAACGATCTCGACAATGGCCGCTTGATTTGCCTCATCGGGGTTGCGGTTGTTAAACCTGCTGAGTTTGTAATCTTCCGCATCGGCCAAAAAACTGCCGACGCCAGCAGCTAGTCACTTGTTTGACGCACCGCTGTTTGACACGCTGTTCAATTTCTCTCAAATCTCTTCTAAACCGTAGCCTGCCGACATAAGGAACCACACCATGCCTAGAACTCACCCCTATCCTGCCTTTAACTTTCTCGTCAATCTCAATGGCCCCGTTGGCCCAGAAGAACCCTTAGGCGGCTTTTCAGATGTCTCGGGCCTCGGCACTGAAATCACCATTGCGGAATATCGCAACGGCAATGAAAAAGAGAACCGTACCCGCAAAGTGCCCGGTATTTACAAAGCCTCAGATGTGACGCTTAAGCGCGGTGTGGTTGATTCGGCTGATCTATGGGCATGGGTGCAAGCTGCCCGTGTGCAGGGGCCAGAAGCGCAGCGTGAGGTGGTGATTACCCTGCGCGATGAAGCGGGCAAAAGCATTCAGGCATGGAAGCTGCGCGGCGTTGTGCCGATGAAATATACTGCGCCTACCTTTGCCGCCAAAGGCGGAGGGGATTTGGCGTTAGAAGAACTCACGCTCTCGGCTGAAACGATTGAATTCGAGAAACTAGGCTAAATCTATGACAGGGCCCATCACCGGACTGAGATTTACAACTCAATCACCACCAATTAGGATCGATCCTAATCGCTCCGATGTGGCTTGCTTTGTTGGCTTTATCGGTCGGCGGCAGGTGAATGGGCAGCCAACGGGAGTGCCTAGCGCGATCGCTCAATACCTGCTTCAGCAAGGCTGGCAAACTGGCCCCTATGCCCGCCTGGGCGCTGGCAGTAGCGCTGGCGGTGGATCTGGCAGTAGCTCTGGCAGTGAATCAGCTCAATTCTCACTTTTAGACGTGCCAGTGCCGATTGATAGCTGGGCTGTCTTTAATCAGCTCTTTACGCCCAATCAGCGCCCGGTAGCTGAAAAGTCTCTCCGATCAGGCAGCACTTATCTGGGCACTGCCGTGCGCGCCTTTTTTATGCAGGGCGGACGGCGCTGCTATGTCGTGCGCATGGGCGAGGCGCTGCCGATGACGGCTAATCGGGAT
>JBGTNW010000061.1:0-3452 GCA_041742865.1 Phormidesmis sp.
AAGTCAGGGCTTTTTGCTTATCAGAGGAGGCGTTAGCGGCCATAGGGATTTCCGAGAATGAGGTCAGTAAAAGAATGCGTGGCGTGAAGCGACAGATATAAAAATTCGATATATACTATATCTTAGTACATGCGAACTAAATTGGCGCTTCTAACAATGTACTCCAGAAAAATGCTCTGGGAAAATACTCTAGAAGATATACAGATAGCGATTGAAGATATTAATCGTACCGTTAGTGAGCCTGTTAAGTGCCTCACCTTCCTTATCCTCAGCCTCATAGAGTGCCGCCTTCATTCCATTTATTTGTCTAATTTATCTATTGTCAGGGTCACCTAAAGATTAACTACTCGAAGCCTCATCACCTGTAACCTCATGCAAGACTGCGAACTCGTCGATATTTTGACTTACCCAGACTGGGTAATTGCCATTGGCCGCACTACGTTAGGCTATCGCTGCTGGGTATTTACGCCCGATTTTACGGTGCTCGATGATGGCGAATGGCACTCTACTCGCGAGGCTGCGACCGACACTGCACGCGGTTTGATCAGTGAATCTATGGAATATTAAGGCGGATTAAAAGGGGTTTGAAACCTTACCTTTGAAGTTTTAACCTTTCAAGTCTTAACTTCCATGCTCTTCGCCTAGGGCTTCGCTCAAGTTCCAGGTGGCGCTGATTAGCGCAATATGCGTAAATGCCTGGGGAAAGTTGCCCAGCGCTTCGCCACTTGTTCCCGTTTCTTCGGCATATAGGCCCACATGGTTTGCATAGGTCAACATTTCTTCAAAAATTCGGCGGGCGTCTTCTAGCAAGCGGCTATTGGCAGATCCGGCGCGCGTTAAGGCTTCTACTAGCCAAAACGTGCAGAGATTGAACGTGCCCTCTTCACCCGTAAGGCCATCGCTAGATTCATTGCTGCTATTCAGGGGGTTGTAGCGATAGACCAAGCTATTGGCCGTGAGCCCGCCATCTCTGGGTGATTTTCTGACCGCTTCAATGGTTTTGAGCATTTTGGGATCGTTGGGAGCCATGAAAAATACCAGCGGCATAATCAAGCAGCCTGCATCTAGATCTTGAACGCCGTAAGCCTGTACAAACGCCTGACGATCTTCATCCCAGCCTTTGTCTAAAATTTCTTCATAGATCTGGTCGCGGACTGTTTGCCAGCGCGATCGCTCTGCTGGAAAAGACCGATGCTCGGCAATTCGCAGCGCCCGATCTACCGCCACCCAGCACATCAGCCGCGAATACACATGGTTTTTAGCCCCGCCGCGCGACTCCCAGATGCCTTGGTCTTTACTCTGCCAGTGATCGCATACCCAGTTGGTGAGATAGCGCAAATGCGTCCAAAAATCGTGAGAAATTAAATCACCGTACTTGTCATACAGATACACCGAATCCATTAATTCGCCGCAAATATCTAGCTGCCGCTGATCAAACGCGCCATTGCCAATGCGCACTGGACCAGAGCCTTTGTAGCCTTGCCAGTGATCGAGATGCACTTCTTCGAGATCGAGCTTGCCGTCAATGCGATACATCACCTTCAAGCTGCCGCCTTCGCCGAGCTCTTGGCAGCGCGCTTCTAACCAGCTCATGAAGCCCTTGGCTTCATCGGTAAAGCCAATCCGAATCAGCGCATAGACGGTAAAGGCGGCATCGCGAATCCATGTATAGCGGTAGTCCCAATTGCGTTCACCGCCAATCTGCTCCGGCAAGCTGGTGGTAGGTGCGGCGATAATGGCACCGGTCGGCTCGTAGGTCATTAACTTCAGCGCCAACGCCGAGCGCTCTACCTGCCGCCGCCAGCGACCGCGATAGACGCACTGAGACAGCCACTGACGCCAGTAGGCGCTGGTTTCTTCAAATAAATTTTTGGCGGTTTGGTTCAAATTTGCAAGCTGTGCGGACGATAGAGCGTCGTCGCTTTGCTGAGCTCTAGCTGTTGGCTGGTATCCCAGTGAGGTTGCCAGCAAGTTCGCTGGTGGTGCGTTTTGAGGCTGAGCGCGGCGATTGATCGAGCCATCGCCATTGGGCTGAGCGTCTAGCGGCTTAAAAATAAAGGTAACGGTTTCACCTTCTTGTAAGGTGAATTCGGCAAAAGCGCCGCGCGGGTTGATTTGGAGCGGAACGCTGGTGATCAGCTCAAAAACACGACCCTGCCCTTCGCAGATGTCACCGCAGCCATCAGCCTCGGCAAACGGACTTGCCTCGGAGAGATCTTCATCGCCCGAAAACACCACCCCTGTTAGCGAACCAAAGGTTGTGTGCGTGGTGCGACCATAGTTAAAGGCGGGGTAGCATTCTACTTTGAAGGTGATTTCTTTGCGGACGCTGCGCACCTGACGCACAATCCAATTGCGCCTTTTGGTTTGGTGCGTTTTGGAAGGGGCTAAGGGCATAAAATCGATGACTTCGCCGACGCCGTGATCGCACAAAAAGCGCGTGATCAAAATATTCGTTTCGGGATAGTAAAATTGCTTATGGTGGTCCCCTTTAACCGTCGATTCGATCTTAAAGTGGCCGCCTTTTTCATGGTCTAAAATTGCCCCAAAAATACTCGGCGAATCGTGACGGGGGTGACAAAACCAATCAATCGAACCATTTAGCCCCACCAGCGCCGTTGTGCGCAGGTTGCCAATAAGGCCATAATTTTCAATCGGCTGATAGCTCACAATCGTTCCTGGTCTAGAGTTTTAGCTTTAAATCATGCCTGAGCACTGCGCAGGGCTCGACAGCAATAATCGTATCCGGTTATTGCTAGAGTTGTCTGCCGGTGGATGGGTGTGAAGACAACTATCTACTGGCTGCGCCGCCAGTTGAACCAATTTTCAGCCCAGTCGCGCCGCCAGCGGTGGGGTTGCCACTGGATTTGGCGCGATTTATCCCCAGCAACTTGCACCAAATCTATCAAGTCGTCGATTGCGGCATCGGAGGGTGGCAGCGCCTGATTCAGGAAGCTAATGGGTCGGTTGATAGCTAGCGCCAAAGCCTGAACTAGCATCTGCGCGCCGCTGCCGACTAAATGAATGCCTAAAAGTCTATTTTTGACGCAAACTAGCTTGCAGTAGATCGGCAGCGGATTGGTGCGGCTCAAGTCGGCGCTGTTAGCACTACTCGCTATCCAGACTCGAGCGGCTTTTCCGTAACGCCGCTGCGCCTGCGCTTGGGTAAGGCCCACCCGCGCAAATCGATGATGCCCGACAGGAATAGCGGCATAGTTGACTGGACTGATGGGTAGAAAAAGGGCATTGCGAACGGCGACTAGCACCTCATCTCGAGCGACAAAATGACTGCTGCTGCCATTTACAAGCGTTCCACAGGCAAATATACGCGGGTGAGCGGTTTGTAAGCGTCGATTCACTAAGAGCACGGATTGGTTGGCAGGGTAGACAAACTTGGGTAGGCGTAGGGCTGGTTGAGGGGCTAACAGCGATAAGGTACAGTCGGCAGGGGG
>JBGTNW010000062.1:0-11421 GCA_041742865.1 Phormidesmis sp.
ATTGGATTCGCGCTTTGAGCTTTGATCCTCACAACAATCGCTATCTCATTAGTGGTGGGGATAATTGCTGTGTGCAGCACTGGGATAGAAAAGAAGAAAGCGTGAAAACGCTATTTCGGCATCAGCGCCGAGTGTGCTCAGTAGCTTACAGCCCAGACGGACGAATGATTGCTAGCGGCAGCGACGATGCGACCGTAATACTTTGGGATGTTGAGAAACAAGAAATTTACCGGCAGCTAGAGCCCAGCGAACTAGGCATTAAGACACTCGCATTTAGTCCCAATGGCGATTATTTAGCAGCAGGTGGAGAAGATCAGCTCGTATATGTCTGGGATTTGAGAGCTGAGAACCTAGAAAATCGGTGTTTTACCTTTCGGCCTGAGGACTACAGAGGCATTGCGGGCGGCATCCGCTCGGTTGCCTTTAGCCCTGATAGTCAAGTGGTGATCAGCGGCGGGCTCGATGAGATGATTCGGATGGGCGATCTGAGAAACATGGAAGATCCCTATCACCTATACGGATTACGGCCATTAATCAATCGCGATCGCCCCTACGAAAGCATTGACATTAAGGGGATTAAAGGCTTAAGCGATCTGCAAGTAGCCAATTTAATCACCCTAGGTGCAGTCAGCCAAAAAACATCACTACTCCAGTAGTCACCACGCCTCGCTACCACGTTGTTACCTGGGCGATATATGTACAATATTGGGGCAATAATTTGGGCAATATTTGTGGCTGTTCCCTTAACAACAGCCGCCGCCGTCATAATACCAAGTAGAGCCAGTGACCGTAATATCAGGAAACTTGTCTAGCTTTTTAGCCGTTTTGTCACACACCGCTAGCGGCACCCCGGACATTAGGATATGACCCGCATGGTCGTCAAAGCTGTCTTCTGCGCCCGCGTACACAGCCATTTTGCCGGTAAAGATGCAGGCCCCGTCATCGGCAATCGGCACCTTAAAAGAAACAGAATCTAAACTTTCCAACATCAGGTTTTGATCGAGTTTATAGTTTTTGGCATTCAGTAACCGATATGGGCGGCGGGCGCGAATTTCTACCTGGCCAAAGCCTGCTCCGATAATCTTTTGAGTATAGTCTTCATAAGTCAGTGCGCCGGATAAGCACATCGCTCTCAATCGATCATCAGCTTGCAAATGCAGTGGCATTTTACGGGTGCTGATGGGATCGCTCATGACTAGACGGCCATTGGGTTTCAACACCCGATACGCTTCGGCCAAGGCTTTTGTTAAATCTTCGGGTTCAAAAATGTTAAACAGGCAGTTTTGAGCAACAACATCTACTGAGCTGTCGGGCATCGGGAGCGCAAAAGCATCCCCTGAGCGGATACTGACAAAGCTGGGATCGAACCATTCGTTTTGCTGAGCAGCCATAGCCAAATTTCGCTCGGCAGCAGCTCTCATAGAATCGACGGGATCAACGGCAATGACAGCTTCTAGACGGCGGGAAAAGTACGCAAACTGTAGCGCTTCTAAGCCCCCGCCAACACCGACATAGAGAACGGTGGGTTCGCCGCTTAGCTCGGCAGGATGAACGGTAGTACCACAGCCGTAGTTCATCTCTTGCATTTGCACCGGAACGATCAGCCCTGGCATTTTCAAAGGGGTGCTCTGAACACAGCAAAGCCCGACATCGGGGGTTGTTGCCACTTCTGCATAAAAATCGGCAACAGCTTCTAGATAGCTCACAGGTTTTCCTGGGGATAGGTGGGGAATGGTTAAAAAGAGGTAGGCGATCGCACTTCTCCTCGTTTACATTACATGTTTTCAGCTTAAGACCGCAAAAGGCGGAAAAATTAGTTTTTACTGAGAGCAATTGAGTCAGACGACAGCTCATCTGTTTTAACGATTAATTCCTGAAGGCAGTCACGATAGTCTATTTTTTAAGCGACTTACCACGGTAAACGGCTGCCGTCCCATGAGAAAAATTCACCGCTGTCTGCTATCGTCAGCGCTGACATCACCTCGATGAGCTGACGAACGGTGCGCTCAGGTGAGAATAGCTTCTCAGGTGGCACGGCTCGTTGAAAGGGCTTAGAAAGCTGGGTGTCGGTTGTCCCAGGGTGCAGCATGACCAAAGTTGTCCGAGGGCTACGGCGGCTGTACTCAATCGCTGCTGTCCTCAAAAACATGTTCAGGGCAGCTTTAGAAGCGCGGTAACCATACCAGCCACCTAGACGGTTATCGCCAATGCTGCCGACTTTGGCAGAAATCGTGGCAAATAAGCTGGGCGACTGGTGGCTGAGCAAGGGCAGGATGTGTTTGGCTAATAGCGCTGGGCCAATGCTGTTGATTTGAAAATAGGTGATTAAGTGTTCGGCGTTGAGCTGGCGTAAGGCTTTTTCAGGCTGCTGCTGCTCGCTGTGCAAGAGTCCAACACAGTTGATTACGAGGTGCAGCTTGGGTGAGATTGGCTGAATTTCTCTCATAGCCTGCTCAATTTGAGATTCTTCGGTAAGATCCATCTGGAGGCAGTGGAGGCGATCGCCCTGCTGCGCAGCTATTGCCAACAGATCCGTTGCTGTACTGTGCGAGCGATAGGTGGCAAATAGATGCGTGATTTGACTGTGAGATAAAAGCTGTTTGACAAATTCTAAGCCAATGCCTTGGGTTGCTCCAACCACAAGCGCATGAGCATCAGTTTCGAGAGCAGGCAAGAGCATAGCAGCAGAGACAGCAATGAACAAAATAAAGCTAACACCTTCGGTTGATTTAGGCTCGTGTGCCAACGTTGTGTTCAGCTCTATGCCCGTGCAGTTAGCTCATGGGTTAATTTGTGGGTTGATTTGATAGTAGCTGCGCAGACTGAGCTTCAGCCGCTTGACGGGCCTGAACAGCTGCCTCGATCTGTTGCTGCTGTGATTGAATTATGGCCTGCTGCGCCTGAATTTGTAAGAACTGCTGGCGGATTCTCATTTGATTTTTAATTCGAGCAATCACTTCGGCTGGATGAAAAGGCTTCTGAATATAGTCTGACGCTCCCACTTCAAAGGCTTTGACTTTATCAAAAGTCAGATCTAGAGCACTGAGAAAAATGATGGGAATATCTTGGGTTTGTGGATTGGTTTTGAGCCGCTTACAAACTTCGTAGCCATCTATGTCTGGCATCATGATGTCAAGCAAAATCAGATCAGGCTGAAAATGAGGGACGCTGCCGAGCGCAAGCTTACCATCAGGCGCGCTTCTAACGTCGTAACCTGCTTTAGTCAGTAAACTCGATAAAAGCCTTAAGTTTTCTAACAGATCGTCAACCACCAAAATCTTTAATCGTTTCTGAGGCTTTGCATCTTTAGTCATTTGAACTTCTGGTGCAATTTCTGGCAAGCTTATTTCTACAGTTGCTGCGCTCATATCTACTGTATTTATCCAACAAGGTTGGCTTTATCATGCCCAGATTTGAATTTCTTGATACGTGAATATCATCAATAGCGGTTGATATGACCGAATTGGGAAAACTAGCCGCAGAGTTTCTGAGATCGTTGCCTGTGAACATTTTGCTGGTTGAAGATGACTACTTGTTAGGGCGCGGTACCGCTAGGCTGTTGGAAAAGTTAGGAGGGCATCGGGTACGGCTGACCCATCGGGCGGCGGATGTATTTAAACACTGCCAGTCGGGTGCAATTGACGTGGTGATTATGGACATCAATTTGCCCGGAACATTTTGGCAGGGCGAAGAGGTCAGCGGCGTGGATCTTTCTTACTTGCTAAAGTCTCAGCCGTCAACGGCGCATTTGCCAATTGTGCTGCTAACAGCTCATGCAATGGATACCGATAGAACCAGGCTCCTCAACGATGCGCGAGCTGATTGCCTCTGTACCAAGCCCATTGCCGATTACGCGGCTTTTCTGGCTTTGCTAGCGCAAGTTGCCAATGGGGATGATTTTCATGGGCTAACCATTTCAGTTTCCTAACCGCTGAAGACAGCTGTAGCGGTGTGCGGTGAGTCCACGGGATCAAGGCGAGAGATGGGCGCTAGGTTCCACTAACTGGAAGCGCTTGCAATATTTGCTTGTAGGCCAGGTTTCTAACACATTTTTCAAGTGCTTGGGCTAGGGCGCTTTGGTCAGGCGGAAGCTGTGAAGCCATGTTTAAAATGGCGCTATCGTCTAGCTCCAGGGTGGCCTGGGTGAGTGCCTGTTGCCAAGAATGCGAGGTGTGAGCCATTAGATCCGGCAAAATCGCGGCTGTGGGCGCACAGGGGGTAGGGTTGAGCGATTCATATTGATAGCGCACGCCTAGGTGCTGGCTCATGGTTTTAAAAATTTCGGTAGGTTGAATCGGTTTACTGACAAAGGCGTCGCAGCCGCTAGCGATCGCGCGCGCCTGATTATCTTTAAACGCGCTGGCGCTCAGTGCAATAATTCGAGTCTTACCCGCTGTATCGAGCGCCTTTAAACGTTGGGTAGCTTCTTCTCCGGTCATCACTGGCATTCGCATATCCATCCAGATCAAGTCGGGTTGCCAAGCTTGCCACTGAGCGATCGCTTCTTTGCCATTAGTCGCTTCTTTGACCGCAAAGCCAACGCTGATGAGCAAGTGGGTGAGCAGCCTACGGTTGATCGCAACATCATCGACCACTAATATCTTGTATGTCGGTTGGTGCGGCGCTAGACCAATCACGCGGCCCAAATCAGGGGCCAAATCAGGGGCCAAATCAGAGCCTGACTGAGCGGGCCGAAGCGCAGATAATTCAGCCGACATCGCCGCCGCTAACAGACTGAAAGAAAATGTAGATCCGTTGCCCAGAGCAGACTCAACTGTAAGTTCACCGCCCAAAAGCTGAACATATTCCGATGAAATCGCTAAGCCAAGGCCCGTACCCTCATGGGCAGTGAGCCCCGAATCAGCTTGTACAAAGGCTTCAAAGAGGCGCTTTTGGTCAGCAGGAGCAATCCCTGACCCCGTGTCGGTGACGGCAAACGTCAGAGTCTGAGGTGAGGCTAGCTGATTGGCTAGTGTTTGACACTGGGTTTGCGCAGGCGTAGATACTGTGGCTTCGGCGCTGAGGGTAATGGTGCCGGTTGCGGTAAATTTGACAGCGTTGCTCAGCAGGTTAATTAAAATTTGTCGGAGCTTGAGGCGATCGCTACACACAATGCGCGGTAAGTTGGGCGATCGCCACACTATTAGCTCCAGACCCTTCTCACAAATCGATGGATAAAACATCTGTTGCAGTTCATCTAATAGCCGATAGAGATCAAATTCACTCTCGGTGATAGTGACTTGCCCTGCCTCGATTTTAGAGATATCAAGAATGTCGTTAATCAGCGCCAGTAAATGCTCACCGCTGCAATAAATAATATCTAAGTTTTCTTGTTGCTCAGCGGTAAGCTGAGATGCTTTGAGCAAATGCGTAAAGCCCAAAATGGCGTTGAGCGGTGATCGCAGCTCGTGGCTCATATTGGCCAAAAATTCGCTCTTAGCGCGGTTTGCGGCTTCGGCTGCCGTCGTTGCATTCGCCAGTTTTTGCACCGCCTGCTTCCGCTCAGTGATATCTTCAAACACATACAAATAGGCAAACGTAGAATTATCTTCCTGAATGGGGCCATAGATCCGCCGCAGCGTCCGGCCATCTAATAAAGGCACTTCGTCTTCGATGATTTTATTGCCATCGGTAAAGTCTTGCGCGGTGGAGGTGGTCACAAACGCCCCGAGATCAATGTTGCTCAAACATTCTGTCAATAGTTGCTCGCCGCTCATATGGCCCTGGGTGACAGCCGATTGCAAGTGTTCTAGCTGCCAAATGCGATAAAATTCTGAATTAATAAACAGCGCTTCATTGCTGTGGCAGTCCATGACAAAAATGCCGGTTGGCGGCAAGTTGTTAATAGCGCGCAGCAGTGCCTCGCTGCGCCGCAGCTTCTCTTTGGCCCGATTGCGCTCGGTAATATCGACTAGCACGCTCAAGGAATTGCCTGAGCAGATCTCTCCATCGCAGTCAGATATTGTAGAGAGTAGCGTATCCATGCGATCGCCATTCTTTTTAAGAAAATAACAAAGCTGATCGCGACAGATAACATTTGCCTTTAGTTTCAACAGAATATCTTCAATTTTTTGCCTAGAATCTTCCGCCACAAATCGAGACAGCGGCTCACCGATCACTTCCGCTCTGTCATAGCCCAGTTTCTCTAGCCAATAGTGACTAACGCTCACAATGTGACCTTGACAATCTACGGAGTGCAACATGGCAGGTGTCTCTTGGTAAAGACGTCGGTAGCGCTGCTCACTTTCTTGCAGCGCTTTAAAAGTTTCCAAATAGTGAGCAATATCAATTTGAGTGCCGACATCGTGGTTGACAAGGCCCGCTGCGGCAGTCGATGCAGTCGCTGAAGCGATTATTTGAGCATTCTCTGCTTTCTTGTTCGACTGATTCAGGCCCATGGTAAAGCGATATAGCGGGTAGGCGATCGCCGCCGCGCCATAAGAAGCTAGCCCCAGCAAGAGAAAGGAGTGCCCCTCAAATGCGCCGGTAATATTAGACACCACATCCATACAATAGTTTCCTTACGGAAAGATTCTCTGAGCCAGAGACTGCTCTGCGCTAGAGACTATATAGATCTACCCAAAATCGCGCTCAAACCTTGACGGCCAGATTGCTAAGTGGCACTCTGCGGTGACGACATGACTAAGTTGACCAAGGTGGTGATTAAGCGATCGCTCTCCATCGGCATAGCGTCTTTGCCGCCTAGCACCCGCTGCAAAATCACAAAATAAATTAGCGTCCCCGCAAACGTCCGCGCAGTGGCCTCCGGATCGCTTAGAAGAAGCTCATGGCACTGGGTGAGATAGCGGGTCAGGCCATCGAGCAAAGGCTTGGCTACATACTGCACATAGGGCTTAGCTAGCTCTGGAAACCGGCCCGATTCGCCCACAATTAGCCGCATAAACTCACAGTACTGCGAATCATCTGCCGCATCATCTAACACCCGAGCGGCTATATCACTCAGCACGACTCGGGGCTCACCTTGCAGCGCATTTTCATCTCGCGGATCAAATACGGTGCGAAATTTATGCTCAGCCATCTGCTGCACAAGCGCAGCAAATAAGCTCGCTTTATCGTTGAAGTGGCTGTACACCGTCGCTTTAGAGACGCCAGCGGTCGCCGCCACGCGATCCATACTGGTGGCAGCATAGCCATTTGCTAAAAACTCCTGCATCGCGCCATCTAGAATCGCTGCCGTTTTAACAGCCGATTTTTTACGTTCGCGACGGTGAATCAAAGGCACAGCATATCGTGAGGAGGAGCGGGACAGTCAAAGACTGCCTACAGGTAGCTTAGTACATTCCTTACCCCCTTCACTGACCTGCTAGCGGTCAATCATTAGGAAGACTAGCTTTGATCGGACTATTTAAAAAAGTCTGTCGGCTGGGCATTGTCGCTTTGAAAAAATTATGAAACAATTATGAAAAATAAAACCATTATGAAATGAGCTGAGTTTTGGCATCACCTCTAAGACATTGGCCTTTAAGGCACCGATTGAAAGCATACTCACTGGCGCTGATGACTACATTGGCGCTGTCAGTGGTTGGCTGTGCCGGAAATCGCGCTGAAATTACCCAGGCCCCAAATGCCCAGACCAGCTTAGAAGGGTCTAAAAAGGTGCTCACGACCTTTACGATTCTGGAAGATATGGCTCAAAACGTAGCTGGCGACGCCCTTACGGTCGAATCGATTACCCGCATTGGGGCAGAAATTCACGGCTATGAGCCGGTGCCAAGCGATATTGCAAAGGCTCAAGATGCAGATCTCATTTTGTCTAACGGAATGGAGTTAGAGCGCTGGCTTGAGCAGTTTTTAGGCAATGTTGAGGGGGTGCCGACGGTGGTGCTGAGCGATGGGATTGAGCCGATTGCGATCGCCCAAGGCCCCTATGCCAACAAGCCTAACCCTCACGCCTGGATGTCACCGCAAAACGCACTGATCTATGTTGAGAATATTCGTCGAGCGTTCGTTGAGCTCGATCCGGCGAATGCGGATACTTACAATGCAAATGCGGCTAAGTATAGCGATCAACTCAAAGCCATCGACGCCGATTTAAAAACCAGGCTAGCCGCTGTACCCGCAGCTCAACGCTACTTAGTGAGCTGCGAAGGTGCATTTTCCTACCTTAGCCGCGACTACGATCTCAAAGAGATTTATATCTGGCCCATTAACGCTGAGCAGCAATCTACCCCTAGGCAGCTTAAGTCCGTTATTGATCAAGTTAAAGCAAATGAGGTACCGGCAGTATTTTGTGAAAGCACGGTCAGTGACGAATCTCAAAAGCAAGTTGCCAAAGCCACAGGCGCAACCTTTGGGGGCAACCTCTACGTCGATTCACTTTCTACAGAATCTGGGCCGGTTCCTACTTTTTTGGATTTAATGCAGTATGACGCTGATTTGATCATTCAAGGACTGCTTGGCAACAGCTCATAGGCTGTTTCAGACGCTATCTCACAACGCCCCTAACGCTCCGAACCATGCTGTTCTCTATAAACTCTATAAGCTCTATAAATTGTTATGCCTTTTGCAATCGCCCAGTCCAAAACAACTTACGGCATTGCTGTAGATAATATCAGTGTTACCTACAGCAACGCTCGTCTCGCACTTTATAACGTTAGCGCCTATATTCAGCCCGGTGCAATTACGGGATTAGTCGGACCAAATGGCGGCGGTAAATCGACTTTATTTAAGTCGATTATGGGTTTTTTGTCACCGAGTCAGGGCCGCGTTCATATCGATAATCTTTCCATAGAACAAGCCCAAAAGCAGCAGCTCATTGCCTATGTGCCCCAGGCAGATGAAGTGGATTGGGACTTTCCGATTAGCGTGTTTGAGGTCGTGATGATGGGCCGCTATGGCTACTTGAACATGCTGCGAATTCCGAGCCGCAAAGATCGGCAAATTGTGCGAGAAAGCCTTGAGCGAGTGGGCATGAGCGAGTTTCAAAATCGTCAGATCGGAGAGCTATCGGGCGGCCAAAAAAAGAGAGCTTTCTTGGCGCGGGCTTTGGCGCAAGACAGTAAAGTGATTTTGCTGGATGAGCCCTTTACCGGAGTGGATGTAAAAACCGAGAAAAGCATCATTAATTTGCTATTGCAGTTGCGCGATGAAGGGCATACGGTGCTAGTGTCTACGCATGATTTGGCTTCGATTTCAACGTTTTGCGATCGCGTCATTCTGCTCAATCAAACCATTCTCGCCGCAGGCACCATCGCGGAAACCTTTACTGAAAAAAATCTAGCAATGACCTTCGGCGGTTTGCCGCTTAGCCGCCTCTCCGCCCACTCCGCCCACGTTAACCCTGCTCCCGACACGTACCTGACTCATCAGCCCAGTCACCGCTCTATTCACCCGATAGAATCCGCGCCGCGCTCTGTTAGCAACGCTGAGCCTTATGACGCCGAGCCTTACAACGCCGAGCCGAGAGGTTGGGATATATGAGCGAGGCTGCTTTGCCGCTATTAGCGATCGCCCCAAACTCCATCTGGAGCTGGCTGCTGGAGCCGTTTCAACTAAGCTTCATGATTCGCGCCCTGTGGGTCAGCGCTTTTGTGGGCATCGTTTGTGCGGTGCTCTCTTGCTACATTACGCTCAAAGGCTGGTCGCTAATGGGCGATGCGGTTTCTCATGCGGTGGTTCCCGGCGTGATCGTGGCCTATGCGCTAGGTCTACCGTTTTCATTAGGCGCTTTTGTCTTTGGCTTTGGCGCAACGGTCGCGATTGGCTACGTCAAAGCCAAAACTAGGCTCAAAGAGGATGCGGTAATTGGGGTTATATTCACCGGCTTTTTCGCCTTTGGGCTCGTATTAGCGACCAAAATACCGAGCAATATCGATCTTTTTCATATTCTTTTTGGTAATGTCTTAGGCATTTCTAATCAAGACATTGTGCAAACGCTCATTGCGGGCAGCTTAACGCTGGCCGTTATTCTGCTGCGCCGTAAAGATCTGCTGCTGTTTTGCTTTGATCCGAATCATGCCAAAGCCATTGGGCTCAATACCGAGCTCATGTACTACACGCTGCTATCGGTACTGGCCTTGACGATTGTGACCGCCTTACAGACAGCGGGGATTGTACTGGTGGTCGCGATGCTGATTACGCCGGGGGCAACTGCCTACTTACTGAGCGATAGATTTGACCACATGCTGATGATTTCGGTGGCAACCAGCGTACTTTCTTGTTTTTTGGGGACGTACGCTAGCTATCATCTTGATGCTTCAACAGGCGGCTGTATTGTTGTTTTAATGACCCTTTTCTTTATTGCAGCGATGATTTTTGGGCCCAAATACGGCATGTTGGCTCAGCGGCGTCAGCAAAAAACAATACAAACCCAATAAAGCAATCAAAAGCCGTTAAATGAGATGATTTCATTGCTTTTGCTTTTGTCTTTATGAATTCCATAGAACAGCTCATTGCTTTGGATCGTCAGCATGTGTGGCATCCTTACGCGGCCATGCCCAATCCTCTGCCAGTATTTGCGGTGCGTTCGGCAAACGGCGTTCGACTTGAGCTAGAAGATGGGCGATCGCTCATCGACGGCATCTCTTCTTGGTGGACCTGCATTCACGGCTATAACCATCCCCGGTTGAACCAAGCCGCTCAGCGGCAAATGGAAAAGATGTCTCATGTGATGTTTGGTGGGCTCACGCACCGGCCTGCTGTGGAGCTAGCCCAAAAGCTCATAGCGATCACGCCTGCCCCCTTGCAGCACGTTTTCTTTTCAGATTCTGGCTCCGTTGCCGTAGAAGTGGCGATGAAAATGGCTGTGCAGTATTGGCACAACCAGAATCAGCCCCATAAACACAAATTTTTAAGCTTGCGCAGCGGCTATCACGGTGATACCTTCGCCGCTATGTCTGTGTGCGATCCCGTGACTGGAATGCACGCTCTATTTAGCGGGCTACTAGCGAAACAATATTTTGCCGACGCGCCGCAAATTCGCTTTGATCAGCCTTGGCAAGAGAATGATATTGCCAGCTTTGAGGCATTGCTCAAAACGCATCACTCTCACATTGCAGCGGCCATTTTTGAGCCAGTGGTGCAAAATGCGGGCGGTGTTCGCTTTTATCATCCTGAGTATGTCCGCCGCGCCAGTGAGCTGTGCAAGCAATACAATGTGCTGCTGATTCTAGATGAAATTGCGACTGGCTTCGGCCGCTGTGGCAAGCTGTTTGCCTGTGAATATGCGGGCATTTCGCCCGATATTATGTGCGTTGGCAAGGCGCTATCGGGCGGCTTTATGTCACTAGCGGCGACCTTGACGACCACTCATATCAGTGAAACGTTTTCGACGGGGGCGGCGGGCGTATTTATGCACGGGCCTACGTTTATGGGCAATCCGCTGGCCTGCGCAGTGGCAGTCGAAAATTTACGCCTATTAGAAAGCTATGACTGGCCCGCCAAGATTGCAGCAATTGAAGC
>JBGTNW010000063.1:0-3762 GCA_041742865.1 Phormidesmis sp.
TTGGCTTGGCTGCCGATCGCATTAGCCGCGTTTCAAGAAGCCAATCCTTCGGCTATTTTTGTAATTTTCATTACCGCAATTTGGCCGATTATTATCAATACTACGGTGGGTGTGCAGCAAATTCCTCAAGACTATAAAAACGTAGCGAAGGTGCTTCGTCTCAAAGGGTTTAAATACTTCCGAGAGATTATGTTCCCGGCTGCGGTTCCCTATATTTTTACGGGCCTAAGAATTGGGATCGGGCTTTCTTGGCTAGCGATTGTTGCGGCTGAGATGTTAGTGGGTGGCGTGGGAATTGGCTTCTTTATTTGGGATTCTTACAACAGCTCTCAGCTCAGCGAAATTATTTTGGCTTTAATTTATGTGGGGATTGTGGGTCTGATTCTAGATCGGATGGTGGCTTGGCTGGCTTCTTTGGTGGTGCCGTCAGAGCCGCAGCAATAGAGAGCAATAGGGGCTTTGACTTTCTTATTTTGGGCTGATTTAACTAAAGGCTCTAAAAACTTCCTCAGCAATGGCTCAGCAACTGGCTCAGAAATTGTCAATAGCGGACAATGACGGATCTTTGCAACCACAAGCTTATGAATTCAGCACTCCAAATTTTGGCTAACCACTATGACTGCGTTTTTAGAAATTGACCATATTGATCGGGTGTTTCCGCTGGCGGGCGGCGGCAGATATGTTGCGCTTAAGAACATTAATTTGTCGATTGAGCCGGGTGAGTTTGTTTGTTTATTGGGCCATTCTGGCTGTGGTAAATCGACGCTGCTCAATATTGTCGCGGGGCTAGATCGCCCGACTCAGGGCGGGATCATCTTGGAAGGCAAGCAGGTCAAAGATCCGGGACCGGATCGGATGGTGGTTTTTCAAAACTATTCTTTGCTGCCTTGGAAAACGGTTTGGCAAAATATCGCCTTAGCGGTTGATCAGGTTTATCCTGACAAGTCGTCAGCAGAGCGGCGTGAGATTGTAGATCACAATATCAATATGGTGAATTTGCGCCATGCGGTGGATAAGCGGCCGGCTGAACTGTCGGGTGGGATGAAGCAGCGGGTGGCGATCGCCCGCGCCCTAGCCATTCGCCCCAAGCTGTTGCTGCTAGACGAACCCTTCGGTGCATTGGATGCTTTAACTCGAGGCAGCCTACAAGAGCAGCTGATTACTATCTGCCAAGAAAATCGCCTGACTTGCCTGATGGTGACTCACGATGCCGATGAGGCGCTGCTACTCGCAGATCGAATTGTGATGCTCACCAACGGGCCGAGTTCTCACATTGGCCAAATTATTAATGTGGCGATTCCACGTCCGCGCAATCGTTTAGAGGTGGTGAATCATCCGGATTACTACAATTTGCGCAACGATATTATTTATTTCCTCAACCAGCAAAAACGAGCGAAAAAACAGCAGCAGCTTCAGGGGCCGGTAGCGACTGGGCAAGGGCTAGAAAAAGTCAGCCTGAATGTAGGCTATATAGCCGTGACAGACTGCGCACCCTTGGTGGTGGCTAAGGAGAAAGGCTTTTTCGCTAAGCATGGTTTGACGCAGGTGAATTTGGTCAAAGCGCCGAGTTGGGAGGCGATCGCTGATGGCATTACCACCGGCAGCCTAGACGCCGCGCAAATGGTAGCCGCCATGCCGCTAGCACTTTCGATGGGGATGAACAATCAGCCGCCTGTGCCAACGCTGAGCGCACTGACGCTTTCGCGGAATGGCAATGCGATTACCTTGGCACAAGAATTTTACGCGAGTGGGATTCGCACGCTGGCGGACTTTAGTCGGGCGATCGCTAACAATCCGAACCGGGTGTATCGGCTAGGCATTGTCAGCCAAGCCTCTATGCACAACTTAATGTTGCGCTCTTGGCTAGCAACTGACGGCATCGATCCAGATCGCGATGTAGCGTTAATCGTGATTCCGCCGACGGAGATGTTGGATAATCTTAAAGCCGGTAACATTGACGGCTACTGCGCGGGCGAACCTTGGAACACGCAGGCAGTTGCTGAAAAAGTAGGCTTTGTAATTGCCACCGATTTAGAGATTTGGCCCAGCTATTTAGAAAAAGTTTTAGGGGTTAGTGAAGCCTGGGCAAATCGGTATCCTGAAACGCATTTGGCGCTGGTGAAAGCCCTCATAGAAGCCTGTGAATACTGCGATGATCGCCGTCATCGAGAAGAAATTGTGCAGATGATTTCGCCGCCTGAGTATTTGGGCTGTGAGGCCCGCTACCTGCGGCCCGGATTTTTGGAGCCCTATGATCGCGGCACCGAAGCGGAGCCTGAAAAGCTGCCTGCTTTCAATGAGTTTTATGTCAATAAAACCAACTGTCCGAGTCGTGTGGAAGCGCTGTGGGTACTGGTACAAATGGCCCGCTGGGGATTGGTGCCGTTTCCCAGAAATTGGATTGAAATTGTTGATCGGGTCAGAAGATCAGACATTTACTCAGAAGCTGCCAGACAGCTAAACTTGCCTGGGTTAGAGCCAGAAAGAACAACTTTTACGCTATTTGATGGCAGCGTTTTCAATCCGGATAATCCGCTTCAATATTTGAAGTCGCTCGAAATTAAGCGAGAGATTAAAATTGAAGAAGTCTCACTCGATTTGGTCGCGGCGCAGACGGTTTAGTGCTGGCTTTATTGGCCTTCTTGCTGGGCTTAATTAAAAGCTCTTTTACTCACTGTTTATTCTGGTTATTTTCATGAACTCCACGCCAGCGGCTGTTAATGCGCTCCAAGATCAACCATTTGCAAACGATTTGTCACCCGATCTGTCAAACGACTCGCTTCCCAACGCCTCTGGCTTTTTAGAAATTGACGGCGTTTCTAAAATTTATCCGACGGCGAAGGGGTCGTACACGGTATTAGAAGACGTTAATCTAACCGTGAATGAAGGCGAATTTGTTTGTTTGATTGGTCATTCGGGCTGCGGTAAGTCTACGCTGTTGAATATGGTATCTGGGCTGAATAAGCCGACTGATGGTCAGGTAAGGCTGAAAAATCAGCGGGTTACGGAGCCGGGGCCAGATCGAATGGTGATTTTTCAAAATTACTGTCTGCTGCCTTGGAAAACAGCTTATGAAAATGTTTATTTAGCGGTTGAGCAGGTTTATCCGAAAAAGTCTTCTCAGGAGAGAAAAGAGATTGCCCTAGAGCATTTGGAGCTAGTCGGGCTCACAGACGCGATTCATAAAAAACCGACTCAGCTCTCGGGCGGCATGAAGCAGCGAGTAGCGATCGCCCGCGCCTTAGCAACGCGCCCTGAAGTGTTGATTATGGATGAACCGTTTGGCGCGTTAGATCCGATTACCCGCGAAGAAATGCAGGAAGAGCTGCTGAAAATTTTGAGTAATCATCGCGCTACTGTTTTGATGATTACCCATGACATTGATGAAGCGCTGTTTTTGGCGGATCGGCTAGTGATGATGACCAATGGGCCGAGTGCTCACATTGGTGACGTGTTAGAGATTCCGTTTGAGCGCCCGAGAATGCGCACTGAGGTCATGAAAGATCTTCGCTACTATGAATTGCGTAACTATGCGCTCGATTTTCTCTTCCGTCGGTTTGCCCACGATGATGCGTTGGCATAGATCAGCCCACCAGCCTAGAACAGAACAGCCCAAAGTCACCAAAAATTAGGTCATACTAAATGGCAATAGCTGTAACCTAATTTTTCAATGTTGATTGTATTGGTCATTATTGCCATTGGCCTGACCCCGGCTCTGATTTCTATGCTGCTGAGCATTTACTCTCGTCGGCAAGTGCAGCA
>JBGTNW010000064.1:0-27761 GCA_041742865.1 Phormidesmis sp.
GGCTGGGATTAGCCATCACGCATTCACTGGTGAGCATGATGGGCGGTAACATTACGTTGCAAAGCGACATTAATGCAGGTTCGGTATTTAGGGTAACGCTGCCTAGAAAAGTGCACACAGAGAACGATAGATCTGCTTCTATGGATAGTAGCGATAACGACTGCCGTGACCCTAAGCGGTCTGCTGTTAGTGAGTTGGCCCATTTTGAGCACCCTTAATTACAGCTAACTACTTTAGTCATGGCTTTGGCATTAGCTTTAAAGGCAGACATAAAGATGCAGCTATTAGTGAGTTTTGCGAAATGAGTTTTGCGAAACATATTAATTTTGCGAAGCTCACTCATAGCTATATCTATAGTCGTAGAAGCGACGCCTAACTAAAGTGTTAAATTATTTTGTAAATATCTGTATGTATTTTGACAATACCTTCTGGTAATAGCGCCTCAGCATTTTACTGATCCTGCCGAGAGCTACCAATGGCTTTGGAGCAAATGTTCACCCTATAAAACCTTATAAAAAAGATTATAAAATCCGTGGTACAACAAACTGTGACAATCCTAGCCGTTGACGACATTCCGGATAATTTGTTTATCCTAGAATCTATTTTAGGAGACATTGATAACTACAAACTTGACTGCGTGACTGATGGTGAGGCCGCTCTAAAGTACGTCTCAAATCAGCCGCCAGAGCTAATTTTGTTAGATGTCATGATGCCTGGACTAGATGGTTACGAAGTGACTCGGCGCATTCGGCAAAATAAGAATCTGCCTTACATTCCTATTTTGCTCGTTACGGCTCACGATCACTCTAGCCTTACCGAAGGGTTAGATTCGGGTGCAGATGACTTTATTCGTAAGCCGTTTGATATCAACGAGCTGATGGCAAGAGTGCGATCGCTCATCCGGCTCAAGCGCAGCATCGATGAGCAAACCGAAATGATTCGCCAGCGCGACGATTTTGTGGCCCGTTTGACGCACGACTTGCGCACACCGCTAGTGGCCGCGACTCGAATGCTCAACCTTTCTTTGCAGGGCGTATTTGGTGAGCCTCCAGCAGAAATGAGCGAGGCAATTAGCAGCGTCATTACCAATAATGAGAACTTGTTGCAGATGACTAACACGCTGCTACAGGTGTACCGCCACGAAGCCGGCCAAAAAAAGCTAGTGCTCTCACAGCTTTCTCTCTATGATTTGGCTAAGGAAATCGTACAAGAGCTGAAGCCGTTGGCCGATGAAAAAAACCTTGCCTTAACGCTAGATATTCCCGAAAATACGCCTCAAACTGGCGGCTATCGAACGATGGGCGATCGCATCGAACTGCGCCGCCTGCTCACCAATTTGATTGGCAACGCCATCAAATTTACCGATAAAGGCAGTATTTCAGTCCGTCTCTCGATCAATACCGACACCTGCGAGGCCATTCTGTCTCCCGAAGCGATTGAAATTGCCATCGCTGATACGGGCGCAGGCATCGCGCCAGACAGCCAAGAGAGAATTTTTGAATGGTTTTATCAAGGCGATCACATGCGAGCAGGCAGTGGGCTTGGGCTACACCTATCTAAGCGAATTGCCGAAATGCACCAGGGCACCCTGACGCTAGAGTCAGAAGTTGGTAAGGGCAGCACCTTTACGCTGGCATTGCCCAAGCTATTGACAGTCAATTCACAAAGTCAATAAGGCGCTTCCCGTGAGTCATCGCTGAGAATACGTCATTGCCAAGTTCTTTGATTTGCTAGCTGCTATTAACTGATCTCGATTCAGTTGCCTGCGGAAAACTCTTCCAGCGGAAAAACGCTGACTGTCAATATCACCGGACGCTCTAGCCTATCTTCTAAAAACCGCTGCACAAGATTTACCTGATTAGCAGAAATGGAGTTGGCCGGAGCCGCTACCTCTAGCGTTATCCGCAATAGGCTGCTACTGGTGGTAACTCGCAGTCGCCGGATATTGGTATTGCCAAAAGTCTCAGTATCGCGACGAATTAGGGTACTGACTAGCGATCTCGTTCGCTCTTGAATCACCAGATCTCGCAGCGAGAGCCCTAACGGAATTCCTAACAGAGACAGCGTGATTATCGAGGCCGTAAGCCCTTGCTTCGCCCGCTTCATTGAGCCGTAGTCTTGCCAAACAAAAATTAAGCCACCACTGAGAATGATGCCCGCTAGGTTGGTTAAAAACAGCAGGGTGGAGCCTGAAACAATGTCCATATCGGCATAGGCTAGACCGATGCCAATAACACTTAGCGGCGGCACAAGCGCAACGGCGATCGCCACCCCCGGCAACGCATCAGCTATCTCTCGCCGAGTCTGCGCAAAAGAACCCGCTGCCCCTGCGGCTAAGCCGATCCCCAAATCAATCAGCGTGGGCCTAGTCCGCTCTAAGATCTCATCGTTTAAGGTATTCAAACCCACTAACGTACAAATTAAATAGGCCGTTCCTACCGTCAGTAGCGCCCCCGTAATCAGCGCTAGTCCGGAGCGTTTCAACAGTCGCCGGTTGCCCATCGTCATCGCAAAGGTCATTCCCATAATGGGGCCCATCAAAGGTGCGACAATCATCGCTCCAATAATCGCCGCTGTACTCCCTGCTAGCAGCCCCAGCGAAGAAATCACGCCAGAAAGAAACAGCATCATGTAGTAATTAAAAGAAGGCTCAGCCGTGCGCCACAAGCTGCGATTAAGACTTTTCAAAGGCATGGGATTATGGGCCATCCAATGCCAATCAGCTCCATTGACTCCCCATACTCTGCCAACTTTGCGCACCGTTTTGATTGCGGGGCGATGAACCTTTGCCGGTAAGTAGTACCGAATCCAAGCCAAAAGACGAAACCGCCGAGCGACGGGCCGCTCATAGCTTTTTTTAGCGTTTTTAGCCTTCTTTTGAGAAGCTAACGATTCTGTTGCTAGTTCTTCTTCAACTAGCGGCTTTTCAGAATCCGAGTGAGCATCGCTGTTGAGGGGCATACGTTTGGATATGTCTTTTGACCTATAGCTGGCCCAATAAAAGCGCTCATTAGATAGAGACTTATCTGTCAGCCAGTATTTATTATATTAGATGTAAAGTCCATTAGATGGATACCCAATAGTTGGAGAACAACGTTATGAGTCTCGAAGAAAGAGCAAAAGCAACAGCTAAAGACGTCGAAGGCAAAGTGCAAAAGGCTGCTGGTAAAGCAACTGACAACAAAGAAGCACAAGTAAAAGGCGAAGCAAAACAAGTAGAAGCTTCTGCTATTAACGCTAAAGAAGACGCAAAGGACGGCATCAAAAAAGCAATTGACTAATACTGCCAATAGTTAAAGCGGTTTGTTTCTATCCAAAAGAACAAATGCTTTAAATCATAGCAATTGCTAAGCTAGCTCACTCCTCTCTGACAGCCCCTAAGCCCTAATAGCCTAGGGGCTATATTTTTCATAATTTCGTTTTTTCTTTTCAAACGCCAAAAAACTTCTACTGCTTTTGGTAGATAGATAACGTTATTTACTGAAAGATACTGAAGTCACTGCAAGCAAATACATTGTAAGTAGCGCTCAAATGACAATCACCGTTTTGTTAGCATAATCCTTTTGAATAATGGAGAAAAATTATGACACCTGAGCATGATGTTGAGTCTGACAGCTTTGATCGCGGCATCGTTCCGGCCGAAACTAAGGCTCGTATGGAAAGAGAAGGTGAGAATTATAAAAAAACCACTTCCGACGAAGAGCAAGACGCAGACAGCATAGATGTAACCGCAGGGCAAACCATCAGCAATGAAGGGCTAGCTAACAATTACGCTATCGAGCCTGAAATGTACATCAATGAACCTGGTGACCTAAAAGATCAGCAGTAGAAATCGCTAGCGGATTGGGTCTACCTTATTCAAACTAAAGCTTAATAAAAAGGGCCAGAAGAAATAATCCTCTGGCCCTTTTTATTAAGCAAAGTATTCTCGAAAGCCTCAAAGCCTCATTTGGAGAGACACATAAAGAAACAACTCCTAAGCAAACTTTTCAAACTAAATGGTTACCCCTGCAAATGAATCCATTTGCAGGGGTAACCTCAATCAATAAAAGCTTTCTAATTTTCGGCTTTCTAGTTTTCGGCTATTTACTTCTCAACCTTAGGAACAATATCAGGACGCTCTTTATCTTCCCAGCCGGCTGGACGCTTTGAGTTATACCAAGCAATGGAGCCAATAGTTGTTGCAGCAATAAAGCCTACAATCCCTACAGTAACCAATGAAAAAGTATAAGGTTTTGAATCAGTCACCAGCTCATTGGCGACTTCTAATAATAAACTCATCTGCAAACCTCTTAAATTTGACTTAATCCATAGTAGAAAAACCGGTATTTAAGGGCATCTATCTAGTAGCGTAATGAGAAGTATCTCAATAGGTATATTTATTAATCAGCAGTGTAACAGAGGTGTAAACAGTGGCAAGGTGTAACGCGATCGCCGTTCTTATCCACTCAAAAAGGCTCCTAACAATACGCTAAGAACCTTCATCAGCTCAAAAGCCCAAGGCTAGTAAGATTATGCAATCACTTTTTGCTTAGACCAGACACCCTTTTCGTCTTCGTCGTAGCGTTCATGAACCATCATCCAAGCAGCCTTCTCGGCCTCTATGCTGTCCTCATGCTCGCGATAAACCTCATTGTACTTTTCAACAAAGTCCTTTTGAGCAGCTTCTGATAGATGATTACGAACTTCAGGAGACAAGCCTTCTACGCCCTCACACAGACCAATACAGGCTCGATCTAAAGGCTGCTCAGTAGTGTGAATCTCTTGCCCCCCGGCGCTTTCTACCAGCAGTTGAACCTCACCTGAGCGGTCAGAAGGCACCTCAACCATCAACACAAATTCACCTGCTTGAATGCGGGTTTGATAAATGGCTGCTTTTTCTTCGGGCAAACCGATAGCGACCAGTACAGAGACTAGCCCTGCTCCGGCACTACCGGCCAGTGCTCCGCTAGTTGCGCCTAGCAGCAAGGCCCCAATTGGCCCAGCAGCTACAACCGGCCCGACAAAAGGCACAAACAAAACGCCAACGCCCGTTAGCAGTCCCAATAAAGAACCAAACAGTGAGCCAAAGACAGCGCCAGAACGAAGCCCGCCTAAAATTACATCTTTCTTCGTCAAGAATCCAGAAATGCGGGTTTCACTTTGAAAGTTTTGACCCATGACAGAAATGTGCTCTTTTGATATTCTCCTATCTAGCAAACGACGAATTACATCGTCAATTTGCTTTTGCTCTTTAAAAACAGCAGAGATAGTCCGCTCTGCCTTGTATTCTTCTTGCATTTCGGTATTCTGTAGTAGATCAGTATGATGACTAGAAGATGGCTAAGCAATCAGGGCTAGCTCTAGACAGCAGCAGGCGTCTTTAAATCCGACTCACGCTGGCCGCTAGGCGACAGGTTGCTTCCTTCAAGAAAGGAGCGCAGCATCCAAGCCATCTCTTCATGCTGCTCCATCAAAGCAGTCAGAAAGTCGGCTGTACCTTCGTCATGGAAACTGTCTGAGCATTGATCAACATGGTCGCGGAGGTTGCGAATGATTTGCTCGTGGTCAGACACTAAGCGCTCTACCATCTCTTCTGCATTGGGCAAATCGCCTGGGTGTTCACGCAGCGTCGCATTCTCTAAAAAGCCCTTAACTGTACCAATGGGATAGCCGCCTAGCTGACGAGTTCGCTCAGCGATCGCGTCAATGTTCATGCTAATGGCTTCGTACTGCTGCTGCCACAGCTCATGCAGCGTCCTAAATTGAGGCCCAACTACATCCCAATGGTATTTCTTAGTCTTAACCACCAGCAAATACGAGTCTGATAGATCTTGGTTGAGCAGATCAATTACACCTTGCCTTTGATCTTGGCTAAGGCCAATATTCACAGATTTCATACATTCTTTTCCTAAGCTACTCAACTATAAAAGCAAACCTTTCCAGCCTTGTGCGTCTATCAAAAGGAGAGATTTTATTGAGAAAAAGCTTCAGAAAAATTAGACTTAAGAGAAAATCCGTCCCTTTACACCTAAAGGCTCCAGAAGAATTACAAAAAAATAGTAATTCTGAGCAGGCTTGACATCTTTATAAAGCCTACTCATTTTTGTTTATGCCAAGAGAGATAGATTGTCAAAGGAGGTTCAGCCTTCCTTTAAATCTGGAATAGAGCTGCATTACCTGGCCGCTTAAGCGACGATAATAGCAAGCTCTTTGTAGGCATAACCAAGATATCTCACATCCCAGCCACACTTTTCCACAAATTGAGTAAATACTGCGTGACCATCTTGTTCCCAACCCGGGAAATTGAAGTAGTCATCGAATAATAAAACTGTGCCCGGATTGATTCGATTTGCGAGAATCTCGAAAATTGTTCTAGTCGAAGATTTTAAGTCACAATCGATATGGATAAAAGAGATAGGCTGATCGTGGGTTTGTGCCCATGCTGGCAAGGTATTCTCAAAATATCCTTTCCAAAGTTTCACGTTATTCGGGACTTTTGGGAGCTTGCCGCTAACATCAAAAGCACCTTGAGCATTACTCACCCAAGCCTTGGGCAAGCCTTCAAAAGAGTCAAAGCCGTGCAGTTCACGTTGAGGCATTTTTTTCGCAACGTAGCGAAGAGAATCACCTTTAAAGACTCCAAATTCTAGTATGAGCCCAGGCTTTGTGAGGTTGCTCAGTGCTAGATTAACTAGCTTTTTGGGACTACGGCAGGCAAGCGAACGAGGGCAATTATCTTCAATAAATTGAACGGTTGACAAATGAGACTTGTGCTTCAAACTTGAAAAAGGGTGATTAAATCCATATTCCAGCGTATCGTAGACTTTGCAGACGGATGACTTCACAAAGTTGCGATAGGCATATCTATCAATTAGATTCATAGGATCCCCTTACAGGTGTCTTTAGGAAACCCTTATACTAAAGCAAACCTTTTTAGAAATCGATTTTTGAATATAGAGCTCTAGTACCTAGACAGATTAAAAGATCACTTTACAAACTTACTCATGTCAATTGATTCAATTGATTAACCGATAGCGATCGCTGCTACATCGTTTCTAAAAAAAATGTTTTTCTAGAAAGCAAGCGTTTCTAAAAAAACATTTCCAACTTATATGGCTCTGGCGGGATTTGAACCTGCGACCTTGGGCTTATGAGTCCCCTGCTCTAACCACTGAGCTACAGAGCCTTATTGACTGATAATCGATTGATTCGACCGAACTCGGCAAACGGTATCAACTACAGCTGAACAAATGTAGCATGAAACGAAATGCTATGGACAAGACGCAGGCAAGACAGTCAAAACATAGACGAGATAGTGCCTTCTAGTTCATTGCAAAGCCCACTAGCGCAGCGTATGGTTGCTATGTTTCCTACAGTTCAGTAGGTGAGACCAAAAAGCCTAAGGTATCTGGTTTATCAGTCGCTACCTCAGGCTTTTGCTTTTAGATGGCTTTTTTAGCGCTTTTTATATGCCCTACTCAACGCCTTATCGACTCGGAAGATAGGCCATCGGGTTAACAGCCGCACTCCCATTTGGATGCAATTCAAAGTGGAGGTGGGGGCCAGTGCTAAAGCCAGTACTGCCCATTTCAGCAATTTGCTGACCTTGAGCAACCTGCTGACCTGCTCTCACATTCAATCGATTGTTATGAGCGTAGCGGGTCATACTGCCATCAGGATGACGAATTTCCACTAGGTTGCCAAACCCACCAGAGTTCCAGCCCGCTTGCTCAACCACACCAGACGCGGCTGCAACAATGGGCGTGCCGACTGGGCCAGCAACATCCACGCCTCGGTGCATTCTCCCCCAGCGCCAGCCATAGCCGGAAGTGAGAGTGCCCCTAGCTGGCCAGATGTAGCCATCAAAGCGATTGGGTGCTTCCGGCAGATACTGGTCTGAAGAAGGCAGTAAGGGCATGTCAGGCGAAACCATTTGGCCTGTTTGCGATCGCTGCGCCGGAATGTAAGCATCCGGATTGAGCGGTGCAGCCGCTAAAAGCTCAGAATTAGCACCCGTCGAGCCGTTAGAAATAGCAACCTGCTCCGTAGGCCGAGATGGGGTCGCTGATCTTGAAAGCAAGGAAGTGTTGACGGGCGTATTGTCTTCTGGAACATTGGCTAGCTGCTTGCTGCTGTCCACTTCAGCAACCTGACTAGATGAGTCGCTAATGCCTTCAACCTCTTCCAGTAGACTCGCAACATAAGGATCAGCGCTGGCAACCTCTCCTGCTACATCTCTTGAACGAGCGTTAAGCACATCTTGCGCGCTCACCTGTTCGCCGCCGACACTAGCTGCTTCTTGAGGAGAAGCATTGCGGACTGTCGCTAAGAGCCTACCCTCACTAGAACGGCTGGTTGTGCTTCTTAACGCTGCTAATCGCTCAGTGGTTGAACCACTGGTTGAACGTAAGTGTTCGCCACTGCTATTACTCACCGTAGGTGAAGCAACTTTTCTAGCAAGTTGTTGAGATTGTTGAGACTGTTGAACTGGTTGAGATGCCAACGATTGAGCAGGCTGATCTAATTGAGCAGCAGGCACTCTAAGCGTAGCGCCTGCAAAGATCACGTTAGGATTAGACAATCCATTGGCACGAATTAGCTCCTCTGAAGTCGTGCCTAGCGAAGCGGCAATGCTATTGAGGGTATCGCCTGCTCGAACCTGATAATTTGCCTGATAGTCAGTGACCTGATTAACGGCCTGACGATTAGTCGCCACAGAAGGCGTCACCAGCGCTGTAGCAACCGGTGAATTGTCACGGGCGATCGCTTGGGAAGAAACCTCGTCAATCTCAATTTGAATTGAGGGGACAGGCGTTGATGGTTGAGTGGCAATAGTAGGCCCGTCAGTACTTTGCTGAGTGAGCAAATTTTCACTATCGACCGTGATTTCTTGAGAAAGTTCTTTGGAACTTGCGGCGGTGTCAATGATCGCAACGTTTTGGAGCGCAACGCTTTGAACTGTTCCTACCGGCTCGGAAGCCATTTCTGGCACCTTCAAAACCTGACCCACTGCAATAGATGTCTCTAGGGGCAGTCCATTGACCGACTTCAACTCACGTAAGCCAACGCGGTGCTGCTGAGCGATTTGCCATAGGCTTTCGCCCGAGCCAACGGTGTGATAGCCCACAACCTGGAGGGACGTATCTTCAGGGACAGGCGATGAAACTCTAGAATTGTTTGAAAAAGCCTCAGTATTGGCAGAAGTTGTCGGTGCTGTCACCGCAGCCGATGCTTTGGTTTGTGATACGACCACTCCGGATGCACCTACCGAAAGGGCAATCCCTAGCATTGCAGCCGATCTAAAGCTGCTAGCCGTTGTGTTGCTCTCATTTTCCTCTGGAATACGTGAATGACTCAAGTCACTTATCGTTTCCTGTGAAATTGCCTTCTTCAAGGAATAACCTCCTAATAATCAGCTTTTAACCGTTAAAGTGCTCACTTGCCTCGATAGCAAAATTGATCAGCTCAGTAACGATTTTCTTCTAATAACAGCAGTGCTGTTCCTAACTAGCGCTCAAAGCCTCGCAGTGTAAAGGGGATCACCCCGACCACCACTTGCTCAAACAGTGAATAAACTAACTCGCTTATTCAACTTAGGCAAGTTTACACGACTTAACGCGAATTTCAATCATCACTCTTGCGACCTATTTTGAATGCCCAAAAAGAAAGAAAACCTATACGTTGGCTCTCGCTTGCTCGATCATGCACATTTTGTGCAAATTGCTGCAAAAGCAAAAATACCTGTAGTCATGCGGCTTTTGGAGAAAGAGTCAGTGGTCAATCTATTTTCTGGCACAGTGCTAATCAGACAGATTTTCTGATGCTGCATTCAATTTTTAAAATTTGGGAAGTGAGCCACAAGTATTAGCTGAATGTCCTGTAACAATAGCGTTTCAGCCTGATCTGTGAGAAATTACAGAAAAAAAGGTTTTCTTTACAACGAGTAATCAAAAAAGCCTTATTTCATAAGAAATACTTATCTAAAAAGCCTTTTTTTTCTCAAAAACAAACCGGATTTTGAGAAAAACTTGTGAGGACATAAGATTTTTAATCGTGTTGGCAGCATAGTTAGCCAACATATTTGGCACGAGTTGATGAGTTACGGCCCAATCTGCCTAATCGCTTCAAATAGACCGACGGCAGCGCTGACGGAGAGATTAAGGCTGCGGACATGCCCTTTTCCCATTGGGATGGTGACGACATGATTGCAGCTCTGAAGCGTTTCAGCGCTTAGCCCTTGGCTTTCCTTTCCAAAAACAAGCCAATCATCGCTTTGATAGGTGATTTCGGTATAGCGGCAGCGACCCTTTGCACTGAAGCCAATGAGCCGCCCGCCCGCTGTCTGTGCTTGCTGCCAAAAATCTTCTAGCGACTCGTGCAGGTATAGATCCACGTATGGCCAATAGTCGAGACCTGCACGCTTAAGATATTTGTCACTGAGATCAAAGCCGAGCGGTTTGACCAGGTGGAGGGGCGTGCCGGTAGCAGCGCAGGTACGAGCAATATTGCCCGTGTTGGGCGGAATTTCAGGATGGATGAGGACAATTTGGGGCATGGGCCTAAAAACGTGGTCGTAAACAAAGTCAGGTACCTGCGCTTGTCTAAGCGGCGACAGGCTGGCAAATATCATGGGCTAGCATTGTTTCCTGCTGTTGCATTTGAGCTATGGCCTGCTGAATCACTTTGGTAGGACTGGCTTTATCGGCCTGTGCTAGCCACTGCTGGGCCTGATTGCCATCCCGTAAGATTTGTTTGATTGGGGTTAGGAAGCAGCTAATACCAGATTGGTGAGCAAAGGGATGAACCTCTTCGTAAAGCTGATGGATCCAGTCGTGGGCGATGATGGATTTACCACTTTGCCAGTGGGTAAGCTCGGCATCTAGGCTGTTTTGGGCGACGGCCTGTTCATTTTGAAGGGCGATCGCCAGTAAGTCTTCACTGCGGTTGTGAGCGCTAATTTGGCTGCTCTGTAATGGATCAAGTTCTGGATGAGCGATTAACTGCTGCATTCGCGATTCTAATAAAGCGGTAACGGCTAGTAGATGTAGTGGATCAGTCACTAGATCGCAAATGCGTAACTCTAACCGATTGAGATTGTAGGGACGGCGATCGCCATTGGGCCGCACCGAGCTCCACAAATGCCGCACGCTTTGCATGGTGCCTGCAGCTAGCTGCGCTTCTACCCAACGAATATGGTGCAGATGGCTTTCAAAGAGAGGTACATGCGTAGGCGTTTGCGGAAAAAGATGCCAGCGAGTGGAGTGAAAGCCGGTGATTTTACCATCAAAAAAAGGCGAAGAGGCCGTTAATGCCAAGTACAGGGGCGCTTCGAGGCGAACCAAGCGGCAGGCACGCATGAGGGCTTCGGGCTCAGCCATGCCGACATTGATATGAATGCTGGCAGTCACTACATCGGTGCCGTAAGTATTTTCGATGTAGTCATGGTAGGGATTTTTGGGATCTGAGCGGTGAAAGGTGTCGGCTCCGCCCAGCGATAGAGTACTGCCGGGAACAATAGTATAGTCACCCAGCGATTTCAAAAAGGCTCTGAGTCTGACCCTTGGCTGAATAAGCTCACATAGCAAGTGCTCGTAACGGCAAAAGGGCGCAGTTGTGTATTCCACATTGCGATTGTCGGGTTCGCGCACAAATCCATCTAGCTCTGCCACAATTTTGTCTGAAAAGCCGACGACCTCTCCTCCGGGCGTTCCGGTATACATCTCAACTTCAAAACCTTTGGATAGCAGCACGGTAGTTAGGTGTCCTTGAGTAAAATTTGGGGGTAAAATTTGGCAGGTGAGATTTGGCAAGTGCGATTTGCTGTAGAAGAGGGCGATCGCAAATTTCAACGATATTGTGTGGGTCTTATTGCTGTTCTAGCGCTTTGCCTTAGCTTTGTCTTGGAGGAGACAGCCAAATAATCTTCTCCTATATATAGGAGGTAAAAAAAGCGCAAAAAAATACTAAAAAAGCTGATTAAATCTGTGTACGCAATTACGATTTTAGGAAAGGCAATTCGCTTATTGGATAAATAGTGTATTTTTTTGCATAGGTCGCCCTAGCAGTATAAATTGCTAGGGCAGTTCCTTGCTTGCTCTTGAGGTAGAAAAGAGCCGGTAGAAAAGGACCGGTAGAAAAGCGCAGGGGAAATTGATAAATGGGAACTGACTGACAGATGGATACTAGCTGCGACTGCGCTCGGCTCGCATCGGGAGCGGGGGCGAATATAAAAACTAAGCGCTCGGACAAAAATGCCTGAGCGCTTTAAGAAGGCTGATTGAGCCTATTGCATGCGGATGAAAGGACTTGAACCTTCACGTCACGAGGACACTAGAACCTAAATCTAGCGCGTCTACCAATTCCGCCACATCCGCATTGGTTTTTAATAGTATCAAGAAACGCGGAATAGATGTGGGCTTTTCTTTAAACTATTGTCGAGATCGTGGTAGCTCTCCAAACGAGACAAGCCGATGACCCCATAGAAAGCCTATGATAGAAAGGCTAAAAACTTTGCTACGGCTAAGTGACGGCTGAAAGAGGATGGTTATCTGCTGCTGTGATCAGCGCGGTTAGTCGCACTGTCAGTGATATGGCCAATAATACGGCCAGCGATTATAGATAGATCTCAGATGAGGGGAGACCGATTGGATGGGTAAGGTAGTTGGCATAGACCTCGGTACAACCAATTCTGTGGTGGCAGTGATGGAAGGCGGCAAGCCCGTCGTGATTGCGAATGCCGAAGGAATGCGGACAACGCCGTCAGTCGTTGCTTTTAGTAAGGAAGGTGAAAAGCTGATTGGCGATGCGGCCCGTCGGCAGTCGGTGTTGAATCCTCAAAACACGTTTTATGCCATCAAGCGCTTTGTCGGCCGTAAATATGACGAGCTATCGCCCGATTCTAAGCGGGTGCCTTATACAGTAAGGCGCGGCGAGTCGGGCAATGTCAGAATTCGCAGCGCCAGACTCGATAAAGATTTTGCGCCTGAAGAAATTTCGGCGATGATTCTGCGCAAACTAGCAGAAGAAGCGGCGCAGTATTTGGGGCAGCCGGTGACAGGCGCAGTGATTACGGTGCCTGCTTATTTCAATGATGCGCAGCGGCAGGCAACGCGCGATGCGGGGCGAATTGCGGGCCTCGAAGTCAAGCGAATTATCAATGAGCCAACGGCAGCGTCTTTGGCTTATGGGCTAGATCAGCAGTATAACCAAACAGTTTTAGTGTTTGATCTCGGCGGGGGCACCTTTGATGTATCGGTGCTTGATGTGGGTGATGGCGTATTTGAGGTGCGCTCGACCAGTGGCGATACGCAGCTCGGTGGACTGAACTTTGACGAGCGCATTGTCGATTGGCTCGCCAACGATTTTTTGACGAAAGAAGGGGTGGATTTGCGGCGCGATCGCCAATCTCTCCAGCGCTTAGGGGAAGCCGCTGAAAAAGCCAAAATCGAGCTGTCTGGGGTGCCCGTCGCTGCGATCAATCTGCCTTTTATCACGGCTACCGCAGAGGGGCCTAAGCATATTGAGACAAAGCTAGAGCGATCGCAGTTTGAAGAACTCTGCACTGATTTGGTCAGCCGACTGCGCGGCCCTTTGAAGCAAGCTTTGGCTGATGCCAATGTCACGCCTAGCCAAGTCGATGAGGTTGTTTTAGTCGGTGGCGCTAGCCGAATGCCGATGGTGCAAGATCTTGTGCGTTCGGTCATGAATCGTGAGCCCAACCGCAATGTCAATCCAGATGAAGTAGTCGCTGTCGGCGCAGCCATTCAAGCCGGAATTTTGACCCAAGAGGTCAAAGATATTTTGTTGTTGGATGTATCACCTTTATCACTCGGGGTTGAAACCATTGGCGGGGTAATGAAAAAGCTAATCCCTCGCAATACAACGATTCCAGTGCGCCGCTCAGATACGTTTTCTACCTCTGAAAATAACCAGACCGTGGTAGAAGTGCACATTTTGCAGGGCGAGCGTGAAATGGTTCAAGATAATAAATCTTTGGGTCGCTTTAAGCTGATGGGCATTCCGCCTGCGCCACGTGGTATTCCACAGGTGCAGGTTTCGTTTGATATTGATGCGAATGGGATTTTGCAGGTATCAGCGTTGGATAAAACCACAGGGCGGCAGCAGAGCATTACCGTGCAAGAAGCGTCGAATTTGTCTGAAGCAGATATTCAGGAGATGATTCGGGCGGCGGAAGAAAATGCGGCGACTGATCGCTTGCAAAGGGAGCGGATTGAAAAACGCAATCGTGCCGAAGCGCTGACGTTTAAAGCTGAGCGAGTGTTGCGCGAGGTGGCTATTGACTTTGGAATGCAGTTTGGGCGCGATCGCCGCCGCCGGATTGAAGGACTCGTACAGCAGTTGCGCGCTGCGCTAGAGCAGGCCGATGAGCGCGGCATTGATATCACTCAGGCCGATTTGCAAAACGAGGTCTATGAGCTAAACCGCGAAGCCTACCTATACGATTTAGATGAGGAAGGCAGCGGCATTTTAGGCCAAATTGGCAGCACCATCAAGCGAGCCTTTGCGGGAGAAGATGACGATTACTACCGCACTGGCGACTATAGCAACGCTGGCTACGGCAACGGTGACTATAACAATGGCGGCTATGGTAGCAGCTATCAGCCCAATAGCTATGCTAATCAGGCGCAGTGGGATGCGCCTAGCTGGAATCGTGGCGGGGCTAGCCAAAGCAGCAGTTGGGATGATTGGGGTGATGATTGGGAAAAGCCACGCAGTGCCCCGCCACCGAACCTTCCAGCTAGTCCTGGCTATGGCGGCCCAAGTCCTAGCTACGCCGCAGATGTCTATGGCCGAGATAGTGCTGGCCGAGATAGCTATGGTCGAGATAGCTATGGCCCCGATCAGGGCTATCGCCCTGATGATCAGCGGTACAGTCAAAATCAGTCCTATGAGCGCGGCTACAGCCCAGCGCAAGATCAACGATACCGTCAGCCGAGTGATCGCTCAGATAACTACAGCCAAGATAACTACAGCCAAAGCAATAACGGTCAAGATAACTACAGCCAAGATAACTACAGCCAAAGCAATAACGGTCAAGATGGGCCAAGACCTTATTCTCAAGCCCCTGGACGTGATGCCTACGATCAAGGCTATGGCCCCAATCAGTATGCTAAAAATGACTATACTCAAAACCGGCAGGAATACCCGCCAGACAGTCGCTATCCGCAAGATGATTACTTAAAAGGCAGCTCCCCGCCAGACAGCTATCCACCTGATAGCTACCCACCCGATCGCTACCCTCAAAGCGGCTATCCCAAAAACGATTATCCGCCCAATAACTATCCGCCCAACGATTACCCCCCAGATAGCGATCGCCCGTCTAGCTATCCACAGAGTGGTTCTCCTCAAGAAGGCTACCAGAAAGACCGCAATAGTCCCGGTTCATTAGATCGTTCTAGATCTCAAAAAGACAATTGGAACAACGACGATGATTGGTTTTAGGGCGGCAATCTTCCCTAGACACCGATGACCCAATTAGGCAATCTTTGAACTAACTTTGAATTAACAGTTCGCGCTAAGACACGCTTTCATGCAAAATTTTCGGGATTATTACGAAATTCTTGGAATTTCTAAAGAGGCGGCTGCCGATGAAATCAAGCGAGCTTACCGAGCCCTTGCCAGAAAGTATCACCCAGATCTCAATCCGGGTGATAAAGCTGCTGAAGAAAAATTTAAGCTGATTGGTGAAGCCTATGATGTGCTGTCGGATGCGGATAAGAAATCGCAATACGAAGAATACAGTCGTTATTGGAATCAAAAAGGCTTTTTCGGCAGCAATCGCAGTAAGCGCAGTGGCCGCACCTCGAAAGCAGAGGCTGAATACAGCGCTTTTGAAGACTTTGATAATTTTGTTGAGCAGCTTTTAAAGCGACACCAAGCGGGTGAACCTGAAATCTGGGCAGCACCGCCTGAGCCTGCCGCCCGGATTCGCACTGCATCAACGACAGAGCGAATTAATCCAGAGCGGCGCGATCGCTCAAAAAGCACTCAATCCGTCAGGGGCCGCCGCTACAAGACTCAACCGCCTGCACCTTCGCGTCGAGATGCTGAAGCTGATTTGACCGTACCGTTAGAAAAAGCCTATGCCGGTGGGCGCGAACGGGTGAGATTAGAAGATGGGCGATCGCTCGAAGTCAGTATGCCACCGGGGATGGTTACCGGCCAGCGGATTCGCCTTAAAGGTCAAGGCATCGACGGCGGCAATCTATATTTGCGCATTGAAGTCAAACCGCACGACTATTTCACCTTGCAAGCGAGCGATATTTATTGTCGGCTACCGATTACGCCCAGTGAAGCAGTCTTAGGCGGCACCCTAGCTGTGCCAACCCTCAGCGGACGGATTAACATGATGATTCCACCGGGTGTGCAGTCAGGGCAGCGGCTACGGCTAAGTGGCAAAGGCTACCCGATGGGGCCGGGGCTATATGGCGATCAAATTGTAGAACTCGAGGTCGTGATCCCGAAGGTGCTAGATGACGAAGAAAAAGCGCTGTACCAAGAGCTGAGAAACCTTGAGCGGTTTAATCCTAGAGCAGATTTACCGATCTAAATAAGCGACAGATTAACTGGGATAAGCTACGTCCAATATAAGATCTCAGCATTAGGGAAGCGCTCTGTGATCTGCGCTTGCAGGAAGGTTTTGAGTTCGCTCATCGTGTCGCGCGGATAGACGTACTTGACGCCCCCGAATTTATTGCGCTTTTGGCGGCGATCGCTTTCCGCTAAATCCAAGCAACTATTGGGATACCAAGTTTGCAGCACCGCTTTAGACTTGGGTGTAAAGCGGTGGGTAATCAGCTCAAACGTCAGATCGCATTCAAAATCTAGAGCTTCGGCAACTTGTTCAAGTAGGGTGTCGTAGTGAGATTGCCAATCGGCGATCGCCATAATCGGTGCAACTACTAGCCCTACCGGGTAGCCGCGCAAAGCCAATTTGCGAATTGCCTGCAGGCGCTGCTCTACGGTCGCTGTGCCGCCTTCCATATAGCGACTTACCGGATCTGCATTGACACTAATGCGGCAGCGAGTGTGACCATTGTGCGGCAAGTCCAATAGCTGATCGACTTGATCAAATTTGGTAACCCAACGTAGGTAGGCCGTTTCTCGCGTACCGAAATAGTGAATGCACTCGGCCAAACTACCGGTTAAGTGCTCTATGCCAAGCGGATCGGTGTAGCAGCTAGCCTCATAAGTTGTAGCGCCGTCCGATTTTTCGTAGCTGCTCAAATTCGCCAGGATTTGCGGCAGATTTGCATAGACTCTGACGACTGGTGCACCAGACAAACTGCCTGCCAAATAGCAGTACTGACAGTGAGCCGGACAGCCTTGAGCAAGGTGAAATTGCCAGTCGGCCGAGGGCGGAATGGGCGTTAGCTTGAGCTGCCCAACCGGTGCGTTCACAATCACCAGGGTGTTTTTCGCTAGGGCATACGTTTCTCGCTCAGTTTCGCCTTTAAGGCCAGTGACTCGGTTTTGCCGAAGCCGTTCGACCGGAATGCCGAGCGCCTTGACTCGCTCAATAATTTGCTGCCCCCAAGCTTCATCGTATGCAGCAGGTGTGATGAGCACTTGCTTAGGCCGCCAAAGCTTCGCTGATGGTGGTGTTTGTGATCTTTGAACCAGTGGTTGCTCTGAACTTTGCTCCGAGCCTTGCTCTGAACTCTTTGCTGAATTTTGGATTGCAGCGACTGTCTTAGGATGAGCAGCGGGGGTAGGCATTTAAATCAAAAAACTTGATGGGTAAGTAATCACTTGCCCATCAAGTTAGAAAATATATGGATAGATGGAGACTGGCTAAGGGCAGATCTAGTTGAGGGCGCGATCGCTCAAAAGCATCAGTGCCGAAAAATTAGATCCAAAAAATTAGATCCAAAAACAAATGCCTTAAGCCCCAAAATACGCTGGGGCTTTGCCCGGTATCCATTTGATATTGCAGCCAATACTAGGCTTTTGCGTATCCGGGACAGCCTCGCCAGCAATTACCTGATCAATAGCAGCTCTCAAGTCTGCGCCGGTGACGGGTTTGTTATTGCCGGGGCGAGAATCATCGAGCTGGCCGCGATAGACCAATTTGAAGTCACTATCAAATAGGAAAAAATCCGGTGTGCAGGCAGCCGTGTAGCTTTTGGCAATTTCTTGAGTGGCGTCGTAGGCGTAAGGAAAGTTGAAGTTTGCTCTAGTAACCTGCTCTCGCATGTTTTCGGGGCTATCTTGCGGATGGGTTTCAATGCTGTTGGCGCTGATGGCCAGGATACCCAGTCCTTTTGAGCAGTAATCTTGGCCAATTTGGCCGAGGGCTTGCTCGACGTGAATGACAAAAGGACAGTGCTGGCAAATGAACATCACCAAGAGCCCTTTATTGCCCGCAAAGCTCTCTAACGAAAAGGATTTACCAGAGACGACATCTTCTAACAAAAAGGCAGGCGCGGGCGTGCCCAACGGAAGCATGGTGGATTCGGTTCTGACCATAGAATTAACCGCCTGCGCTCATGCCAGCCATGACTACGATAGAAAGTAGTAGTCCAGGGCTCAAAAGCAATATCAGCAGAAAAAAGTCGTGAAGTTCCATGTTGTGCGCATTAACGACGCTTCTATGATGACGAATAAGCGGCGCGAATGTATCAATTTTTGAGTGGGAAAGCTAATAATTTCCTAAAAATTAACGTATCCCGATTTGGAGATTTAGCGTATCCTTTCATTAAATTTGATGGATGGAAGCGCATTTCATGGGTGATCAATCAGAAAATAGAGCACTAGAGCGTAGCGAATACCGCCCGTTAAGACGCCCGTTGAGACTCCCTTTAAAGCGTCAACTGAGACGGTGGATCCCGGTGTTGGGTTCTTTGAGCGCGATGTTGATGATGCGGGCGATGCCTGCGATCGCGGCCGAACTTAGGCAATGGGACTATGACTCACAGACGCGATCGCTCACGCTCGTGCTTTCTGCCACGGTTACACCCACTGTTTCAGTCCTTTCTGACAATCAACTGCTCATCGAGCTACCAGATACCCAAGTCGGGGATGTCATCGCTCAGCAAGTGAACGATGGCATGGTAGATAGCATCGTGGTTAGGCAAACCAGCCCAGACACTGTTTGGATGGTCGTAGCATTTTTACCGGGTACGGTGCTAGCCGATTCACAAGCGCTTGCGCCAATCGGTGCAGCTGATGCACCAGGGCCTAATCTTCAGCAGTGGCAAGTGCGTCCGGCTTTATTATCTGGTAGTTCAGCTAATACTCAGGCCGGTACTCAGGCCAGGACTCAGGCCGATAGCCGCCCAACAGAAATGCAGGCTGCTGCTCGCGAGTTGGCTCAGTTTCCTGATTTTCCTGACTTGCCTGTGTTAGAGCCTGCAAGTCCGCTGGATGCTCCAATCAGCGTGCCCTTACCGGTGAATTTACTGCCTGCTAGCTTGCCATCAGTCAATCCGCAGCCGATCAGTCCGCTGCCAAGCAATCTTCCTGCGGCTGCGGCCGATGATGATGGATTGCCTTCTTTGGTTTCGATTCCGGCTGTACGTGTCCCTGCTGTGAGCGTTCCGCCTCTGCCTACGCAACCTGTTGAACCCGTAGCCAGTGAACCGCTAGCTACACCCGAACCGCCTCAGTCAGTGGCGGAAATTGCCCCTTTACCGGCTGAGGAGCCTGCGGTTCCAATCGAACCCCCTTTCATTGGGGCATTGGGTGATTTGATGGTGCCGCTGCCGCTGCCCGAGGATTTGATAGAACCTGAGAATTTGATAGAAGCGGATGAGTCGCCCGCCTCAGTAGCGCCTTCGGTGGCCGCTGAATCGACTGTGCCCGCAGCGACTGGGACGGTTGCGCTAACGGTTGAGCCACCGGTTGAGCCATCTAGGCCGGTGGATGCGATCGCCAACATCGATCTCGATCCTTCACCTACGCCCATCACTCCCGCGAATGTCAATCGTTGGCCTGATCCGATTCCCTTTGGTCAGCCGCTACCCTAGCTGAAAATATTCAAGGCAAAGAATGAATAGATAAGGTCGGCCAAAGATCTAGTCCAGATGCACAGATAGGAGCACAATAGGAGATGGTAAAGCAACTCTTAAATGTAAGGGTCGATAGACCCACGTCTTTTTTGTGAAAACATCTTACGAACAGGCATTCAAAGCACCTAGAACACCGCTCAAGACTCTCCTTGCTGACACCCTTACTGTTTTTTGGGGAGACTGGTTAGATCTTCGAGTTCGCATCCCTCAAGTAGCGGCTTCGGGCCTCGTGTCTCCCCTCATTTACATTTTGGCTTTTGGCCTTGGGCTGGGCAGTTCTCTAGATCGTGTCAGTACGCCCACCGCCGGAGACAGCTACCTGGAATTTATTATGCCGGGAATGGTGGCTCTCTCTTCGATGGTGATTAGCTTTGGTGGCACTACCTTTTCAATCTGCGGTGAGCGGCTCTTTTCCAAAACCTTTGAAGAAATGCTGCTGTATCCTATTCATCCTTTAGCGCTGCACTTGGGCAAAATGCTCGCGGGCATTGTGCGCGGTCTGATGACAGCCTCGGCAGTAATTTTAGTAGCGGTAGTCTTCACCGGTAGAGTCTGGAGCTTTATCAATCCGCTGTTTTTCTTACTGGTAATTTTAAACTGCGCTGTTTTTGCCGGACTTGGCGTAATTGTTGGCCTAAACGTAAAATCATTAGAAAGCGTTGGGCTATTTAACAACTTCTTGATCGTGCCAATGTCTTTTCTGGGCGGCACTTTTTTTGATCCGGCGACGCTGCCGATGACCCTAAAGCCGATTGTCTATGCGCTGCCGCTGACTTACACCACCATTGGGCTGCGCGCTATAGCCTATCAGCCCTTTTCCGAGTTTCCTTGGTACAGCATTCCAATTTTGCTTACCTTTGCAGTGGTGCTCTCCTTTTGTGGGGCGTATCAGTTCTCCCATCAGCAAGATTAGCCAGCAAGATTAGATGGTGTAGGGCACCTGTGCTAGGCTGCTTTTTTAGGCGGATGCTTAGCAAGCACTTCTTTGAGATAGTTGCCGGTATACGATTGCTCGATTTCAGCGACTTCTTCAGGAGTGCCTTGGGCAATAATTTCACCGCCGCGATCGCCCCCTTCAGGTCCTAGATCGATCACCCAATCACAGCAGCGAATCATATCCAAATTGTGCTCGATCATAATCACCGAATTGCCTTTATCGACGAGACGCTGCACCACATCTAGCAGCTTGTGCACATCGTAAAAAGAGAGCCCCGTCGTCGGCTCATCAATTAAGTACAGAGTTTTGCCCGTAGATCGCCTTGCTAGCTCAGTCGCTAGCTTCATTCGCTGTGCTTCACCGCCTGAAAGTGTCGGTGCCGTTTGGCCCAAGCGCACATAGCCTAAGCCCACATCTACCATGGTCTGCAATCGACTCGCCGCTTTCGGAATGTTTTCAAAAAACGATAGCCCTTCTTCAGCGGTTGTTTGCAGCACATCAGAAATGTTTTTACCTTTGTACTTTACCTGTAGCGTTTCGCGATTGTAGCGGGCCCCTTTACAAACCTCGCATTCTACATATACATCCGGTAAAAAGTTCATTTCAATCACATTCACGCCCTGCCCCCCACAGGCTTCACAGCGTCCGCCTTTGACGTTAAAAGAGAACTGCCCGCGCTTATAGCCTCTGGCTTTGGCCTCAATCGTTTCAGTGTAGAGATCGCGCACTACATCAAAAATACCGGTGTACGTCGCTGGGTTTGAGCGGGGCGTGCGGCCAATGGGAGATTGATCAATCACAATGGCTTTATCTAGTGCTTTAAGCCCTTTAATGGGCTCCATTGCACTGGGCTGAGGAATTTTGCTGCCAAAAAAATGGCGAATTGCGGGGTAGAGCAATTCGTTAATTAGGGTTGATTTGCCTGAGCCTGAAACACCGGTAATGCAGACAAACTTGCCGAGCGGAATATCGACATCAATATTTTGTAAATTGTTGAGACGAGCGTTGCGGATTTGTAGACTGCGGCCATTACCCGCTCGGCGCGTGGCCGGGGTTTCAATCTTCTGGCGGCCTGAAAGATACGCACCTGTTAAAGAATCTTCCGCATTTAAAATATCTTCTAGCTGGCCTTGGGCCACAATTCTGCCGCCGTGAATGCCTGCTCCGGGACCAATATCAACAATGTAGTCAGCCGCACGCATGGTGTCTTCATCGTGCTCAACAACCACTAGCGTGTTGCCTAAATCTTTTAATCGCTGAAGCGTTTTGAGCAGCCGATCATTGTCTCTTTGATGCAGCCCAATACTTGGTTCATCAAGTACATATAGGACGCCGCTTAGCCCTGCGCCAATTTGAGTGGCTAGCCGAATGCGCTGGGCTTCACCGCCCGAAAGCGTGCGCGCTGTTCTATCGAGGGTGAGATAGTCGAGGCCGACATCGAGCAAAAAGGTGAGTCGAGATTTGATTTCTTTGAGCACCAGTTCACCAATGGCCATTTGGCGATCGCTCAATTGAGGCGCTTGGCCGTTTTCACCTACAAGTTCGTAGACGCGATCGCGACATTCTCGAATCGAAACACCGGTAAAGTCTTTGATATTGTAAGGGCCAATTTTGACTGCCAACGCTTCCGGCTTCAGCTTCGCCCCCTTGCAGGTCGCACAGGGCTGATCAATTAAGTACTTCTCTAGCTTCTGTCGATACGTCTCTGAAGAAGACTCTTGATACTGCCGCTGTAGCATGGGCAAGACGCCTTCGTAGCGCCGTTCGTATCCTTTTTGAGTGCCGTAGCGAGAATCGGTTTCAATGTAGATTTTCTCTTTAGATCCATGCAGAATAGTCTGCTGTTGATCAACTTCCAGACTTTGCCACGAAGACTGCAATTCAAAGCCAAAGGCTTGGCCGACGCTGTAAAGTAAAGAGAAATAATAGGTGTTGTCTTTTTCTGACCAGGGGGCGATCGCTGCATACACTGGCACCGTCGGATCTGGCACCACAAGCTCTGCCGAAAACCGCCGCAAGCTCCCTAATCCATGACAATCCGGGCAAGCGCCATACGGCGAGTTAAACGAAAATAGCCGAGGCGATAGCTCATCCATCACCGCTCCATGTTCCGGGCAAGCAAAATTCTCCGAAAAAATAATCTCTTCTAACAGCGGCTTTTCAGACTGATCGCCCTTTTCTTTTGCAGAATTTTTTTCGGGGCCATCTTTCTTTGGATTATCTTCTGAACGCACTGGCAGTATGTCAATAACCGCAATTCCGTCCGAGCGCTTCAATGCGGTCGAAAGTGAATCGACTAACCGCTCTTGCAAATTGTCTTTTTTCACCAGACGATCTACAACAACTTCAATATCGTGCGTTTTGTTTTTATCTAATTCAATATTGTCACCGAGTTCACGCGCCTCGCCATTGATGCGCACTCGCACAAAGCCTTCAGCCGCGAGTGCTGACAGCAGCTTTTGATGCGTTCCCTTTTTACCGCGCACCACCGGAGCTAGCACCTGAAACCGCGTTTTGTCGGGCAGATCCATCACCTGATCCACCATTTGGTCAATGCTTTGGGGCGCAATGGAGCGATCGCACTGCGGACAATGCGGCTGCCCCGCCCGTCCATACAGCAGCCGCAAATAGTCATAAATCTCCGTTACCGTCCCCACCGTCGAGCGTGGATTGTGCGATGTAGACTTTTGATCGATCGAAATCGCCGGACTCAAGCCCTCGATCGCATCCACATCCGGCTTATCTACCTGGCCTAAAAACTGCCGAGCATAGGCACTCAGCGACTCTACATACCGCCGTTGCCCCTCTGCAAAAATTGTATCAAATGCCAGTGAAGACTTCCCTGAACCCGACACCCCGGTAAACACGATCATCTTGTCGCGGGGCAGATCTAGACTCACATTCTTAAGATTGTGCTGCCGAGCCCCGCTAATCCGAATCAAATTCTTGGTATCTGATAGATCGATGGGCAAATCGACCTTTTTATGATTGCTAGACTCAACCGATTGCTCAGATAGTTTCTTCGTCTTCGTCACCTTGGCCTTAGTTGTCTTCGCTTCAGTTTTCTGCGCGTCTATAGCCTGAGTTGATTTCTTTTTAGGTGAGGGCATGGGGCAATTAGTCAGAAGATCGCGTTGTCATCAAAGGTTTTGCAAGGCATCAACCGATGCAAAATTCCTTAAAAACATTTCTTCATAATAGACCACTCAGTCAAGACTTGCTTTTCCACTACTGTGCTTCGACTACGCTTAGCTTGTCTGATCATTGGCTCTTATGACTAGCGCTTATTCTCAGACCATTTGACGACCGGTGGCATCGTCTCTACCAAAACCTTCCCCCGTGAAATCACCGCCTTGACCGTTACCCGATTCAAGATTGCTTCGTAAGGGCTCTGGGCGTCTAATACAATTAAATTCGCTGGTTTTCCGACCTCAATGCCGTACTCATCCGTCACATTCAGCGTTCTCGCCCCGCCTGCTGTCACCATCTCAAAACAAGCCTTAATCTCTTCCATTCCGGTCATTTGACATACATGCACCGCCATCTCTGCTACTGCTAGCAAATTTCCTGTACCCAGGCTATACCAGGGATCCTGAATACAGTCGTGCCCCAAGCTCACATTTAGCCCGTTTTGCCACAGCTCTTTGACTCTAGTCACGCCCCGTCGCTTGGGATAGGTGTCTGTGCGGCCCTGTAAGGTAATGTTGATCAGCGGATTGGCGATAAAGTTGATGTGCGATCGCTTCAAAACTCCCATGAGCTTCAGTGCATAGGCATCGTCATAGGATCCAAACGCCGTCGTATGACTTGCCGTAACCCTTTGCTTCAGGCCACTGCGAATGCTACAGGCCGCCATCACCTCCAAAAACCGAGATTGTGGATCATCAATTTCATCACAGTGCACGTCTATGAGCCGGTCATAGCGCTGCGCCAGCTCAAAAATTTTCTCTACCGAACGCACACCATCTTCACGGGTCATCTCATAATGCGGAATGCCGCCCACCACATCCGCGCCCAGCTTTAGCGCTTCCTCCATCAGCCCTTCATTTTTTTCGCTCCCGTATAGCCCATCTTGCGGAAACGCTACCACCTGCAAGGTCATCCAATCCTTCACGGCCTCGCGCACTTCCAAGAGCCCTTTGAGCGCTGTTAAGCTTCGCTCACTCACATCTGCATGACTGCGCACATACAGCACCCCGTGACTCGCCTGCTGTCTCAAAGCCTTCACGGCCCTATCTTTCACATCGGCCATCGTCAACTGCTGCTTGCGATCGCGCCAAATCTCAATGCCCTCAAACAGCGTGCCGCTGCGGTTCCACCTGGGCTCTCCTGCCGTCAGCGCCGAATCTAAATGAATATGCGACTCCACAAATGGCGCACTTACCAACTGCCCGCCCACGTCCCATGCCGTCACTGCTGTCATCGGCAAATTAGGGGCAATGGCCACGATCCGATCATCGGCGATCGCAATATCCACTAGCTCATCTCGGTCAATCAGCTGAGCCTGTCGTAGCAGCAGTGTCGTCGCATCCATCTGGCCAAGCCTCCGTGAATCCTTAACCGTTTGATCATCAATGCTTACAATTTAAGAGAATGCTTACACACTTAGTTAAGTTTGCGCTACGTAAAGCAAGCCGGATTATTTGACACAAAAAGTATAGTATTTGAATTGTGGGAGGATTGTAGGTGAATTTTATAATGCTATTACGGGTGTTTTGAGCTGATAAAACCATGGAAATACAGCAGCGCATCAATCATCAGCGCCTAAAACATATCGTTGATAGCTACCGACTCATGGGCGACGACGCCGATGCATTTGATGCCTATGTCAAAGAGCTTTTAAGCCAATATCCTCATGGGCTCATTGAGTTAGCGCTAGTTGAGACATTAGCCAAAAGCTGGCTGAGCATTCCCATGCAAAAAGGCGTTGTTTTCCTATCCGCTGCCCATGACCGACTCAAGCAGTGGCAGCTTGATCAAAAAACGCTAGATGCTGCTGACATTAGCCTCACACCTAGCCAGTTTTCACAAATTACTGGGCTAGATCCTCATGGGGCCTTTGCTGCCCTTAAAGTTCCTGCATTGCCCACGCAGTCAGCCGTAGAGTAAACCGTGGAATAAACTGTAAAGTATATATGCCCTCAAAAGCTTTCTAAAGCTTACGATATCGACCACGAGAGTCATATTTTGGCTTTTGCCAGCACTAACACATCTACCACCGCTACACCGCTCCGCGCTAGCGTCATAACTGCACTTTGAACCGTTGCACCGGTCGTGTAAATATCATCAATTAGTAAAACGCTCGGCATGGCATGTTTCTGCCGCTGCGATAAACGGATTTTTCGTTGCAGCGATGTTCCAATACCAAACGCTGCCTTCAAGTTGTGCTGGCGATCTGGGAGGCTAAGCTGATGCTGTGGCAGCGTTGCTTGAAGGCGCGCTAGCCCGTGCGCTAACAAGGGCAACCCCGTCACAGTGCAAAAGGCTTGAGCAATCAGCTCAGCTTGATTGTATCCCCGTTTTTGCTGCCGACTAGCGTGCAGCGGAATGGGCAGCGCGTACAGCGAAGATTTACTCTCAAAATTAGCCTGCAAAAAGGTCGTTTGCTTCAGATGGATTGACGTCAGCCATCGCTGGCCCAGATCGGTGCCTAAGACTCGGGCGACATCAGGGCGATCGCCGTACTTCAACGCCAAAATGGCCTGCTTAAGCGTCCGCTCATAAATACCCAACGCACCTACAGCCGGCACATTAGTAGCCAGCGCATTCACAGATAACGAAGTCTCGACAGATAGTGGCTGACGGCGGTCTGAGCAAATTTGACGCTGGCAGTCCGGGCAAAACGTTTGATTAGTCGCGCGATCACACACCGCGCAATTTTGAGCCAACAGGAGCGACATCCAGGGCCTAAGCCTATTTTTCAGCTTATTTTTCAAGAGAGTGTCCTAAGCAAGCTGAGACGTAGCCGCGACTGTGATGACACTACCATCCGGATAAACCAAACACATCACGTTTCGATCAGGTGCATCGGTTTGGCTAGAAGAAGACAAATTCCGAGACTTATCAGCGTGGGTATCAGTGGTTGAATCAACTGATTGGCTATGGGATGAGCGCATAAGGGTAATCTGCCTGTGAGCTGACAAAATTCAGGATTGCTGCTCCTATTGTTTCCGATCAGGCTAAAGTCTTGGGAGCGTAGATGTAGCCAACTTTTCAAGTATTGCCCAGCACACCGTAGATAAGTCTCCTGAGAATGCCTGTAATCACTGAAAATAGAGGAATGCAGACATTCTTGCAAGACTGTCTAAACAACAACTTTATAAAGTCTCTTTATACTCCCCCTCAAATCTGTCGATTGAATTTATGACAGCTTCACAGTAAATTGCGATCGCTGCATAAATTTACTCAGACACTCGTTAATTTGATCACATCAGGCCATTGGGTTCAGCGCTTTTTCTGATACCTGCTGGTATAAGTGCTAATACAAATAGCTCAATCTGCTACACATCCAGAACTTTAGGTACGGCGGCGGTCAGCACTTTATGCCCCGTTTCAGTGACTAAAACATCATCTTCTATACGGATGCCAATGCCGCGCCAGCGCTCATCTACTTGAGGCTGACCGTCTTCCGGTTCGTAATCAGGCGAAATGTAAATGCCCGGTTCGACGGTCACTACATTGCCCGGTGCAAACAATTGCCAAGTTTTATCAGGGTTGCGCAAAAGTCCAGCATCGTGGACATCTAGTCCCAAAAAGTGACCGGTGCCATGCATGAAAAAGGCTTTGTGTTTTTTTTCTTTGATCAGCGTATC
>JBGTNW010000065.1:0-2620 GCA_041742865.1 Phormidesmis sp.
GTGGGTGTACCACGAGGTGACAAAGGTGGTGCCGGTCATCCATCCGCCGATGGCCATGAAGGCGCAGGGGAACAGAAGCAGACCAGACCAGCCCACGAATACGAAACGGTCGCGCTTTAGCCAGTCATCGACGACGTCAAAACGTCCCCGGGCGGCGGGCGCTTGTCCCATTGCTATGGTCATTGCAGAATCCTCTTTACTTGGCTCTTATTTGGCGCTTCTCTTAAATTTGGCGCTTCAAGATAGTTGGCGCTTGAGAAGTGGTCATTTGAGTCCTTTTACCTTCCAAAACTCTACTGCCGAAGCCGCACAGCCTAGAAATTTCGCTGAATTTCACAAAGCGGAATGGACAAGGTGCTTTCAGTAAGTAATCTCAATGAATAATGACTGAAAAAGTCCACGCTAGCTTGCGATCAGACAGCTAGACATCACTGTCGTAAAGGATCTCGGCATGTACTCATCATAAAGACAGATCACTTTTTTTACAATCCGTCATGTAAATTCTCAGATTACTTAAAGCGCGAAAATATCGACAGGGGACGCTGTTTCTCGGCAATATATCAGTGCATAGGGGCCCCTATACCTCGCCTGCGAGTTCGGCTAAACCCCCTTTCTGCTTGGGATTCATCTTCTTAAAAGCAAACGGATAATATCTTAATAATAATTTTCGTAAAAGAATCTTGGCAGATTTGCGCGAGCCATCAGGTGATCCTAGGGTCGGACAAGGCTTATGTAGAAATGCACTTAAAGTATTGCTAGATGTTTCTATCCATCAAGATTAGACGCGCAGATATTGGTGTAAGCAGATACTATTTATAGGTGTTTCACTAATATTCGCTGATATTTCAAGACGGCCATATGACTGCTTCTAAAGCTTCTGCAACTAAAAATAGTGCTTCTGACCAAGTGATTCTGCGTCGCGAAATCTTGGGAGCGCGTCGGCCTAGCAATTACTTTTGGGCGTTGGTGACGGCAATTGGCGGGGTGGGCTTTTTTCTGTCTGGGCTATCTAGCTATTTGCACACTAATTTGCTGCCGTTTTCTGATTTGCCCGCCCAGCTTGTGTTTATACCGCAGGGTATTGCAATGGCTTTTTACGGGGTTGCGGCAATTTTACTGTGCACGTATCTATGCCTGATTGTGTTTTGGAACGTGGGCGGTGGCTATAACGAATTTAATAAATCAGATGGCGAGGCCCGTATCTACCGACAAGGGTTTCCCGGTAAGAACCGCGAAATTGATTTGCGCTATCCATTAGAGGATTTGCTAGCAGTCCGTGCGGAAATTCAAGAAGGGTTAAATCCTAAGCGATCGCTCTACCTAAGAATTAAGGGCAAAGGCGACATTCCCCTGACTCGAGTTGGTCAGCCGATTTCGCTCGCGGATCTAGAAAATCAAGGGGCTGAGTTGGCGCGGTTTTTACAGGTTCCTCTAGAGGGACTGTAAGGTAAAGACTTTAGTCAGGGCTTTGGAGCTGCTGCGCTTGAGTGTGCTTGTGATTGATACAAGTTGGGTAGGTTTGCGCATTGAATGCGGGCCAAGCCCGTGACACAATGAGCCGCATTTTATTAGCAACGTATTAAAGGAAAATTGGATTAATGACATTGAACCTAACTCAGGGGGCTCGGTGGAGCTTAATAGTGGCCATAGCGTTCATGATCGGTAGCTGTAGTACGGCTGATGTGCCCCCAGAAGTGGCCGCGCTGCCTGAGCCTGCTGCGCCTGCTGTTGTGGAGCCTACAGCAGATGAACTGACTGCCGGATTGCCCAGATTGGTCGGGAAGGCCACCGTGGAAATTAAGGTGGGCAGCCGGACGGTAACGGTTGAAGTCGATGGCGATAAAGCGCCGGTTACCGCCGGAAATTTTGTTGATTTGGCTGAAAAAGGGGTGTACGATGGCACGATTTTTCACCGGGTAGTGCGATCGCCTGAGCCTTTTGTGGTTCAAGGGGGCGATCCGCAAAGCGCCGATCCGAATGTGCCTAACAGCCAGCTAGGCACCGGCAGCTACGTCGATCCAGACACGAGCTTGCCTCGAATGATTCCTTTGGAAATTTTGCCCACAGGTGCAGCGGAGCCGTTGTATGGCAAAACATTTCCTGACGCGGGCCTGAGTGATAAACCCGCCTTGGCTCATCGACGAGGTGCAATTGCAATGGCTCGTTCAGGGGTAAATACGGCTTCAGCCCAGTTTTATGTGGCGCTAGCAGATTTAGCTTTTTTAGATGGCAGCTATGCGGTGTTTGGCTATGTCACTAGCGGCATGGACGTGGTAGATAACATTCAGATGGGCGATGTGATCACTTCTGTCACAGTCACAGCGGGCGCAGAAAACTTGGTTCAGCCAGCGGGATCTACTAGCGGTGCACCGGCTGAGTAAACTCTCTGTCGCTAGGCTTTTTGCGCGCAGTGATGGGCGTCGTATGCGGCTGTGAAAAGTTCTTCTACTGTAGTGGTCACAGGTATTGGCCTGAGCACAGCGCTAGGCTCTGATGCGCTGACAACTTGGCAAAAAATTAGGGCTGGGGAAAGTGCGATCGCGCTTCGCCAGCCTTTTTTAGATCTAGCACCAATGCCACTAGCGATGGGCAATAAAGCCCCAACGAGGCTAGCGGCCAT
>JBGTNW010000066.1:0-3989 GCA_041742865.1 Phormidesmis sp.
CTAATGGCAATGATAATATCAACGTCACTGTAGTCATTCCATGCTGCTGGAGTATGACGGGGTAACCAGTTGCATCCTATATTTTTAAGGGCTTCTAGCCAGTGATTTGAGGTTAACTCTTGAGCTAGGTTGCTGCGGCTTCCATAAAAAGCAGCCGTGGTAATGCGAGTACCTCTATAGGAATTGCGAGGGATAATTTCTGGTTGGGGCCAATGATATATGAAATATGGATTCCATATCCGATTAGATTGAAGTTGGGATTCGGAAGCGTTATGAGCAATATGCATGTAGGCTGACGGATGAAATTCCCGATCACCCTTTGCGCAAATCAACATAACATCACCCAAGTAGGGGTATTTGTTGCCTAGAGAATCGCGATCAGCAATAACAATACCTTTCTTTGGCATTGTTTTTACGGCATGGCAAGGGATCCCGGCACCTTTAAGTCTCATATAGGTCGTTAGAATCCATGACGTGCAATTGCCTGAACATACCCGTCTAGCTTGAATAATATCTTGCCAGCTTAAGTTAGCTTTATTTAGTAGCCGGTCAATTTTTGGTGTGGGTAAAAGAAAATGAATTTCTTCCATGAATCTTAGGCTTCCTGCATGCTTATATGTAAGGATTCAGGTGGTAATTTCGGGGATTAGGGAAGGCATGACAACCCGCTGAGGAGGAGCAGTTGCCATCAAAGTCTGCTGAAAGAAGGTCGAGCCCGAACGCCCCTGAGTACGACAGGTCTGAATCACGCTCAGTAACTGGGCAGTCTGGGCAAAGCCTGCCATCGAAGGGAGAGCCCCCACAAGCCTTCGACAGCCGGGGAAATCTGGATAACCCGACACTGAAGCCCTCACCCTGCGGTAAGTTTACTCAGTTAGATTTCCTTCCAAACCTCTTTTTTAGACCTCTCTTTTAGCTTTGCGAAACGCTTTAGTGAGCCAATCGAAATCTTGCCGGGAGCCCAAAAACAAGGCTCTAGAGACAGGACTAACGGTCAGTATCTGATGCAAAATACAGCAAATTGCAGTACTGACAATCGCCGCCATTATGCTTCCACCCGGAAAACCTCCAGTAAGGTGCGGCTCCACTACGCGGTGAAAAAACAGAATTGTAATAGAAGCTTTGCCTACCAAAGCTAATAGTGAAGCAATTAAAGTGTTCATGGCCAGCAATCCAGCGCTAAAGGCCAGTAACTTTGTAAGTGAAAAGGCCGTTAGGGGCGAGAGGATAAACAATCCGTAGTAAGCGCGTTTCATATTAAAGCTAAGTTCAACGCCTGACGCTACCAAAAGTATCGAAAAGACTGAGATACCTATTGCTGAGAGGATTAAAAGCCTGTTGTTATCTTTGAAAATGTAATCGCCGTAGATGGAGCCGATGGCATAAAAAAGAAAAGCGCAGCAGGCCACATTTGCGGCCCAAGGTAAGCCTAGATGTATCGGCGAGATTTGATCTAAAAAAGATAGTCCGTACAACGCTGTGGCTACCGCTAGAATTTTTCGAGTGTTTTGGACTCTCAGTGCAACAAAGTTAAAAACCTGCTGTGTGATAAATAGGCAGGTAACAAACCAGAAAACGCCTACAGTGCCCTCCAAGGTGTCACCGCCGAGAATAAGCCAGACAATATACTTAGCAAATGAGACGATTGCCTCAACGGAGAGCTGTTGAATCAACTGGTTGTAAAATGCTCCAATAGACGGAAGCTTTAAAATCAGCAAGTAGACGAAATACGGAACCAGTAAAGAAATTGCTTTTTTTCTGAGGTGTCGGCCTTCTTGAGGATCTATCTGATGAAAATATCCACTAACAATAAAAAAGAACGGCATGTGAAAAAGATAAATAATCTGACCCTTGAGCCCAGTATCCAGATGACCTAAAACAACTGAGTATATGGCGATGCCTTTAGCAATATCCAGCTGTAAATCTCTACTCTTCATAAGGATTGATGCACAACCTGTCCGTAAATTCGCTCTGAATTTACGGATGACTGGCTTAGAGTTGACAGTTACCCACCAGTATATTCACTGATAGCTTTTATGCAAGTCGTTAAAGACCCCTTCTATGAGAGCGTCCCTCAAAGCTCTGGACTAGCGAATGGGATCGATGGGGTCGTGATCGCTCCCTCCCTTGAAATCAATTCTGTTTGCGCTAATTTGGCCAGATTCGGCCCGCTTAGTCAATAAATGCTGACAACTTTTACAACTGATTTTTTATATACCTAGGATTTTTGCCATCAACCCCAATCCAGCGAGCTTGGGTGTGTTGGGATCAAACCAAAAGTATTTGGGTACAAGAAAAAGGTTCTGATGGAGCTTTTTCTACCGTAGGTTGAGGGCAGGGTGCTGTCATCGTTTCTGAAGAGATTGACCGTAAGGGCAAAGATCTAAAATGGGGCAGCGATCGCACATCGGCTTTCGATGATAGCAACACCTCTGTCCATGCAGCATGAGCACTTCATGATTGTCATATACCTGTTGCGCTGACCACTCTGGCGGTAATTGCGCCTCTAAAATTTTATGGGATGGCCCTACGGCTACTTTGGCAGAAATCAAGCTTGTTCGCACCGCAACCCGATAGTGATGACTATCTACCGGCAGGGCGCGTCTGCGTAGAGTGCTAAAAGCCAATACTGCTGCGCTAGTTTTGGGGCCAACGCCACTCAGCGTCTCTAGCCAAGTACGGGCGGCTTCACTGGAGAGAGCCGCTAGAAAATCGAGAGACATCTCGCCTCTTTCAGCGGTGATTTGAGCGAGTATGGCTTGGATACGCGGCGCTTTTTGTTCGGGCCATGTGCAGGGGGCGATCGCTGCCTGCACTGCGCTAGTTTCAGCATCTCGAACCGCTTCCCAGGTAGCAAAGGCGGCTCTGAGTTGCTTAAACGCCTGACCAGAGTCTTTGTTTTTGGTGCGGTGAGAAAGTAATGAGGAGATTAGTTCACTGAGCGGATCGAGATTATGAAAATAAGCAATGGGACAGTCGTACTCATGGCAGAGTCGGCTGTGGATGGTGATCGCTTTTTGCCGTAGATCAGCAGTAGTCGCTAAGTCGAGTTGCAAGATTTATGAATAAAAAGGGGTGAATTGTAATAAACATTATCAAAATTCTTCAAAGCGAACGTCTGTCTAAAGAAATGGCCCCAAGACGTGACAGAAGACACGACGGAAAAGCCGAAGGCGTTCTGATATCTTTGGACAGAGGCTAAAAAATAGTTCCTTTAGTGAAGATAAAGCGGCATGAAAGCAATGGTTTCTTTGGGTGTATTTTGTGAGTAAGATCTCTGTTTTGACGATTACACGCGATCGCACTTTTCATCTCACCAATTTTCTCAAGGGGCTTTCCCAATCTAGCCTTTGGCCCGACGAGTGCATTGTCATCCACATGAATGAACCCGCTCAGTCGATAGCGAAATGGCCTTTTCCTTGCTACCATCACACCTACTCAAGCTCAGCTTCACTGCCCTTAGCCCAAGCTAGAAACTTGGCGGCGAAGCAAGCTACAGGCGAGGTTTTAATCTTTTTAGATGTAGACTGCATTCCTGCCCCAGACCTGATTTCAGCCTATCAACAGGGCTGTAGCCAAGCGTCAACTTCTATTGTTATGGGCACTGTTCGCTATCTGCAAGCCTCTATCAGTGCAGACTGGACAGCGCCTAGCCTAGTCCAACAAAGTCAGCCTCACCCTCACCGAGACATTTCAAACCTGAGCGCACTAGCTTTAGAACCCAACTATGGCTTGTTCTGGTCACTTTCATTTGCGCTGATGCGATCTGTGTTTGCGCAGATCGGCGGATTTAGTGAATGCTACGTGGGCTACGGCGCAGAAGATACCGACTTTGCCTGGAAAGCGCAAAAGCAAAATATTCCTCTCCGATGGCTGCCCGATGCTGTCGCTTTTCATCAATACCACCGCAGCTCGGTTCCCCCTTGGCAACACTTTGAAGATATTGTTGGCAATGCCCGCACCTTTTACGAATGTTGGGGAGAATGGCC
>JBGTNW010000067.1:0-3215 GCA_041742865.1 Phormidesmis sp.
GTCAGCCGCGCCTGATCAAACAGGGCGGTAACGCTAGCTGTATCGCCGATAATTTTACAGCTGCGAGTGAGATGCTCTCGGGCGGCTGTCACTGCATTTGGGCTAAAGCGCATAAAGGCACAAAGACTCACATCTCCGCAGGCCAGAACTAAATGAGAGATAATATCGGCTTCAATTTCTGGGCGCTGTGAGAGATCGGGCAAAAGCTGTTGTAAAGATTCCTGAAAGTCTTCAGGATGGTGCATTGTAGAGGCGTCTAAGTGCTGCCACAGGGCCGCAGTGAGAGACTGTACGGTCTGAGTCTGTGTGGTTTGGGCCTCATCCATCAGCAATCGCAGGTGAGCAACGGTATCAGCTGGGGCAAGCTGGCAGGCATGATCGCGTCCAATCATACCTTCTAAAGCCGTCGCCGTCTGCCGCAGCTTAACAATTTGGCCCAAAATGCTTTGATACTGCTGCTGTAATTGTTCGTTGATTGGCGTGGTTTTGTCAGGAGGGCCCAGCAGCTGCTGAATGTGAGAAAGCTGGAAGCCCTGCTGCTTGAGGGCTACAATCTGCTGGAGAAACTGGACATCGCTGTCGCCGTATAGCCGGTAGTTGCTAGGCGATCGCGCGGGTTGTGGCAGCAGCCCAATGTCATGATAGTGCCGCACCATGCGCGGGGTAAGGCCGCAGCCTACGGTTTGGGTCAGTTCTTTAATGGTGAACATTTTGCAAAGATTTTAGCCTGCCTGATCGCTTGACCTTAACACTAATGTCAATGTTTATGCTGAGGTAGCAACTATGTTTGATAGCTGTTCGACAGCTGTTCGATAGCTGTCTCAAACCTCTTCAAAGGGCTGCCATGACTCACTTTTTCTCGATGACGCGGGCTGCTCGATGGCCCCATTGGCTGCGCACATATCCTGAGGCAATCGCAGCGCTTCTGTGCGCTGCGCTGACGCTTATCGGCTGGGCTGCGCTAAACGGAAACTGGCTAGGAGTAGGCATTTGGGTGCTGCTAGCAGCCTATGTGATTGGCGGCTATGAGAGCACGCGCGAAGGCGTTAGTACGCTGTGGCACGCGCATGAGCTAGACGTCGATCTGCTGATGATCGTGGCCGCACTAGGTGCGGCGGCTTTGGGTCTGTGGCAGCGAGAATATTACCTGCTGGTAGATGGCGCGGTGCTAATTTTGATTTTTGCGATCAGTGGCGCGCTAGAAGGGATTGCTATGCACCGCACCGAGCGCAATATTCGGGCTCTGATGCAGCTGGCACCGGATATTGCGAGGGTCATTCGTGAGGGGCGATCACAGATGATCGCAACTCAAGATCTACAAGTGGGCGATCGCATTTTAGTCAAACCCGGTGAGCTAATTCCGGCAGATGGTCTGATTCAAGAAGGGGCTAGCACCGTCAATCAAGCTTCTATTATCGGAGAATCTGTACCCGTTGAAAAAACCCTTGGAGATGAGGTGTTTGCCGGTACGATTAATGGCAGCGGCGCACTTACCTTAGAATTGCACAAACTGCCTGAAAGCAGCATGATTCAGCGGGTTATCCGGCTCGTAGAGGAAGCCAAAAACACTGAGCCGCCTTCACAACAGTTTTTAGAACGCTTTGAGCGAGGCTACGCAAAAGTCGTCGTTATCTCAGCGCTACTGCTCGTTTTGGTTCCGCCTTGGCTACTCAATTGGGGCTGGGAACCCACTATTTATCGGGCCTTGGTTTTTTTAGTGGTGGCTTCGCCCTGTGCCCTAATGGCCTCAATTATGCCAACTTTACTGTCTGGCATTGCGCAGGGGGCAAGGCAAGGAATTTTGTTTAAAGACGGGGCTCAGCTAGAGATGGTTGGTCGGTTAGGTGCGATCGCCTTTGACAAAACTGGCACGCTCACCAGTGGTAATTTGCAGGTGTGCGATATTATTCCGGCTGATGGCATCTCACCTGATGAAATGCTTCAAACTGCCGCCGCGCTTGAAGCCTATTCAGAACACCCGATCGCTAAAGCGGTTGTCAATGCTGCTAGCCATGAAGCTCTACCGTTACTACCGGTCACCCAGATCCAAGCTAAAGCCGGTCAGGGCATTGTCGGCACTATTGCCAGCACCTTAACCGCCGAAAAAGTTATTGTTGGGAAACAGTCTTTTGTTTCTCCTTTTGTTGCTTCTACAGTAGACCCAAACAGTCCTGACAACAGACTCAATGAAGCGGCTTTAAAGTTAGAAACAACCGGAAAAACAGTCATTTGGGTAAGCAAACAAGAACAGATCTTAGGCTTAATAGCCGTTGCTGATCAGGTTCGCTTAGAGTCAGCCGGATTATTAAAAACTCTAAAGCATTTAGGCGTTCAGTCTACCGTAATGCTAACTGGGGACAATGCTGCCACGGCACAAACGGTGGCTCAAGCGGTCGGGGTCGATCAGGTCTATGCTGATTTGCTACCTGAAGACAAAGTGAAGGTCATTAAAACTTTGCAGCAACAATATGGTACCGTCGCGATGGTCGGCGATGGCATTAATGATGCACCCGCCCTTGCTCAAGCCTCGGTTGGCATTGCCATGGGCCAAAGCGGATCCGATATTGCCCTAGAAACCGCTGATATTGTGCTGATGGCCGATCGCTTAGAAAAACTAGCGCAAGCCATTCGGCTAGGCGTCAAGTCTCAGCAAATTATTAAACAAAATATTGTCTTGGCTCTGACCTCAGTGGCGGTGCTGCTCGTGGCTAATTTTTGGGGCGCGCTGACGCTGCCTGCTGGTGTACTGGGGCATGAGGGCTCAACTTTACTGGTCACGTTGAATGGATTACGACTGCTCAGATTTAAGTAAGCGTCGCAACCCGTCTAGTCGCTACAATCCGCAGGTTCCTGGGAGTTCCAAGGAGTTCCTAAAGGTGATAGCGTCCAGATTCTCTTGAATCACGGCGGGCATTTCAGCTAGACTAGCGTTTCAAGTAGATTTGGTGAATGAATATGAAAACAGCTACTCAGCCTGCTATTTTGTCGTTCTTTCAAGCATTGGCTGATGGCTATCGGGTTCAGGTGATTGAACTACTGCGCGATCAAGAACTCTGCGCTTGCGATATCGCTAAACATTTGGGCATCACCCAGTCTAAGCTTTCCTTCCATCTCAAAACCCTCAGAGAAGCTGGCCTGATTGAAGGCAGACAAGAAGGCCGGTGGATTTATTATCGGCTTAACTTGCAGCAGTTCATAGTGCTAGAGCAGTACAT
>JBGTNW010000068.1:0-6293 GCA_041742865.1 Phormidesmis sp.
GTTTGTCGATAGCGTTTATCGGTATCTGGTGACCCTAGAGTCTTTACAGGCGCTGGAATATTCCGTTGGTGAGGGGGAAAGTCTGCAATCGATTGCTGAGAAATATGAGGTCGCACCGGAAGACTTAGCCGATGCAAACAGCGCCGTTAGCAGCCTTTTTAGAGGCTCCTCACAGCCGATTCAAATCCCGGTAGGAATGCAGGTAAAAGCGGAAGACAGTCTGTGGACGATCGCCAGTCGATTGGTCAGCGATCGCGCCCTCTCTAGCCCCCTCTCTAGCCCACTGCCGACCGAACCGCCCGCCCAACCCTTCGACGCCCAAGCCCAAAAAATAGCGGCTAAAGCGCTCGAAATTGTGACCACCTATGCCAACACGACGGGCCTCATCGATACCTCTGTAGAGCCCGAAGAAGCCGAGCCGCATATTCTCTCGGTGTTAGGTGGCTACGTTGTACAGCCTGAAGATACGTTTGAATCCATTGCGATCGCCCAACTCGCTTTAGCCGAAGACACTCTGATCACGACTGAGCTACTCAGCCTTGCCCAATCGCTAGATCTGGCCGAAATTATTGCCGATGGCGCACTGATCAAAAGCTTGCATACCGCTGATTATTACGTCACCCCAAACGCCACAATTGCCACGATTGCCTACGGCATTTTACAGCTAGAAAACGCTGATATTAGTCAGTCGTTTGACCAGCTTTTGACCGCAAAGATAAACAGTATTTTAACGGCCAATCAACAGGTGCTGTCAGCGGCTGACCGTGAAATCCCAGACGGTGAAAGCTCAACCTGGCGTGACGCTGTTTTGACCTCTGAAGTTTTGGCCCCTGACACGGAGCTAACGGCTGAAATCGCAAGTGAAACCGGAATCAAGACAGTCACGATCAAGGCGATCACCCGCAAAACCTGGAATGAATTCGCGTTAGCTTTTCCCAATTCCGCTGAAACGCCAAATAGTATCATTCTCGCCAATGCTGAGCGCCAAGACTGGTGGCAAGACCGTGCCGAGATTGCTCACTTAGGCGGCTACCGCCTTCAGGCCCACGACAGCCTCCGTCATCTCGCCATCAATCAATTCATCCAGCAAGACATCCGCGCAACCGATGCGCTTAAGCTCGTTGTTGTCGCAGAAGTCGGCGCGTTGAAATATCCCATTGTTGAAGCAGTCGAATCAGGGCCATCAGCGCGATCGCTGGCTGCTTTGACTTGGCAGCTACAGTTACAAACCAATCGTCACCGCACCGTGCTAGAAACCGTCCGTGCCGTTGGCAACATTGGTGATTTACTCACCGCTGAAACGCTCAGTGCCCAGCTATCGCGGCTCACCATTGCCGTGAGCCCAGTCATGGGTCTCTTTGGCACGCAAGATGTTGTTCTCGCTGATCTATTGTTTGACTACAGGCTGCAAGCATCAGACAGCTTTAATAGCATCATCGAGATCGCTGCGGCTAACGCGCAGATCATCACAGAGAACACGACAGCAGGTGCGATCGCCGCTCAAAATCCGAGCCTATACCTTCAGCCCAACCGCCAGCTCTTGATTCCTGATCGCTTCACCTTAAACGCAGTCAACGCCCCGCAGAACGAATCCCTGTTAGCGCTGATTCGCTCTCCGGCGACATCGGTTTCATTAGAGACTTTTTCATCCTTTCCGGCGTTCTCAGGCGCTAGCGTCGCTGCGATTACCATTGCCAATCAAACCCTGATCGGACTGCTCAATCCGCACGCGGTGATTAACGTGCCATCGGTACTGGCTACACTCCTTTCTATGAGCGCGCCTGACATGAACTTAGTCAGCCGTTTCGTCGATGTTCAACAATACTCTATTCGCCCTGAAGAAACACTTTACACGCTCACTGCTCGACTGCAACGAGAGGCGATCGCCCCCTTTCAAACAGCCATTACCACTGAGTCTTTGCAGGTTACTCAAGCGATTGGCCAACTCAGCGCCCTTCATGAACAGTTTACGTTTGCAAAAGCCAATGAAACTGCTCTGAAGGCTTTATTAGGAGATGCCGTAGCTGGGCTCAAAAGCTTACTGTTTGATTCACCTGATCGATTGAAAGCCCCGCTAACAGTAGCGACAGTGCATCGTAACGTGGAGACGCTAGATGTGTTAGGCGCTGTCAATACGTTAGAGAACAGAATAAACGCGAACGCTAAAACCAGCCTAGCAGAAACTCTGCAAGCCTTGCTACAAGCGCTCTATCGTCTGTATGAGTTCAGTGCCCTCAAGCTAGCTGTAGATTTATTAGAGCAGCGATCGCCCGTCCCGATTACAGTGGCGGAAGTGGGTAATGCGATCGCCCAAATCCCCTCTCTGATCGCCGCCGAACAAAGCTGGATTGTTCCCCCGGCGATGGCTGAGACAACGATCACAATTGATATCAGCGAACCTGACAATCGGCCATACCCAAGCGAACTTATTTTTCCAGTGCGAATCCAGCTAGAAATGCGCCGCCCTGATCGGCTGATGCACCGAGATAGCCAGGGCCTCAAAGCAGTTGTGCCTGAAGCCGAGGCTATTTCTGCTTATTTTCCGCCTAAAACAGTTGCCTTAGCGGCTGCGCCTAAGCAGCCTTCAACCAGTGAGACAACCGATGAGTCCGCAGTCAGCGATCGCCTTGCTTCTCTCACCCCCTTCGCAACCGCCTTTGAAGCCGCTCTGCCGAACCTCAAGCTAGCTATCGGTCAATTGAGTCCAGAGCCAGACCAAAGCATTCGTCAAAGTAGCGACACGCTGCTAGCCATGCACTTAGGGGAAACCGGCGTTCGCTACAACATTCAAGCAACATCTCCGATCTTTTTCGCCGCTGCACCTTTAACGAACACCCTTCTATCTGGCGAAGTTTCTCTCTATAGCTACACACCCACAGCTGGTTTAAATCAGACAATCGGAGACTCTATGCGGATAGAATCCGCCGATCTCAACGGGTTAGCCCGCACCTATTTACACGCTATTGAAGACATTTTAAAACCTGAAACGGCAGTGCCTGCAGCTAATAACCCCGTCACTAAAACCGCTATAGAACAAATTCTCAGCGTGAAAAAGCGTCTAGCAACGGCCATTAGTCAGCAGGTCACGCATATTCTAGAACCCGAATCTGCCGATGGCAGACGTTTAGATCCAGATGAATATGCTCACCGGCAAGAAATTGCCGCTACGGCACTCCGGCAAGAACTGCTGACAAATCTAGCAGATGGCTATGACATTGAAACAATTGTTCAATACCCAGTGGAAGTGGCGATCGCCTCATCCAAAACTTGGCCATCGTCAAGCCATCCGGCCGGATCTGCTCAGACCGCGCCTCGACTCTCAGGCCAACCCACCATTACCAGCGCCTACTACACCCCAAAAAACAACCATTCTAATGACAATTCCAACCGTAATCCTAACGGCGATCCTGCCAGGACACCCACAGGGCGCACGCCTCAGGCCGACAGCAGCGACGCCGAAAAACGAGCCCTGCTCCAAACGCTCGACTTTACGCTATCTCCAGCCAAAGTCTCTTTGGCGGCTAGCACTCCTCAAAAGCCATCAACGCTGACGTTTTTCTTTAATACTCAAACGCCGCAGCGCTATGAAGATATTATCGTTGACTTACGCTATCAGGTGAAAACGTTAGAGTACAACATTAATTTGGCCGCATCAACCTCCGATTGGCTCACCTTTGTGATGCCGCTAAACGCTTCTAGCCATGACCCCAATCGCGATGATAACCATATCGGCAGGGTTCAAATTCCACTGCCCCTACGCGATTATCCCCTGCCCCCTGCTCTAATTGCTCATCAAGCGTTACCCGATCCTGACGGCTTTGCTGGCGATGTTCTCAACGCTGAAAATATTCGAGACTGGAACTATCTGTTTCTTTATGAGCATCCGGATGTCGCTCAAGACACTATTGAATGCCGGATTGATTACAACACTACATCCGCACAGCAAAAGCCTCAGATCACAATTGATGACGTGACAGTAGGTGAAAATGCAGGCGTAGCCGTGTTTACCGTGACACTGTTTCCACCGGCTAGTGAGCCGGTGACGGTTGATTTTGTCACTCAAGATGGGGTGGGGGCATGCGGGGCGATCGCCCCTCAAGACTACATCTCTACGCAAGGAACCCTGACCTTTGCGCCGGGTGAGACCTCCCAGCCTGTTTCTGTGTCGATTGTCAGCGATGCGATCGCTGAAGATAATGAAGCCTTCAAAATCATTTTGAGCAATGCAACCAATGCTGATATTGCTGATAGTGAGGGCATTGGCACCATTATCGATGCCCCCTTACTCGATACGCTAGTGCGATTTGACCGCTGGTATCCAGAAATTGCCAGCGATCTTAAGCAGCTAGAAATAGGAGAATGGGAGAGCGATTCTGACGCTGTTATCAGCATTAACAATGCGCTTACGGCCTTTTCTACCCTAGCGACGGACGTGGCTACCGCTTGGGAAAACTGGAAACCAGTGGCATTAGCCGAAGCTTCACGCGCCGACATACACTACAACATTGATGAAGATCTCATTGGCGATGCCAAAACAGTAACCATCGCCAAAACAGCTAGCCTGCCCGACTCAGATCAACAGATTCTAGAAATGGATCTGCCGGGATACGAACTCACAGCAGCAACCTCTCTACGCGTAAACAACCAGATTCAGGCCCTTCAGTACAGCTTCATCAAGCTGCCCAACGCGGTTGGCACAGAAACCTTTGGCGAATCTTCTCTACCGGATCGCAAAGTCACCGTCATCGATCTAGATGTGCTCCAGTATCAAAACGCTTGGGCCGCCATCCGTCTCGCTCGCAACAAAAACTTAGTCAAACATAGAGTCACCAACCCTGCCTTCATTTTCCAAACCCCGGAAGTCCGCTTCAAAAATCGCATTACCCCACTTATCATCAACGATAAAGACTGGGACATCGCGGCCCTTCAGCCGTCTTCTCCAAACCATTCACAGCGCCAGCAAACCCTCTCAACTCATCTTCAAACGCTGTTTTCTACCCTGCTACCCGCAGCAAACAGTCACTTATACGACCTGCGCATTGCCTGTCAATACGCATTCGCATTAGCCCTAGGCAACCCTGGCGCAGAAGATGATTTACTTACCTCATTGCCGGTACTACTCACCCCTCGCTTTACGGTAAAACAATCCGACACCGAGCCAACTATGCTAGCGGCCACTGCACAGCTCCGCCGCAATCTAGTTCGCGAAATTGAAGATTGGCAGACACACAAGCGCCCTAATCGGAACAAAGGGCGCTACCTTTTCAGCATTAGCCTATTTTCTCACGCTGAACCAACTAGCCGCTCGGCTGACAACCCTAATCTACCGCTACTCAAGGTAGAGCGCCTATGGCTAGCACTAGCGGATATTTCTGAGTAATCTCGCTTTCCTTTTGACTATGCTCTAGCAGATGCGATCAGCAAAATTCATTGACACTTCACTTGTTCGCTTTTTAGATCGAATCTTTGGGCGGCATCCATAAGGCTTTTACAACCCTGTAGATTCCCCAATCACCAGAAGAACCCTCTTCATATAGTTCATCATCTAGAAACTCAATCAAGTGAGTAACCTTTGCTTTTTGAAGTAAAAGGACTTTGTTGTACAAATATTCTGGAAGCCTTGTAAATCAAGAGATTATCAATAGTTGAATTTAATGGGAATTACCGCAGGCCAGGGATTTGACGATATTCATGCAACAACGCCAAGTAAAAGCATTAGATACCCAGGGCAAACGCATACTAAATTCGTGCCAACGAAAGAATGAGGCTTCTATCGTTTTAGGGGTCAAAGATCAGTGCCATTTTTCTCAATAATGACTGTTTTGATAGCTCTTATTGAGAAAACAAGGGAGTATGCGTTTGCCCTGATTAGATACCCTTCTTGGTCTTCTTTTTATCATCCTTTTTGCTATGATCACGCCAATTTAGTCGAAATATCTTGGCCTCTGGAATACAGGGTTATTTCATTCTAGACAATCTAGGGAAAGCTAAGGACGGGAATCCTTTGCTTTCTCAAGGAAGAAAGATAGCCGCGAATACGACAGAACTGCTGAGCCCCCAAGGGAGAACGGAAACAGCCCGAAATCTGTAAGGATTCAGGGGGTATGTAAGTTGTGTGGCGAAGAATCGGGAAGAAAAGCTGTTAGAGTAAGCGACTAAAAGCGTCATCATCTCAGCCGCCCAAGGCTGCTCGTAGCGCTCGACGATGAAGCGTAGTTCGCGCCAATGGTGGGCGTTGCAAAGGCTGTGAACGCAGTCATACAGGAAGTAGCTCTGCCACCCATCATGGACGC
>JBGTNW010000069.1:0-2526 GCA_041742865.1 Phormidesmis sp.
CCAGATTCGCGTTTTTGCAGCCACCGGTTGAGCGCTCTATCATCTTTGGCTGTGGCGACGCCCTTGACTGCGATATTGGTGCTGAAGTAAAAGCCTTTGACCGCGAACCATTTAAGAAAATCGGCTATTTTCTGCTTCGTCGGCTTACGAGTTTTGCCAGGATTGATCAGAACATCAGTGGCTAAATCGAACCAGTCGCTAGCCTCAATCACGCTGTATTCATTACCATCTGAGCCAGAGATTTGCAGCACCCTAAAAGCCTTGCCAGATGGGTTTTTGAGTGTATTTACATCGTCGATTTGCAGCACCCTTCTAGAAAGCGTTGTGTTATCGATTCCGATATACTTTTCGGCCATGCGAAAACCAAATCCATAGGCTGGTTGCCCAGGCCCCAGGCCATCAGGGTCGATGACAATCACCTCGAACTGCTTGTCTGCATAGGTGACCTCGATGCGATCGCCTTTCTTTACTGTTGAAGTAGTTGGTTCATCCATCGTCAGTTTCCTCATTAGAAATATAAAGTAGAAATATAAAGTCAAAGCATCTGTGCGATCGCTTTCAGCAGGCTCAGAGATCGCATCCCGTCTACCCACCGCTATGTCTCCCCAACGAGCCTACACAAGTGCCCCCAAGCCTTCGCTGAGACATCATCGCGCCTCACCCCCGGCTGAGCAGCAGGCTCTATCCTGTGCCCCTCAATCACCTGCAAACACTCAATCGGTAGCGTCACCAGCTGCCCCTGCCTTTGATAGTCAAGGCGATAGACCGGCTGACCTAAGACATTAGTCGTCTGCGCCAGCACCTGCGCTTCTATCCCATTTAACGAGCCACCTGGCATCACAATGCGCACGAGCTGACCTGATGTGAGCCTTTTTTGCCCTACTTCCGTACCAAGATTGCTTTTTCTCTCTACTTTCAGTGTCTCAATCGCACAGTGATTCGCCGCCTTCGAGGTCATGACAGATGCGGCTAACTCATCGGGCAACTTAGCCGCCAATTTAGCGATTCCACCCCCCCCTGATTCAAGCCCGATTTTTGGGGTGTTGAATTGAGCAAAAGCACTGCTGTATATATCAATCACACACCTGAGAGTTAATAACTGTGTGTGGCCTTTTTTCGCTTCTAAATCCGGCCCGACAATTTTCACGTCTGGCGGCTCTAAAGCAAAAGAACTTACATCGTCTTTAACGGTGCTAGAGAGACCTAGTACGCCAGCACGTTTGATATAAGTCCAGATTTCATCCTCGTACTTTTTGAAAGTGTCCCAAGCCACGCCGATATCAAAGCAGCGCCTAGCAGTGCTAGAAACGGTTTTCCATAGTTGAGTGATCTTGATGTTGGCACCTACGCGGATGCGATCAAGGGCAGCAAAGATCCGCGACTTAGCATCTCTAGCGACGTTGGCGTTATGGTCAGAGCCGCCGACCCTATGCAACCACACGCTTCTAAAATGCGACTCGGCCCAGCGCTTGGCCCACGTGCCGTATTCGATGTCATGCTTTGATTTTGGGCTAGCAAACCGCTGATAGCCGGGAAGCTGTGGGGCGACGGCTTTAATCCAAATGGCGAGGTCAGTGCTGTTTTTGAGGCCGACATAGCGATCGCCGTAGTTTACCAGCTCACACATGATGTTATTGGACTGGCCGAAGCGTGTCCAGGCAATCGGCGGAATGACGTGCTCTGTGCGCGTGGTGGGTGGGTGTAGTTTTTGTGGTGTGGCGACCGGGGGCAGTTCCACGGGTATGGAAGCGGGTGCAACGGTGAGCTGGCCGGTGAGGGCTAGCTGTAGCGTCTGCTCGTCTTGGTGAGCCGCAGCGGTTTGCCAGCGGTCGAGGAAGTCAGCTTTGTCGTTGCTGAACGGGCAGAAGTCATCATCGAGGAGGAAGGAGCCGTCCTGAAGCGGCAGGCGATGACCGTTGAATTCGGCGTTGAATGACTTCTTATTCGGAAATAGCTCGCACTGCCCGCCGGTGATAGCGATACCGCCTGCGGTAAGGGCACGGTGAACCGTCGTCGCGAGCTGCCATGAGTTGACGGGTTCGGGTAAAGGGAAATAGAGATGGATGCCGCCAGAGGTGCTAGAGCGGACGATGAGATAGCGGCAGAGGCCGAGGCATTCCAGTACCGCGAGGATAGATTGGAAGCCGCCATTATCAGGATGGAAGACACTCTTGACGTCGATGTCGATCATCAGATAGCAGGTGAGCTGTCCGAAGCGCTTGCCGATGATGTAGCCGCGTCGATAGTAGGACTCTACGGTGCTGAAGGTGAGGGGAACCTGCTTTTGACCGTTGCTTTTGACGGTAATCCAGCCGTTTTTGGTGAGGAGGATCGGTGACCAGCTGGGTTGAGCGAGCCAGAGCTGGTAGAAAAGCGCGTCGTGGTCACGCTCAGGCACAGTGGGCTGAGTGAGTGCATAACTAGCGGCAATCTGGGGGGCGTCATTTTGTCGAAAAGTGGACAGAAAACTGCTGTGTTTTGCGTCATTTTCGATGGGTTTTTTGCAAAAGTGAGGTGGTTTGCTGC
>JBGTNW010000070.1:0-8944 GCA_041742865.1 Phormidesmis sp.
CGGCTGGCCCTCTCCCCAACCCCTCTCCCAAGTCTGGGCGAGGGGCTCCGGAGTTAAAGCGCTTATTCCCCTTCTCCCAAGCTTGGGAGAAGGGGTTAGGGGATGAGGGCGTCGGTACATCATTTACGCGCGACTCCCTTATCACCTTATCAACTGTCAGTTGAGTTTGGCGATCGCATGGGTTCTCTCATAGTTCTTCACGAGAATCTTGCAGCGCGCTCTCCAAGCGTTAGAAGGTGGCGGCTTTCTTTTGCTTAGACAGCCCTGTACTCAGCTCAAATTTGTCGTCAGACAAGGCGGCTCAAGAACGGCTGCCTGTCTCTTTTTGAACAACTCAATGGCTTTCACTATCATGACCACTGGCTACGCAATCTGTTCATTGCCACTTCCCTCAATGGCAGGTGGCCGCTCCCTAAATCTACTCACACAAATTGAGTTGGAACTAGGCGTCAGCCTCATGCTCCAGTTACTTTAAGTTCAGCATGAGGCTGATGCCTTGAAGGTCGGGGTTAGGATGCTGCTGGATGTAGTCACTGATGCAGGCTTGGCAGGATTCTCGATAGTTAAATGCGACAATTAACTGCGCCCAGCTAGGTGTTTTATGAAAGACAATGCCCGCTTGTTTTGCAGCTTTGCGACAGCCGTTGTAATGCCCATAGCGCTCAATAAGATCGGATTTAGTAAGGTGCAGCGGTGCCCTAGATGACGCGCTGAGGCGCAGCGAACCATCGGCTTTGGGCTGTTCTAGCTGATTGACGGCGCTTTGGGCGACTGCAAAAATAGCGGCTGCATTTTGGATGTCTTCGCGGTGATTATCTTGTAACTGCGCTAGCAGCCGATCTAGCTTTTGTTTACCCATATTTTTGTCTAGCGATGGCGGTTTTGTGACCTACCTGATGCGGTTTCACTGATCAGCTTAGCGGTCTAATAAGGAGCGATTGTTAGATGCCTGATCGCTGTATAGCTGCGGGCGATCGCGCCGATCTTGCTCGTCGATAATATCGCCCGTCAGCTCAGCCGGATGCGTTCGGTCATCGTCTTGCTGCTGCCACCACTGCATCAGTGACTTGACAGCCTGAAGCAAATTTAGAAAGCGCCTAGGAAATATCAAACTTCCCCAAGATGTCTGGGTCTCCGCCTCTATATTGCCCACCGCATCAAAAGCTGCCGATAGCGTATCTAGCTGTGCGCCCATCTGACCCATTTCTGCTGATAGCTGAGCGATCAGGGATTCTTTCGCTTGGAGCTGGCTTTGCTTTTGAGCTTGAATTTGATCGATGAGGCTTTGAAAGTGATTGATGCGATCGCGCAATTGCAGAGTCGTATCCTTATGTTCTATGTTTCTACGCATGAGCTGAGCGCGGCTGCGATTTGTAAAAATCAAGCAATCTCGCATTTCTGCGTATATCTCGCGGGCCTGTTGAGGCTCTAGCGCGTCAATGCTTTGGGGAAATTCGGTAGCGGAGCGAAATCGAGGGGTGTTGGAGGATAAAGAAGTCATAGTCTGTAGATCTGTGCCTGTAGATTTGGAGTCTCAAAGCCTGCTCTCTCATCTTGGCACGCCTCAATAGAAAGGCTCTGCGAGGAATCACAGATCATAGAAAACTTGATAGGTTGTTCGCGACAGCTTTACGTTTCCAAGTTTTATGTCAGCTTACTCGACTACCTTAGGCTGCTCATTGGAATATTTAACAAACCAGCTCAGCCGATGGCGCTATTGCGGCTTAGCGCTATCGGCGCATATGCGTAGAACGCTTCTATTGGCGTATCAAAATCATCCGACATTTTGATGAACCTCTTAGCGCTCCCAAGCTTAGGGGCAGCGACTGCACCTGTCACTAGCACAATGCGGAAAGAAGTGCCGTCACTACGAGTAATGATCACGTCTTCTCCTCGCGCAGCCTCTTCTAGTAGCTTGGCTAGCTGCGTTTCAGCGTCTTTTAAGTCGATCAAATGCATGGCTTGCCCCATTCCCAATTCATCCCCATTCCCTACCCCCTACTCCCTACTCTCCCTACCCCTACTCCTTCAAAAAAAGCCCCCAAATCAACATGGAGGCTTACATGAACTATTTGTTGTTTATATAAAAGAGGAAGAAAGTACCTACTAGCTCAGCTAACCGCTAAGCGGTCACTGCCGTTTGCCTGCGTGGACGCTTACGCTCACTCTTTCTCACGCCGCCTGCCTTTTCATACTCATAGCTATTCTTTCCATACCGAGCAGCCACCCCCAGCAATATTTGCTCAGAAAAATCAGCCAGATCCTTTTCCGCCGCGTCAATTTGCGATCGCAGCTCATCTACAGACGAAAGCGTCTGATTATAGGCGCTAATTTTTTGCTGTAGGAACGAAATCTTTTGCTGATAGCCCTTCGCAGAAAGACCCGTCCCCAAATCCAGACTAGCCTCAATCGCCTGAATGCCGTCGAAACGGGCCTTAGCTTTATTCAAAACGCGGCAGATGATTTTCTTTTTAAACATGTCAACCCTGTCGAAATAAACAAACCGTTCTGCATTTCAGAACAGGCTTAGAGTGGTCTGTTTTAATACTGGGCTATCTCTGTAAACTCATGGAACTTTAAACGACTTTTTTAACGGATGCGATCGCTCTCCGTATTCTTTGGGAAACCGCTCACCTGTTATTAAGCCGGTACATAGGTAGCCTACATTTCATAACACGGGTTCACTGAAATACCCGCTGACTAGCTTTCAGCACCTACTGCAAGCTGGCAGCACGTTGTGTCAACCCTTCCAATAGGTAGCGCCCAGCTTTCAGCACATTGTGTCAACCCTTCACTAGGTAGCGCCCAGCTTTCAGTACATTGTGTCACCTTTCTAATAGGTAGCACCTAGCTGGCAGTGGGTTGTGACCAGCTTTCAGCCCATTATGAACAGCTTGCAATAGGTGCTGTATCAATAGCGGTTGATAGCGCCGCCAAACCATAAACCTATTCGGAGCCTATCCTTGCCATCCAACCGCAAACGATTTAACCCTCTATTTTTAATTCCTCACCTGAGCCGGTACGCTATGATTTCGCGACTCCCCTATATTGAATACAGCTCACCAGCAGCAGGCCAATCACGAAATCTTTTATCCAACAGCGCACTTATTTCTAGGGAGTTCTAGGCGAGTGATACAAATTTGAGGATTTGTGCTGCGGTTATTTTAGCTTGCTCTAAATGAGGGACATGGCCACAGTTTTCGATCCACACCAGCTGGCTGTGAGGGATAGCGTTTTCAAATCGAGTGGCGTCTCGGGTGCCTAAAATGGCGTCCTGGCGGCCCCAGAGGATTAAGGTTGGCGCAGTGATTTTCGAGATTTTTGGCAATAAAAAATTGTACCCGCCGCTTTTAGTAAAGGTGATAAGCGCGGTTTGCCAGTTGGGCGTTAGCAAGTGCAAAGCGGCGCACAGCTCCGCATCTGGGGTGACGAACGCTTTGTTGTAGTAAGCTCTTTTGCTGATCTGGCGGCGCACGCCCGGATTGCGCAAAAAATTAGTGGCCCATTTGTCTAACGGCGGAAACATTACTTTGCCGACAGCAGGCCCAGCCGCAAACCCGACTACATCGATCAGCACCAGCTGCTTGACCATTTCGGGATAGCTGGTCGCAAAATCTATCGCTACGCCGCCGCCCATTGAAGCGCCCACTAGAATGACGCTCTGGCCGATGACCTGCTGACAAAAGCCGAGTAAGTGCTGCTTAATCGCAGCGGGATCGACGGGGGCAGTAGCAGGGCGATCGCAAAACCCAAACCCCAGTAAATCCATGGCATACACTTGGCAAGCGGGCTGATCGGAGCCCACTAGCTCGGGTACTAACCGCCGAAATTCAAACAGTGAGCTGTCAAAGCCGTGAAGCAGTAGCACCGGGGTGCCGGTACCTTGACTCAAGTAGCTAGTGGAGATAGAGCCAAAGGGGAGATCGATAGCTGTCCACTGGATTTGCTGGGCGATCGCCACCGAAGCAGCTTCGCTCAAATCCGCCGCCGCTGCCGGTAACCTCATACGCCTTCTTTAACCGCCGCCTGCTCAATGGGCGCTTGTAATGACAGCTTAGCGGGCGGCAAAGCCGAAGGAGCCCGATAAGTGCGCCGCACGGGGGCGTAGTAGCTAGCGATGATGCCCAGCAATAGCCACCACAGCGTACTGATTTGCGGGCGATACCAAACGGTGTCGAACGTGCCCTGCATCAGCAGACCTGCCGCCGCCGCCAGCGCCCCCATCAGCCAATAAGCCTCTGATAGCTCCACTCTATCGAGCCCCACTATTTTTAGGCCCATTTTTAGGCCCATAGTCTTGAGCCGAACCAGCTGCGACCAGCCCTGCTGAAACATTAGCGCCAGCATCCACAAAAAGGCTGCTATGCCAAAAATCCCGGCTTCTACCATCGTTTCTAAATAAATCGAGTAAGCGCTCAAGGCGGTGTAGCGCGGCTGCTGATACAGCGGATAAATTTGATTAAAGGCTTCATTCCCCGGTCCAATGCCCGTCATCGGCCGAGCCTGAATCATTTTGATCACCGCTGCATACACATTCATCCGAAAGTTATTGCTGCTATCGCGCCGCGCCGAAAACATACTCATCACCCGCTCGCGCACAGGCGCGACCAAGACAATGCTCGCCAACACCACCACAGCAGAGCCCCCGAGCAACAGCGGCAGCGCCCACCGCCGCCAAAAGGGCGAAAAAGTTGGATTCCACCAAAACACCAGCAGCACCATCAGCCCAAACGACAGCGCCAAAAATCCTAGCCAGCCGCCCCGGCTCAGCGTCAAAATCAAGCAGGCGCTGCTGCTGACGTAAATTACCAAGGCCAGCAGCTTGGGCAGCCATCTCGACCAAGCAAACACCGCCATCGCGCTAAAGCTCACAGCAGGCATAAGATAGCCCGCCAGTAAGTTAGGATTTCTCAAATAGCTGTACACCCGAGTCGCCCCGGCCATGTTGGAGGTCGGATCTACCCAGGTCGCTAGGGCTTCTGCGCCAAAAAACCACTGCCTGAGACCGTAGACTGACACCACCAGCGCCGTCATCAGGTACACCAAAATCAGCCCTGATCGCAGCTCTTTAATCCGTAAGATCCTGGCTGAAAGCATGAACAGGATAATGTTCAGCGTCAGCTTAATCAGCCCTGAGAGCGCCACCATTTTGACCGGCGAAAGCGCCGTTGCCAGCACCATTGCGCCCCAGTAGGCCACCACTGCAATATGCAAGGGGGTAAGCCAGCCTTCCGCGCGATCGCTCACAGTCAGCAAAATCCACAGCCCCGCCGCCGCCGCCAGCAGCCAGCCAATCATCGCCGTTGAAACATAGGGCGCTAGCGCGATCGTCACCGCGACAAATACCCAGGCAATGCCATCGCCCCAAGCCAGCAGCCAACTACCCTGCCGCCAGCTGCGCAGCGGTGACAGCAGGCGGTGCAAAAAGCTCACCTCTCGCCACTGATGAAAGGCAAAGTGGCTCAGCGTTAGGCGCTTAAACGTGGCTTCAAACATACGAGTACTCCAGTAGGTGCTCTAGCCAGTCAATCCTCTCGTCGATTTTCGAGTCGATCTGCTAGCAAGAAGGCTCGTGTATCCTACCAAAATCTTGTCAAAATCTTCTCAAAAACCTATCCCAAATCCTGCGAAAACCGCTGCTGATCAAACCAATAATCCGGCCCCAAGAACCCGACTAGCCGCTTAGCATCGTCTTCAGCCGTTTTTAAACAGGTAGAAGCGCCCGGTGAAGGCGTGATATTAAACAAAATATTGCGGCCCAAAATTTTTGCCTCACCCATCTCTAGCTTGCGGTTTCTTAGGTTGACAATCTGCGGGCGAATGCCGCCGTAGCCTTTGGCAAAGGTGAGGTCACGGGCTTTAATCGCCGGAATAATTTTTCGCACTTTGCCCATAAATAAAAGCTTGCCAACCACTGGAAAGTCATAGATAAAATTGATAATCATATACCACAAAATCGTCCAGTCGCTCAGAATCGCCGCAAAGCTCATCAGCGCATCCCAGCTTAGCCCCGCCGTTTTGAAGTATTCAATAATCGTGCTGTAGCGATGCCGCTCTAACATGGGCAGTACTTTTGCCGTGGGGCCAAAGCGAGTTTGGCTAGCATCGTGGACTTCCGGATCGCCGTGAATCGCTGCAAACGGCAGCTTGGCCATCTGTACCATATACACTTTGCCGTTGAGTAGCGCTGGCGCAAAGTAAAAGCTGCCTGCCGCACTGAGTAAGGCATAGTCTTCTCCATAGCCTAGCGATTTGGCAAAAAGCAGGCTGTGAGCGCCGCTCGTGACCGCTACCGTTTTGGTTAACAGCTGTTTGCCGTTGGCTGTAATCACATAGTGATCGCCTTTTTCTTCAATCGCACTGACTTTGGTACTCATCATCAAATCAATGGCAGTGCCAGTCGCTGTGATTGAGCGCGCCACAAAAGATTGAGACAGCTTTTGATAGTCGATGGTGTAGCCATCGGGGGTCGCGAGGGCCAGAATGTCTTCATCGGGCGATCGCCCTGCCATTACATGCGGTTCTACCGTCGCGATCTCTTCTTTGCCAATGATTCTCAAATGAGGAAACAGCACCTTAAAGTTCTCATACCGATCCTTTAAAAAAGCAATTTCTTCTGCGCCTACGCCAAGCACCATCTTGTGATAAAGCCGATAGATCTCCTGGTGGGGATCGTGCTCTATCACATAGCGTTTCACCATCGAAGCCGCCCGATTGACCTTCGTGGCTTTTTCTAAGCTGTAGTTCGTTTCGATATCGCCAAAATGCAGCGTTTGACTATTGCTCGTCTGCTTGGAGTTAACGAGCGCCACTTCAGCATTTTTCTCAATCAGCGCCATCTTTCCCACATTGGTGTAGTGGCTCAAGCTGTACAGCAACGCCGTCCCACACACGCCGCCACCTACAATGACAACATCGTAAATATCTGCTTTCTCGACCACAGGTTTCTTGACCACCGTATTTTGCTGAATTTTGTTCTCAATCGCGCTTAAATCGTGCGCTTAAGTAATGCTCTTAAATTCTTACATTATAGAGAAGCAACGCTTTTCAAGCACTGTAGGTGTATAGTATGTAGATATCATACACATTGCTGACTCACCTATGCGAACAAACATCGTCATTGACGACTCGCTAATAGCCGAAGCCCTAGCGCTTACAGGGCTCAAAACCAAGCGAGAGGCCGTAGAGCTAGCCCTAAAAACCTTAGTTGAACTGCGACGGCAACAAAATATTCGACAGTTTCGAGGTCAGCTTAAATGGGACGGTGACTTAAATAAGCTACGAGGCGATCAGTAATCTTACCTGTGATTTTTGTAGACTCGAGTGTTTGGATCAGCTACTTCAATGGTGTGCAGACCCTAGAAACTGACCTGTTGGACAAACTGCTGGGCACCGTTCCAATTGCCATTGGAGACTTAATTTTGGTTGAAGTGCTGCAAGGGTTCAGACAAGACAAAGACTATGAAATTGCCCAACAGCTCCTGTTGTCTTTGCAAATATTCGACCTGCTAGATCGCCAGATGGCCTTAAAAGTGGCTAAAAACTACCGAGCCCTTCGTCGAAAAGGAATCACTATCCGAAAAACGGCCGACGCGATTATCGCAACTTTTTGCATAGAAAAAAACCTGCCGCTACTACATGCTGACAAAGACTTTAAGCCTTTTGAAGCTCACCTGGGGCTCAAAACACCTTTGAATGAAGGATAATGTTCGTTGAATAATCAAAGCTGCTAGGTTCTATTGTCATGCCACTCAATCGTCGTCGCTTTTTGCTGTTCAGTGGGCTAGCTATGGGGGCTGCGGGCAGTGGCGCGATCGCTTGCACTAAGTCTGCCAACCAGGCCACCGCTCAACCGGCGGCTCAACCGACGGCTCAACCGGCTGCTGAATCCACCACTGCATCAGCCGCTACTCCTGTTAGCCATACCCCCATCGGCCCAGCCGGTTTCTTTGCACCTCAGCGCGGCGACATTCGCCTTGCCGTTATCAGCGATCTCAACAGCAGCTATGGCTCCACTGACTACCGCCAGGAAGTCATTACGGGCGTGAATGCATTGCCCGACTGGCAGCCGGATATCGTGATTTGCGGTGGCGATATGGTGGCTGGTCAAAGCCTGAATCTATCCGCTAGTGAAATCGCTGCGATGTGGACAGCTTTTGATGAAAAAATTATTTCTCCTATTCGCAGCGCTGGCTTGCCGTTTGCGATGACGGTAGGCAACCATGACGCCTCTAGCTACCAAAATAAGGGTGAATTTGTCTATGTGCTAGATCGCCAGGAAGCCGCAAAATACTGGAAAAATCACCAATCTGACACCGACTTAAGCTTTGTTGAAGCCGCTGGCTTTCCGTTTTACTACAGCTTTCAGCAAAACGACATCTTTTATCTGATCTGGGACGCCTCTTCAGCCAATGTTCCCCCTGAGCAGATTGCTTGGGCAGATCGCGCCCTAGCGAGCCCTGCGGCCCAAAATGCCAAGCTAAGAATTGTGCTCGGTCATCTGCCGCTGTATGCCGTTTCGCAAAGGCGCGATCGCCCCGGTGAATATCTCAATCAAGCCGATGCCCTACGTCAGTTGCTAGAGCGCCATAATGTCCATACCTACATCAGCGGCCATCATCACGCTTACTTTCCTGGCAAAGTCGGCAGCTTGAATACGCTCAATCTCGGGGCCCTCGGCAGCGGCCCCAGATCTTTACTAGCAACAACAACGGCTCCTTTTCAAACGCTCACGATCATGGATGTGTTTTTAGAGAGTGCTAGTACGGTCTACACCACTTACAACATGAACACCCAACAAGTCGTCAATCTGCAATCGCTACCGCGTCAAATTGTGGGCCCTAATGGCCGCAAACTTCGTCAAGATGTGAACTTAAGCGATCTTACACCGGCTGAAAAGGCCCAGCCCTACGTTCCGAGTGAAGCCTAGTTCGCCCTACTCTGT
>JBGTNW010000071.1:0-2364 GCA_041742865.1 Phormidesmis sp.
CGGCTGGCCCTCTCCCCAACCCCTCTCCCAAGTCTGGGCGAGGGGCTCCGGAGTTAAAGCGCTTATTCCCCTTCTCCCAAGCTTGGGAGAAGGGGTTAGGGGATGAGGGCGTCGGTACATCATTTACGCGCGACTCCCTTAGCTGAGAGATCCGGAAATAAAACGCCTCAAAAAAACAGCTCAGCCCTTTTGAAGATAGAAACATCATGACGTTAACGACTGCTGCCAAAACACCAGACTGGTCGGCCTATGCTAACCAGCCAGATCGATCTAATACCGCCAAAATCGTACCCCAGTTGCGTCAACACCTGCAGGCTAAGCTGCCCGAGTATATGGTGCCTTCTACCTTTGTATTTTTAAAGTCTTTGCCGCTCACACCCAACGGCAAAGTGGATCGAAAGGCACTGCCAGCCCCTGCGGCACAGCAGCGCGACTCACAGTTAGAATTTGTCGCGCCTAGTACGCTCGAAGAAAGGCTCATAGCGGATCTATGGACAGATGTTTTATCTCTCGATCAAATCGGCATCCATGATAATTTCTTTGATCTAGGCGGACATTCTTTGCGCGCAGCTGAATTGCTGTTTAGGCTACAAAAACAATTTGAGGTCGACTTAGCGCTTATCCATATCTTTATGTCTCCAACAGTGGCAGAGCAAGCGCAATTGATTTGCGATCGCCGATTAGGCACCGTTCTCGACACTATGCGACTAGATCTGCCCTCAGAGGCCGTATTAGCCGCCGATATTTTTCCGACGACTTCGCTCAAAGCCAAGATTAATTCACCCACCTATGTCCTTTTAACAGGTGCAACCGGATTTTTAGGAGCTTTTTTGCTAGACCAGCTACTACAGCAGAGCCAAGCCAGCGTCTATTGCCTAGTGCGCGCACAAAACAGCGCGATCGCTAAAGATCGAATCTTTAAAAACTTACAGCAATACAGGCTCTGGCAACCTAGCTACGATTCAAAAATCATTCCGCTAGTAGGAGATCTTGCCCAGCCCCAACTGGGCCTATCTAATCAGACATTTCAGCTGTTAGCAGAAAGCATTGACATCATTTACCACAACGGGAGCATGGTGAACTTCATGTACCCCTATCCGGTTATGAAAGCCACCAATGTCTCTAGCACCGAAACACTTTTACGTTTGGCTAGCCAACACAAAATAAAGCCAGTTCATTTTGTCTCGACAATGGGCGTGTTTTCTCCTATTGCCTACAGCGATAATCACATTGTTCATTTCCAGGATGCAGCCGACCACCCAGAAGGCTTATATGGCTATACCCAAAGCAAATGGGTTGCCGAAAAACTGCTCGCGATCGCCCAATCGCGGGGCATTCCTACCACTATTCACCGCCCCGCTTGGGTAGAAGGCGATAGCCAAACAGGCTATTGTAATCAGGGTGATTTTCTTCGCAGCTTGATCAAAGGCTGTCTTCAGCTAGGCGTTGCGCCTGATTGGCAGATGCCTATCGATTTCACCCCTGTTGACTATCTTAGTAAAGCAATTGTTTACCTTTCGCATCAAGAGATCTCAGCGGGACAATCCTACAACTTTGCGAATCCTCGGGCAATTTGGTGGAATCAGCTTGTAGATTGGCTCAAAGACTATGGCTATACTTTAGAGCAAATACCCTACTTCGACTGGTTAGCGTTGGTAAAAGCTGAGGTTACGCCCTTGTCTGAGAATGCGCTCACTCCTTACCTTTCTTTCTTAACCGAGCTATCGTCAGAGTATTCCATGACTATTCCTGAGATTTACTTTCGCACTCATCGGCTACAGTTTGAGAACAGCAATTTACATCAGGATCTCGCTGACTTAGACTGTTCTTATCCATCTGTTGTCAATTTGCTGCAGTTGTACTTCTCTCACTTTATTGACATCGGTTATATTCATCCACCTCAAAAAAAGTTATAGAAACGCTTCTGGAAATTTATTAATTCAGCAGTCGGATAGGCCATATTTGTGTATTAAACTACCCAAAATAGAGGCTTAAACTCAAGTTTACATCTTCATTAGGAGTCAATATGTTAGGTTCTGCATCGCCAATTTATGAATTAGTCAGTGGTCAAATTAAACTCGGAAAACGAAAAGAATTTAGCAAAATTCATCAACAGATTTTACTGCCTATTCTCAAAGATGCGGGTATTGAAATCGTTTCAATGCTGGTGATAGAAGTGGGCGCTTATGATCGCTTTCTCAATATTTATCGCTATGCTGATTTAAGCAACTATGGACAAAGAACAGATGCCTTTGCTGAAGATACCCGCGTAGGTGATTATTTTGGCGCAATGCTTCCATGCATTGAAGGCTCTTTTCAAGTTGAGCTTGCACTAGAATTATTTCCTCAACCGGCTTTGTTTCA
>JBGTNW010000072.1:0-8428 GCA_041742865.1 Phormidesmis sp.
ACAGGCTTTGATAGAGGGGACAAATTCGCCGACTACCAAACGCTCGACACTCTTCAAGAATATGTGCTCATAAACACCCATCGTCAGCGGGTGGAGTGCTTTCGGCGCAATGAAAAAGGGCTGTGGGTTTTACAGTCCTACGCACCGCCAGAAACCCAATTTGAGCTGAAAAGCGTTGACTTTACGGGTGAACTGACGGCCCTATACGAGAACGTGAAGATTTAGCGCGATTCCCTTGGAAGGCTTCGCCATCGCCGCTAACTTCATCCCAATTGACGGTGGTGCGAAGCGGTGTCCACATCACACGTAGACAGACATCACCGATAGTGACCCGTACGACAGCTTGCAACAAACAGCATTCAATCGGGTGCATCCCAGTTTTTCGCTCCCGGTTTGGCGATGGTTTAGCGGCGTAAGTACCGCCTCGGTTCTCACTACTTCCACAATTTTGCCGGCATCTATACAATTAAGATCACAGCAGCTAGCGGTAACCTCTCTATGAAACTGAAGCGTCCTATTTTAATCGGTGGTTTGGGATTATCAGCTAGCTTATGGCTGCTCGATATTGTCGGGCATTCTCCTTTAGCCGATGGTTCGGGCGTTTTAGGGGCCGTAGCGCTCGGTTCTGGCCTATGGTGGCTCAAGCAGCGCACGAGCCCTGCGGTCGAAATCGCCCCGCCGCTCGCGCTTGGCCCAGTCGATAAACCGGCCATTGAAAAAGTGCTAGCTCAGGCAGCGTCTCGCCTAGAAACGTTAATTACCGAGTTGCCAGAGGCCGTTAAAGCCGATAAAACTCAGCCTATTTGGTTAGCTATCGAGCAACAGCGGCAGGCAGCGGTTCAAGCGCTTGCTCAACTGGATCGTAAATCAATCGCGATCGCGATTATCGGCAACAAAGCAACTGGCAAAACCGCTTTGTTAAGCCAATTGAATGAAACCTGGAAATCGAGTGAATCTCAGAGCCTATCTGAAGTAACCATCATTGAAGTATCGGGTGAAGAGACGCTGCCACCGGCTGAAACCGATTTAGTGCTGTTAATGACAGCGGGCGATTTAATGCACTCCGAGTTGCAGCGTCTACAATCTCTCCTAAAATTTGGCTATCGCGTACAGCTTGTGTTCAACAAGCAAGATCAGCTTGCACCTTTAGATCGTCAGTCAGTCGTGCAGCGTCTGCAAACAAGAGTGCAAGATTTAGGGATTGGGGTCAGTGCCATATCCGCCCAACCCAACCCTGTAAAAGTGCGCCGCCATCAGGAAAACGGCCAGATAGAAGAGTCTTTTGAACAGCCCAATCCTCAAATTGAAAGCCTGACAACTCAGCTCACTCATTGGGTGAAAGCCGAAGCTGAGCAGCTCGTCATGACCACGACCTTACGACAGGCCAAAACGCTATTAGCCTCTGCCCAAAATCTTTTGAATCAGCAGCGACGGCAGCGGGCAATGCCTCTTGTTGAGCAAATGCAGTGGCTAGCAGCCGGCAGCGCCTTTGCCAGCCCTTTGCCAAGCTTAGATCTGTTAGCTTCTGCAGCGATTAATGCTCAAATGATTGTCGATCTAGGCGCGTTGTACGGCCAAGCATTTTCTTTAGCACAAGCTAAAACAGCGGCAGGTACCCTTGCTGAGCTGTTGGTAAAATTGGGGTTAGTCGAGATCTCGACGCAAGCGCTGGGTAGCTTACTCAAAACTCACGTCGCAACCTACGTGGCCGGGGGGGCTCTGCAAGGGGTGAGCGCGGCTTATTTGACTCGAATGGTTGGCTTAAGTCTAATTGACTTTTTTGAAGAGCAAAGTCTGCTGGCACCTGAACAACGGAAATTTGCGTTTGCCGACATGGGCTCACGCCTGCAAACGCTTTTTCAAGCTACCAAGCAAACGGCTGGGCTTCAAGCTTTTATGCAACAGGCACTCTCTCATCTTCCCATTCCATCCTCCGGCTGGACTCAAGCGGAGCCACAACGCATAAACGCGGCCATTAACGCTGCTTAATCAGTCACCTAAAAACCAGCTTGTCGGCAGCTTGTGGGCAGCTGATGGCCAGTTTTTTATCCATCCCGTCGGCCCTATGCCCGCAGACCTACAACCGACCGATACAACAGCTCTAAATCCGCTGGTTGAACAAGCTCGAACCAGTTTGCGCCAAGCGATAGATCGCTATATCCCGCAGCTTAAAATGACTCGGCTAGATGCTCAGGAGCTAGCTCGTCAGGCGGCGGTCAAAGCCGGCATTGATCAGCTCACAGCGCTGATCAATAAGCTGGATAGTGCGCTGTTGCGAGTGGCTGTTTTTGGTTTGGTGAGCCGAGGCAAGTCGGCTGTTATCAATGCGCTGTTGGGTGAAAAAGTGCTGGAAACTGGGCCCTTAAACGGGGTGACACAGTGGCCTAGATCGGTGTATTGGCGGCCAGAACTAGCGTCATCTGGTCAGGGTGCTGATTACATAAAAGAGCCGTTTAAGCTAGAGCTGATAGATACGCCAGGACTAGATGAGATTGAGGGCGCAGATCGCGGGGCGATCGCTCAACAAATCGCCCAGCAAGCCGACCTCATTTTATTTGTTGTTTCTGGCGATGTGATCCAAACCGAATATCTCGCCCTACAGCAGCTCTACACCACCCACAAGCCGCTGCTACTCGTATTTAACAAAACAGATCTCTATCCAGAAGCCGATAGAGATTCTGTTGCTTGCAACTTAGAAAGGCTGTGGCAAGCGGCTGAAAGCAAAGCCGACCTACCTGATCGCGTTCGCCTTTCTTCGGGCGGTTCTGCTAACCGCCCAGCTAGCAGTCCAGCCAACAGTCCGGCCAGCAGTATAGTCGCTGACGAGATTGTGATGATATCGGCTGACCCGGCACCGCTGCAAGTGCGAACAGAGTGGCCCGATGGCCGCGTCAGTGAAGAATGGGAAAGCCCTCCGGCGCAGATACAACCGTTAAAAACAGCTTTGTTGAACCTAGTGCAAGCAGATGGCGCGACCCTGATCGCTTTAAATGCGCTGCGTCAAGCCGAGATAATTGAGCAGACTCTAGTTCGTGACACTGCCGCACTCAATCAGGTGAATGCCGATGAGCTAATTTGGACCTACGCCAAATACAAAGCGATCGCCGTCGCTCTTAACCCGGTTGCTCTAATCGACATGCTCGGTGGCATTGGATCCGATATTGTGATGATCCGCGCCCTTTCACGGCTGTATGGGTTTCCGATGACCCGATTTGAAGCCAGTAAGCTATGGCAGTCCATTATCGGCAGCTCAGGGACTTTGCTGCTGAGTGAGTTTGGCACTAGCCTCCTATTGGGCTTTGGCAAAAGCGGTGCAGCCATTTGGAGCGCCTTTGAAAGTGTGTCGGGGCTGACGGCCTATGCTGGTGCAATGACGGCCCAAGCGGGGGCAGCGGGCTATGGCACCTACGCTGTAGGCCAGGCTGCCAAAGTGTACTTACAGCAGGGCTGCACATGGGGGCCAACGGGTGTTAATACGGTAATGCAAAGCATTTTGGCTAGAGCAAAGGCAGATTCTACGCTAGAGCGCTTGCAGCGTGAGATCAAAACCACGATGGAGAGTCAGCTAGGCTCGAACTAAGATTCAACTAGGGTTTAACGAGATCTAACTAAGCTGAAGAGCCAAGTGGGGATAGTCGATCCGTCAAGCTGGTGAATTGGGTGAATCAGGTGAGTCTAGATTACGGGTTGAGTTTATCGGATTTTCAGCATTAGGACTAGAACTACCAACGGTGCCGCCAAATTTCTCTCCAATCCAGTCAAAATTAATCTCTCTAAGATAATCAACGACCCAGGTTGCACGCCGTTGGAGCATGTGATTGGGGTAAGTATGGGCGACACCCACAACTGGAATGCCCGCATTTTTAGCGGCTTCAATGCCGACAAACGTGTCTTCAATGGCGATGCACTCATCGGGTGCGAGCTTCAGCGCCGGGTGCGTTTGGTTGAGCTGATCGATGGCCTGAAAATAGCTGTCGGGGGCGGGTTTGCTGGCTGTTGCTGAGAGGCGATCGCCAGCGATAACGAGACTAAAGTGCTGGCTCAAATCGGCCCGATCCAGGGCGCTAACCACTTGCGATCGCTCCACTCCCGTCACCACCGCCATTTTCATATGATTGGCCCGACAGCGAAAAATAAGATCTTCTAACCCTGGATAAATTGGCAGCTTGGCCAACCCCTCTAGCCAAGCCTGGTAACCGGCAGATGCTTGATTCAACAGCTGGGTGAGGAGGGCCTCGCTAGCGGCACGACCTCGCTGGGCCAGGAGAGCTTTGAGGCAAGCGCGATCGCTCCGGCCCAAACATACCGTCAGGTAGTCATCTCGATCAGGCCGCAAATTTTCAGCCAACAAAATTTGCTCGCTCAGCGTTTGGCGAATCTCTTCATCATTGATGATAATCCCATTAAAGCTGAATAAAGCCGCCTTGATCACCATACACAGTGCTTTTCTGCTCTAAAGGTTTACTTACCTTTTCTAGCGTACAAGATTTAACGCAATAGCCGTCTGATTTGTAAGCTCTTCAAATTGGGATTAATAATTATGCCAGCTTGCCCCCTAGAATAAGAATCGGCACAGTTTTTCCAGTTCCTGGTTTCGTTTCAATTAAACCCTTGGTAACCCCTTGACCGACCGGCTTTAGTGGCATGGCTTGCCCCGTCTAGCTGCTTGAGCTTTGTGCCTTGTTTACGGACGCACCATCTCGCATCGCTGGCCACGAGCGCGCTTTACACCGTCCTTGCTACCAGCGATGGGGCTCATATTATTTACTTCAGTTACTTTAAGTTGAGAAAATTATCAATGCCCCCACACACTGCATCGACCCCTATCAACCGCATTTCTTTGAGCGGCGTCTCTATCGATGGCGCTTCTATTAACGGCGTTTCTATTCCTATGCTGCTCGACTGGTGGCAGCACCGCAAGCGCTCGGCCAATCGTCGCAGCAATCTGCACCGCACCTTGATCAACGGCGATGAGCTTTACTTACAGTCTTACTACCGGCTGATGGAAGTATACTCAGTTGTCAAATCAGGCGGCGTCAAGGCCCAAATAGAAGCCGTCAAAGCCTTTTCAAAACGAGAATCAGCGCTGCTCAATCAGCAGTTGGCGCAAATAGCCAGTGATGCAGCGCTAAACGACCTTGAAAAGCAGCAGGCTCGAAAAAAAATAAATCAGGAGCTGATTGAATTGGAAGCTGCTAATAATTGGCGCTTGCAGTCCCTAAGCGCAATTGATCCAGCAGAAGAAGCCTTGGTCGAGCAGCATTTACCCGCCATTGAAAGCACCTTGATGTCAGTTCAGTGTGCCTAATTTCTGACGTAGGCCGGGCAAATTCTAACTGCCCTCTCTCATGCCCTCTCTCATCGCGGGCTAGTCGCTATAAGGCTGCTGTCCGCGATGATTGCTACCTGACTGGCCACGAATCATCAGATGTTCATCAGATGCCATCGTGAAAAACTACGATGGCCCGTATCCTTTCTCTTTGCGGTTTTTTTAGCAGGCTGAACTAAAAAGCTGAACTAAAAAAATCTGCTTGTAGTGAAGACGGGCTATGTGACTTTTAAGGAAGTATAGTCGATGGTGAAAACTACTTTCTCAGCGATCGCTCTACCGCTCGCAGCATATGGTACGTAATCAGCAGTTGAGTCAGCGCTAACGGGTAGCTTTGCAGCGTTTCGCCCGTTGTGCCCACCAATTTACCCACATCTTCATTGCCCTCTAGGCTGCAAAACTGACCGAGATAAGGCACCTCATGACACAAAATTCGCTCTAGCTGCTGCACCTGCTTAGCATTCGCATGGCCATCGACACAGAGCACATCGACTGGTTTACCCATATCGCGGGCCAAATTCAGCCGAATGGCATCGCCTAAATCATTGCCATTATCATCCAAAATATGGCTGAAATTAGGGTGAGGCAGCGTTGGTCTCAGCACGAGTTCCACATTGAGCAAAAGATCATTGCCCTCCTCATGCTCATCGCTCGGCGGAATAAAAGAAACGACCATATCAGCCCACTGTCGCTGCGGCCGAATAAAGGCTTCAGAATCGGGCTCACGCTGTTGCAGCGCCTGTAATACTTGCTCATCGGTATAGCCCCGTTTGCGAGTATCGCGCTTGATTTTCCACTTAGCCCGCAAATCTTCAGGCGGTGCTAGATACACCTTCACATCGTAAGCACTCCGAGCTAGCTTGGTAGAATAGCCCAACAGACCTTCGACAATCACAAACTTTTTGGGCTGAATGTACTCAGGCGCGTCAAACCCACCCGTCGAGTGGTTATAAATCGGTTTTAAAATCGCTTTGCCGTTTCTGAGATCTTGCAGGTGCTGCTCGATAATATCGAGGTAATTGCAGTCAGGATGAAGGGCCGAAATGCCCATTTCAGCGCGCTGCTTGCGGTCATAGCGGTGATAGTCGTCGGTACAAATGGCTACAACGTTTTCTTCGCCTAGCACTTGGGCAATACCGCGCGTTAAAGTCGTTTTCCCAGCAGCGCTATCGCCCACAATGCCAAGAATAATTGGACGCTCAGCCATAGTTCCTCCTAATGTTTTTTCTTTTTAGAAAAATTTTGTATTCTCTCAATGCCTTCTAATTCTAGAGAGCAACGGTCATTGACTCAAGCTGCTATAACTTTTGAATGGATACTGAGGGGCAGTGCCCTGAGATTTAACTTTTCTTTTGACTTCTTTGAACATGACTGATTCTGCGCCTTCTCGTGCTGCTGCCAGTAACGCTGCCAGTAACGCTAATCTATGGCCAGCCTCCCCATCTAGACGACTGCAAGTGCCGGAGCTGTTAGCGCCTGCTGGCAACTGGGATGGCGCTAAAGCAGCCGTGGAAAATGGCGCGGATGCTGTTTATTTCGGCTTAGATCGCTTCAATGCTCGAATGCGGGCAGATAATTTCACCGTTGATGATTTGCCTGATCTGATGGCTTTTTTGCACGGTCGCGGGGTGAAGGGTTACCTCACGTTTAATACGCTGGTGTTTCCACAAGAGTTAAAAGCAGCGGCCCATTATCTCCGTCAAGTGATGACCGCTGGGGTCGATGCAGCGATTGTGCAAGATGTGGGCATTTGTCGGTTGATTCGTCATCTCTCACCCGATTTTCCAATTCATGCATCTACTCAAATGACCATCACGTCAGCAGCGGGGGTTGCGTTTGCGAAGGCATTGGGCTGCAATTTGGTAGTGCTAGCTCGTGAATGTTCGCTGAAAGAAATCAATAAGATTCAGCGACAGTTAGCTGAGGCCGCACCCGCAAACGAATTGCCGCTTCCTTTGGAAACCTTTGTTCATGGCGCTTTGTGTGTGGCTTATTCGGGTCAGTGTTTGACTAGCGAATCGCTGGGCGGGCGATCGGCGAATCGGGGTGAGTGCGCGCAGGCTTGCCGGATGACTTATGACTTGATTGCTAACGGCGAGCCGGTGCCGCTGGGCGATCGCGCTTACCTCCTCAGCCCGCAAGATCTCTCTGGCTTGCCGGTGATGCCCGATTTGATCAAAGCTGGAATCAGCAGCCTGAAAATAGAAGGCCGCTTAAAAACGCCCGAATATGTTGCCAACGTAACGCGGGTGTACCGGCAAGCGCTTGATCGAGTCAGTGCAGAGGCGGCTTTACAAGTGGCTTATTTACCGAGCGCTGAAGAACGCTATTCACTAGAGATGGCATTCTCTCGTGGCCTCTCCACCGGCTGGTTTGAAGGCATTAATAATCAACAGCTTGTTCATGCCCGCTTTGGGAAAAAACGCGGCGCGTATATTGGAAAAATCTCTCGCATTGAGCCTAATAAAAGACATGTAAAGCTCGTGATCGCAGCTCAAATCCCTGTTAAATTGGGGGATGGCGTGGTGATCGATAACGGAGATCCCCATCAAGATCAGGGCGGACGACTGTATGCCGTGGAACAAAAGGGAAAGGAGACTTTTGTCAGCTTTGGCCGCCATGATGTCGATATGAGCCGGGTGAAGGCGGGCCATGCTCTTTGGAAAACGAGCGATCCTGAGCTAGATAAAGCGGTGCGCCAAACTTACAGCGGCGCAGCGCCTCGGTTTAAGCGACCGATTGCGATCGCCGTTTCTGGATCGGCGGGTGAGCCCTTAGTGGCGATCGCCCAAGATACCCAAGGCCATCAAGTGCAGGCCACCACAGAAACGCTGCTCGAAATTGCTCACAGCCATCCGCTCACCACCCAAAAGCTGATGCAGCAGTTTTCCCGCTTGGGCGATACGCCCTTTGAACTATCGCAGGTGAAGAACGATCTGCAGGGCGATTTGATGCTGCCGGTCAGGGCGCTGAATCAGCTTCGCCGAGCGTTAGTCGAGCAGCTTTTGAGCGCGCGCGCGCGGCCTCGCCCGTGGACTTTTTATCCTCATGCCTCGCACCGCGATCTGTTGCCTGATCTGGCGGCGTCAGCGCCGTTGG
>JBGTNW010000073.1:0-30516 GCA_041742865.1 Phormidesmis sp.
TCAGTTAAGGAAGCTTTCTTATGGTGTTAGTGGCTCAGGCGCGTCCGAGTGAGCGCGCAGAATTTATTAGAAAAACGTATCTGCATCTTGCCGGTGCGGTAGCGGCTTTTATTGCAGTTGAATTTCTGCTATTTCAAACCGGGATTGCCTTGGCCATTACTCAGTTTGTGATGGGCTCTCAGTTGGGCTGGATCGGGATGCTCGGGGGCTTTATGTTGCTCGGGTATCTCTCTAGCAGCTTGGCGGCTAAAGCGGGCGATATCAATACGCAGTACATGGGCCTGGGGCTTTATGTGATTGGGGAAGCGATTATTTTTGCGCCGCTGCTGATGATCGCGTCAACGATGGGTGCAGGCGTGATTCAGTCGGCAGCGATCGCAACGTTATTTCTCTTTGGTGGTCTTACTGTCGTGGTATTTACCACCGGCCAAGATTTCACCTTTTTGGGCGGTGCGCTCAAAGTCGCGGGCATGGTGGCCTTAGGGCTAATTGTCTGTAGCTTTATCTTTGGCTTTAACCTGGGCATATTTTTCTCTTTTGCGATGGTGGCTTTTGCCGCTGCGGCCATTTTGTATCAGACCTCGCAAGTTATGCGTCGCTACCCTACTGATTACTACGTAGCAGCGTCTCTAGCGCTTTTTTCTTCAGTTATGCTGCTGTTTTGGTACATTTTGCGCATCTTCATGTCACGGCGCTAAGCTACCCGCTAAAGTTTGCGCGCTAAGTTCTTTAAAATCGATACAGCCTGGGCCAGAAACCTTTTTTGCTCAGGTTTTTTATTGGCAGTTTTGCCGACTCTTTTGCCGGTTGTTTTGCTAGCTGTGTAGTAAGTAGTCGTAAATAAAAACCTTAAATCAGTCGTTAGAGCGTTGTGATATTTATGAGACTTGATTAATGTTTTTCGTTAGTATCAAAACATTCCGTCACACATTATTGATGAGGCTGTGAAGGCTAATTAAAAGCCCTTTTCAGAGTTCCACCATGAAAATCATGGTTGTAGAGTCCAACCCAGCGGTTGCCCATGACCTACAGCGTCTGCTCTCGACAGATCGCTATGAAATCGTCACAGTCAGTGATGGTGTGACAGCTTGGCAAAAAATAGCCGCAGATGAAGACACTATTTCGTACGATTTAGTGATTATTAACGCGACGATACGGAATTCCGATGAGGTGAACATTTGCCGCCATTTACGGAAAAATGGCTGTCAAGTACCCGTTTTGCTGCTGTTAGAGGGCGCCAATACGCATCGAGCCATAGCTTCGCTAGAAGCCGGTGCAGATGACTATATCATGTGGCCTTTTGCCGATCAGAGCCTTGTGCCACGCATAGAGTTTTTGGTGCACCGGGCCCAGCGGGATGGGCGCGATCGCCAGAGAATGGCTATTCAGCTAGAGCGCGAACGACTGATTGCCGAAATCACCGACTCCATCCGTCGAACGCTAGATCTAGACAAAATTTTGCGCGTCGCAGTCGATCAGGTACGGCACTTTCTGCAAACGGATCGCGTCGTTGTTTTTCGCTTTTTATCCCATTGGCAAGGCATTGTTGAAGCTGAATCCGTGGCCTCTGGATGGCGCGCAACGATTGCGATGAAGATTCAAGATGACTGCTTGGGCAATGTTTATGTCGGCGAATATCAGCAGGGGCGAGTCAGCGCAATTAGTGACGTGGAGGCAGCCGCTGTCGATCCGTTTCATCGAGACCTGTTAAGAAGCCTAGAGGTGAAAGCCAACCTAGTTGTGCCTATTTTGCAAGGTGACAATCTTTGGGGACTGCTGATTGCGCACCACTGTCGTGCCCCTAGAGAGTGGAAAATTGACAGTACTGAGCTCCTTCAGCAAGTCGCAACCCAAATGGGTATCGCTATTCAGCAAGCAGAGCTATACCAAAAAACGCAGCAGCAGGCAGCGCTGATCGACATCGCGACCGATGCTATTTTTGTGCGCGATTTAGAAGGCCATATTCTGTTTTGGAGTCAGGGTGCAGAACGGCTGTATGGCTGGACGGCAGCAGAGGCGCTAGGAACTATTGCCCAACAGCTTCTCAAGAAAAAGGAACGCGCCGATCTTGAAAAGGCGCTCAGCGTCACCTTAGCGCAAGGCTTTTGGCAAGGAGAACTCACCCACTTCACCAAAGCCGGAGACGCCATCTTAGTGGCCAGTCGCTGGACGCTGGTAAAAGATAGTGCCAATCGTCCGCACTCACTGCTAGAAGTCAATACTGACATTACCGAGAAAAAGCGCCTTGAAGCTCAGTTTTATCAGGCCCAGCGTCTCGAAAGTCTCGGTCAGCTAGCGGGCGGCATTGCCCATGATTTGGGCAATATGCTCACGCCCATCTTAGGAATTGCTCAGCTTTTGCGCCTTTCTCAAAAGCAGGGTGATATCGCGACACAACAACAGCTAGATCTATTGGAAAGCAGCGCTCAGCGAGGCGCTGATATGGTTAGACAAATTCTTACGTTTGTCCAAGGCAGCTGCGAAAGTCAAACGGCTGTAGATGTCGTGGCCGTACTGGAAGAGGTGATGGCGGTGGTGCGTCAGGGTTTTCCTAACTCGATTAAAATTCGTCAAGACATTGCCCATTCAGCCTCATCAGAGCCGCTTTTAAAAGAAGTCTCGGCTGATTCTACGCATCTGCACCAAGTGCTGATGAACTTGTGCATTAATGCCCGCGATGCCATGCCCGATGGCGGCGTCTTGAGCGTTGTTGTGGATAACTGCTATGTCGATGAAGCTGCTGCCAGTAAAAATTTGGACGCGGCTGTAGGACATTATGTTGTGGTGCGGGTTACCGATACGGGGATAGGCATTGCGCCGGAGATGCGCGATCGCATTTTCGATCCCTTTTTCACCACCAAACCCCCCGACAAAGGCACCGGCTTAGGACTCTCAACCGTCTCCGGCATCGTCAAAAATGCAGGCGGCTTTATCGAAGTCGCCAGTGAAGTGGGTCAAGGCACTCAAATCAGCGTATATTTGCCTGCACTACAGTCTTGAAGCACTACAGTCTTGAAGCATAAAAATCTTGAGGCATAGCATCACAGCTTATTCCAACAAAAAGCAGATGATCTCACTCAAAACATCCGGCTCAACCGGTTTGGCAATGTGCCTTTGAAAACCCGCCGACATTGCCTGCTGATAGTCTCTTTCGCCGGCGTGGGCAGTCAGGGCGATCGCTGGCGTTTGTCCTCCTTGCTCAGCCGGTAGGGCTCTAATTTGCTGAATCAAAGTGTAGCCATTCATATCGGGCATTTCCACATCGCTGACGAGTACATCCGGTGGCGACTCAATCAGCAACGCGATGGCCTCATGGCCCGAAGCCGCCGCCCTGACACTGGCTCCATACGCTTCTAGCGCAGCGATCACATAGTCCCGATTGCTGTCGTTGTCATCAACCACCAAAATTCGTTTATTCTGTAAGCTGGGCGGCGCTGTGACCGGCGCTGCGAGCAACGCTGCTGTTTTTAGCTTTGGCAAAGATTGCGCATAGGTGGGCGCAGGCATCAGCGGGAGGCTAAATACAAACGTTGCGCCCTGCCCTTCGCCTCGGCTATCCACACAAATCGTACCGCCGTGCAACTCTAGCAGCCGATGCACAATCGCTAGCCCTAGCCCTAGCCCACCAAATTTGCGCGTGGTGCTGGCATCTTCTTGACGAAAATGATCAAACACATAGGGCAAAAAGTCAGGATGAATGCCTTTACCCGTGTCGCTGACACTGACTTGAGCCTCTGCACCTACTCGCTCGAGACGAACTTCAATCCGACCGCCTTGAGGCGTAAACTTAACCGCATTGGAAAGCAGATTCCAAATCACCTGCTGTAACCGGTTAACATCGCCCGACACCTTGCCGACAGCCGTATCTAGCGCGATGTGTAAATGAATAGATTTAGCGATCGCTGAGAGCTGCATCGTCTCAACCGCCGCCCGGATAACGTAGCTCAAATCAACGGGCTGAATGCTTAAGGTTAGTTTGCCTTGCAAAATTCGAGACACATCGAGCAAATCACTGATGAGCTGGGCCTGCATTTTGGCATTGCGCTCAATAATGTCTAGGGCTTGAGCGGTTTTTTGCGGCGGTAGGTGCCCTTTTTTCAAAAGCTGCGACCAGCCTAAAATTGGATTAAGCGGCGTTCGCAGCTCATGCGATACCACCGCCAAAAACTCATCTTTGATTCGGTTAGCCGATTCTGCGGCGAGTCTAGCGGTTTGCTCTTGCGCTAGCAGTAGCTCTCGAGCCTGCTCAGCTTCTCGTTGTTCAGTAATGTCAGTATTCGTGCCGAACCAGCGCAGCACATTATCTTGCTCACTGCGAATCGGAATCGCCCGCGAGAGAAACCAGCGATACGCTCCATCTTTTCGCCGTAGAGGAAACGTATCTTCCCAGGGCTCACATCGCTCAAGGCAGCGCTTAACTTTTGCCAGAACGCGATCAATATGGTCCGGATGGTGCACCTGCTGCCAGCCCCAGCCGGTCATCTCTGCCATTGTCATGCCGGTATAGTCAAACCAGCGCTGGTTATACCAAGCAATTTTCCCTTCTCGATCTGCAATCCAGGCTAGCTGCGCAATATTGTCGGCCAAGTTACGAAAGCGCTCTTCACTCATTGCCAGCGCTTCTTTGGCCTGCTTACCCGCAGTAATGTCCGTCGCTTCAGGGACAATAAAAACGACTTCACCGGCATCGTTCAAAATGGGGTAAACCAAAAACTCAAACGTGATCACCTGACCCGTCGGCGCGGTGACTGAAATTTCTTGGCGATCGCGCTCACCCGCTGCCGCTCGCAGTACAGACTGCCGAATCAGCTCAGCCGCTGCCGGTGTGTAGCGAAACCAAGCCGTTGCCCATAGCGGCAACCCGATCACATCCTTAGCTTGAGTGCCCACAAAATCCAGCGCGGCGCGGTTGATTTCAACCAACGTGCCATCGGGGGTCAATAGGCCCATATAGCGGCTGGTGCCGTCGTAGATAGCGCGCAGCTGCTGAACGTTTTTTTTCAGGGCAGTTTCGGCTTGTTTTTGGTCGGTGACGTTTCTAAAGTAGACAGTCATGCCGTCAGCCGCTGGATAAGCGTGCGCTTCATACCAGCGCTCGTGATCTGGATAGTAGGAGACAACCGAGGTGGCTACTTTATCTTCAACCGCTTGGCGATAAGCTGTTTCAAATTCGCTGCCAACAATGCCAGGATATTCCTGCCACATGACTTTGCCTAACAGATCACCTAGCTCGCGGCCCAGCAGTCGCTCGGCTTGAGGATTGAGATACGTAAATTTCCAGTCTCGATCAACAGCAAAAAAAGCGTCTGTAATACTTTCTAAAATGCTTCGACTTTGAGCTTCGCTAGCCTGGAGCGCCTGTTCGGCTCGTTTTCGCTCAGTGGTATTTGTAAATATAATGGCGAGCTGATTGCTCTGCGCCTCTCCAATCGGAAAAGCATTGACATCAAACCAGCGGTTTAAAGCGGTAGATTGCTGCTCAAATCTAACGGGTTTCCCCGTGCGCACGACGTTGCCATAGATTTCAAACCACTCAGCTTCCAGATCGGGAACGAATTCGCGGATGGTTTTACCCACAACATTGCTTAAGCCTGTAAGCGTTTCAAGCACTGAATTGGCTTCCAAAAATCGGTAGTCGTAGGGCTGATCAGCGTCATCGAACAGCATTTCGCAAATGCAGAAGCCTTCGTCCATCGACTCGAATAGGCTACGATATTTTTCTTGGGCGTGGCGTAGGGTATCGTTCGTGCGATGGCAAAGCCTTCCAAGGGAATCGCGCTCTAGCAAAATGCTGATGCAGTAAGCCCCAAATTCAGCGAGCTGCTGCTCTTCTTCACTGACCGATCTAACCGTATCAAAACTTAAGATGAGTGATCCTAGAAGAGTCTTATCGGCGGCCAAAATTGAAATAGAGTGATGAGCTGATATGTCGTTATCTGGCCCGTCACTTGGCCCATTATCTGGCCACTGGTTGGGCCATTCTTGGATACGATCTTCGATAAAAATGGTGGCACGAGTGCCCGGACTTATTTGCGATATCGAATCACAAATAGCGCTTAGGCATTCAGCTATCGGACTTGCTGACGCTAGCATTGCCATCAACCGATTTTGCTCAGTGACTAGGCGCTGACTGAGACACTGATTGGGTTGATTTCGGGCGATCGCTCTTGCTACTTGCATCCTGGTATTCCGCATCAAGCCAAACGCACAGTGTCAATAAACGTAGGCTAATCAATATATTTTGTTTCCCTGCCTTCAGATAGAGATTTCAAACTTTACAGGTTGTTTCAGAGTCATTTTAAGGTCATTTCAGCGTCGTGATCCGAGGCATGATCCAAACAAACCTTTTGTATACAATGATCTCGTTAAGTTACAAATGCGACAGATAATCATCGCCAAATTAGTAACGATTAGAAAGCATCCAGCATTCACCCCCTTGACCTCCTAATTTGGGCACAGCTATGGCACAGGCGACTGCGACTGTAACTCAAAGCAAAAAAGCAGACAAAAAAGCAAGCGAAAAAACCGCTTCTAAAACCACTAGCCGCCTGCCGAAAGGCTGCACGTTTTTACCCGCCGATTGGGAGGCGATCGCCCCTTTTTGGTACCCCGTCGCCTACAGTCACGCCATCGGCGATGGCCCAGTTGCCGCCACTCTGCTCGATCAGCGCCTGGTAATTTGGCGCACGGCTACTGGCCTCTGCGTAGCCAATGACATTTGCCTGCACCGAGGCGTTCCGCTAAGCATGGGCATGGTAGAAAACGATCAGATCATCTGCAAATACCACGGCTTTCACTACAATGCCGCTGGCCAATGCACCTTGATTCCAGCTAATCCCAACGCTAGCGCTCCGAGCAAGCTCTGCCTCAAAACCTATCCTGTCAAAGAAGCCTACGGCCTAGTTTGGACAACGCTCACCGGCTCAGCCGACGATCCGCAAGCCCTGCCCGATCTGCCCGAATGGTCAGACGCTGACTATCAGCAAATTTTGCCCGAACCCATTGCTGTTGAAGCCGCCGCCGGTCGGCAGATGGAAGGGTTTTTAGATGTGGCGCATTTTGCCTGGGTTCATGCCGAATCTTTTGGCGATCGCACCAACCCCATCGTCCCCAAATACAGCGTCACCCCCACCGAACGCGGCCTCAACGCCCAATATATCAGCAGCGTTAGCAACTTCCCCAAAAGCATTCAGCACCGTGCGCCCAAAGGCTTTCAGTGGCTGCGAGACTTCACTGTCTTTCTGCCTTTTGCCGCCGTTTTAAGAGTTCATTTTCCCAACGAAGGCCGCCTGTGCATTCTTAACGCCGCCTCGCCAATTTCCGCCCGCAAAACCCGATTGTTCTCCCCCATTTGCCGCAACTTCGACAAAGATCAGCCGCTCGAACCCGTCTACGAATTCAACTATCAAATTTTTGACGAAGACAGAGAAATCATAGAGGCGCAGTACCCCGAAGATCTGCCCCTAGATTTACGCGCAGAAGCTCACATTGAAGCTGATCAAAGCTCAATTGCCTACCGCAAAGGGCTAGCAGCGCTTGGTCTGAGCAAGCTGTACACGACATAAACAAAATGCCTCACAAAAACAACAGGCAAAAACAATAAGCAAAATACGGCATTAACCAATGGGGACATTACTGGTCAAAAACATTCATACGCTGGTCACCATGGATGAAGCCAGAAGAGAGATTCGGCATGGCGCACTCTTTGTGCGAGACAATGTGATTGAACAAGTCGGCACAACGGCTAGCTTAGCGGATCTATCTGCCAATGAGGGGGTCGATGAGGTACTGGATTTGAGCGATCGCCATGTTGTACTTCCTGGCCTGATCAACACCCATCATCACTTCTTTCAAACCCTAACTCGCGCCGTTCCCGCCGCCCAAAACTGCGATCTCTTCAACTGGCTCCAAACCCTCTACCCAATGTGGTCAACGCTCACGGCCAAAGGCGTCTATGCCAGTGCCAAAATGGCCGCCGCCGAACTCATGCTCTCCGGCTGCACCACTGCTAGCGACCACCTTTACCTCTACCCCAATGACTGCACATTAGATGACGAAATTCGCGCCACCCAAGACATTGGCATCCGGTTTCACGCCAGTCGAGGCAGCATGAGCTTAGGCGAAAGCCAAGGCGGACTGCCTCCCGACACGCTCGTCGAAACCGAAAAAGATATCCTCAAAGACTCACAGCGCCTCATCGAGCAATATCACGACAACAGTCGCCATGCGATGATGCGCATTGTCCTAGCGCCCTGCTCTCCTTTTTCAGTCTCTTGCGATCTGATGCGAGAATCTGCCGCGATGGCTCGCAGCTACGGCGGCGTTCGGCTCCACACCCATCTCGCCGAAAACAAAAGCGACGTAGACTACAGCCTCAGCAAATTTGGCCTGCGCCCCGGCGACTATGCCGCTTCAGTTGGCTGGCTTGGCGACGATGTATGGCACGCCCACTGCGTGCAGCTCAGTGACGATGCCATCACCCAATTTGCTCGTACTGGTACAGGCGTTGCCCACTGCCCCTGTAGCAACATGCGCCTTGCGAGTGGCATTGCCCCCATTCGCCAAATGCTCAACCAAGGAGTAGCAGTCGGCATGGGCGTCGATGGCGCAGCTTCTAACGATGCCTCAAATCTGTTGCAAGAAACCCGCACCGCCTTCTTAGTAGCCCGTGTAAGAGAGCAAAGTGCCGCTGCCATGACAGCCCGCGAAGCGCTAGAAATTGCCACCATCGGTGGTGCCAAGGTATTGGGCCGAGATGACATCGGCTACTTAGCACCCGGAATGTCGGCTGATTTTGTTACTTTTAACATCGATACTCCCGCACTGGTGGGCAGTCATCACGATGTGGTAGCGGCGCTGATATTTTGTCAGCCGCCAGCCGTAGACTACAGCTTTATCAATGGTAAAAAGGTGATTGATCAGGGGCGATTAGTGAGCGTCGATTTAGAAAAACTCACAGAAACCTGCAATCGACTCGCTGAGGCCATGATAGTTCAGCTCTAAGCAGATCCTCTTATCCCCCCACCGCTTATCCCATCACATCACCAGGCAAAATGAAAGTCGCTTCTTGATGCGCTTCCCAGTGGCGTCTCTGATAGCTTTTGCTAATGCGCACACCTGCTGCTGCGACAAAAAAAGCACTCATCGGCGCAACAACAGGCACCCAACCGCCTAATTGAAAACACAATACGCTGATCAACCCCGTGGTGCAAAGACCGCTAACGCCAAATAGGATCAGGATGGCCCCTTTTTGAGTGACTACCATCAACAGGCTGCCAATGCCCGTCAGTGCAACAATCCACGCAATTTCTGCCCAGTCAGGCCATGCCCATGGGAGGGGTTTACCATCCAGCACAGTTGAGAGAATTTGACTGCTTACTTGAGCGTGAAGCATGACACCCGGCATTTTTTGCTGATGATCGCGTCTTGAACTAAACGGCGTCAAAAACAAATCGCGGCTACTGTCGGTTGTGGGGCCAATGATGACAATTTTATCTTTGATTAAAGCAGGATCAAAGCTGCCAGTGAGGGCATCAGCAAAGCTGATCTGGGCCGCTATATTTTGAGAAGATCGGTAGCTCATCAGGATTTGATAGCCCGCGATCTCCATTTGTTGGTAGCCGCCAAACGTTTCAGTAATCGGCTCAAATCGAGCTTTGCCGAGCTGCAAAATCCCTCCGGGTGCAGGTTCAATATTGCTGTACTGCTTTAAGTATCTAACGGCTAGAGAGACGCCTAAGGCAAAGACTGGTCGAGCAGCGGGGTCTATTTCGCTTTGACGACTGTCTCGATTAGCAAAATCGGTTATCAAGACTCGACGCACCCGGAAATCTGGATCTTCAAGAATATGACTGAAGCTGATTTGATCAGGCGAGATGTTGGGCAACTGTGAGGTTGGTTGGTCAAAGCTAGCGTCGCTGAGCTTTGCAATCGCAACGACGTTAGGCGCTTTTAAGCTTTGGTGTAGGCTTTCCTGACCGAGGGCTGACGATGAGTCGCTGAATAAATCTAGCCCAATCTGGGCGGGCTGATATTGCTGTAAGTTTTCGATGACGGTAGAAATGGCTTCATTGGACGGTGCAAAGGCAGACGGCGATCGCCAATCCGCTTCACTCACTTCAACAATCAACAGCCGAGGATCCGGGCCCGGATCCACCTGAGCGCGTACGAGTTGATCATATACCGCTAGCTCAGCCGCCACAAAAGCCCCGATCTGGCGTAGACCTAAGATCAGCGCACTGGTAGTAACAGTCGCGATCGCAACCGTCCAACACTTGGCCCGCCGACTCATCTGCCATCGCAAAATAGCCGACTTCCCGCCAGCGTTAAGTCGCGCCTGAATCGCGGCATCTTCTAGCGCAGTGCTGGCACTAGCGGCCTCTAGCGGCAGCTGATCTAATCGATTTAAATCATGCTGCACAGCCGCGACGGTAGGGTAGCGCTGCTGAATGTAGTGGCGAATCATGTTATCGAGCAAAATCGCTAGGCCGGGGCTGACGTCTGCGTAGTCTCGCCAGCAAGGGTCTAAGCTGCCCAAGTCCTCAGGCAAATCGGTCGGCGATCGCCCAGTCAGCGCATGAATGACCGTCATTCCCAGCGCATAAATATCGCTGCTGTAGCGCGGCTTACCCGAAAGCTGCTCACTCGGCGTATAGCCTTGAGTGCCAATGCCAATCGTCAGCGCCGTGCGCTCACCGGTAATCAGCCGGGTACGAATTTCTTTGACCGCGCCAAAGTCAATCAGCACAATTTCACCGGTATCTTGGCGGCGAATTAAATTATCGGGCTTGAGATCGCGGTGGACGACGTGGTGATCGTGAATGAAGTTGAGCACAGGCAAAACGCCTTTTAGTAAAGCAATTGCCTCAGCTTCTGTGAATCTGCCTACTTGACGAATTTCATCTTCTAAAGACTGCCCATCGATAAATTCTTGCACCAGATAAAACTCATTGCCTTCTTCAAAAGAGTCGAGCAGTTTAGGAATTTGGGAATGAGCGCCTAATTTTCCTAAAATTTTTACCTCGGTTTCAAAAAGACGGCGAGCGATCGCTAAAAAATTGGCATCTTGGCTAGCAGGCTTGAGCTGCTTAACAACACACTGAGCGCGATCAGGGCCCAAATCAGTTGCCAAATCACGTTCTAAATCATGTTCTAAATCAATCGCTAAATAGGTTTGCCCAAACCCACCTGCCCCTAAAATGCGCGTTAGCTGATAGCGCCCAATGAGTGTCTGTCCCAGCATACTTATTGGCCTTTCGCTCATTCAGCAATTGTCTTTATCGCAGCTTTAATCTTATGCCTCCCGCTAACAGATAAACAGCGTTGGACTACGTAATTGACAGTGCTTAAGCCAGCAACATAAAGCACTCGTTAAATTCCGTAATAGCTCAGGAATGCAGCCATAACGCATCAGTAACGAATCAGTAGTGTCACCTGGGCATTGATGGTTTGCTCTTGGCCAATAATCGGCGTTTTGGCAGTGGTATCGGCTAGGCGAACCTGCTGAGCGAAAGCTTCGGGGGCTGGACTAGGCGGCGGCGCACTAAGCGATCCAATGGAAATGCTGAGGACAGCCTGACGAGAAAGTCCTAACGCGGCTAGCACCGTATCGGCTTGGACTTGGGCATCTTCAACAGCTGCGGTCAAAGCGCGCTGGCGGGCAGCTTCAATGGCGGCATCGGTAGCGACAAAGCTGACGCCTTCGATTTGGCTAGCGCCTACTCTCACCGCTTCGTCAATAATCGCGCCAGCGCTTTCGGTTGGAGCCCTGAAGCTAATGGTATTGGTGGCCTGGTAGCCTCTAGAAATTTGCCGACCGTCTACATAGTCGTAGCGGGGCGAAAGCGAAATGCCGGTGGTCTGTAGCTTTTCAACGTTTTGCGATCGCACCCATGCCACCACGGCTGTAGAGCGCTCAGCCGCCTGCTGCTGAGCCGCTTCAGCCGTATCGGCTTCTACCAAAACCCCCAATCTCACTTCTGTTAGCGTCGTTGGAATCGTTTGAATGCCTTGACCCGTGACGCTGAGCGATCGCTCAGGTTGCTGATAGCTCAACGGTGAGTACACCTGAGCGCTAGCGCGAGCAGGCCACAGCATACAGCCAGCAATAGGCGCTAGCACGAGCGCTGCGACCATGAGTGAAAAAGGCCACGGGTGGCTAAACTGGGCCGGAGATCCGGCTTTAATCAAATCTTTAAACATAAATACCCCCAAAAGCTTGATGTGACGTAAAACATCTTATTTACAGCTTATGGGCGTTCTAAGAAGAAATTAGAACGGTTTCAGTTTTAGTAACGTTTCGGATGAGCAATAGCTCTATTTTCGTTTGTTGGCGCGCGCCGCTTGAACTCGTTGCGCAACAATCAGGCCGAGATAATAGCCCCAAATACTGTTGATGATACCAACGACAAAAGAACCCAGCAGGAGGGCGGCAGCGACGCCCATCCCCATCGACATCCACTCAGTGATGTTGAGTGAGGCCGTCGGCAATTGCGTAACGCTCGGCATTTGCAACAGCCAGCAGCCAACATAATAGTTAAAGGCAAAAAGCGGCAGATACGTCAGCGGATTGCTAATCCAAGTACTGGCAACGGCGACCACTTTATTGCCTTGAAAAATAGTCGCTAACGCAAGTGCAATCAATGACTGAAAACCCAGCAGCGGAAATGAACCGGCAAACACGCCTACCGACAGTCCGCGCGCGATTGCCTGTGGGCTGCTCTGCATCCTAATGAAGCGAATATATAAGTAGCGCCCCAGCCGTTTCCAATATAAAAAGTCCAGCATTTTTAGCCCAGCATTTTCTGGCAGAGAGCGGCGCTGATTATTTTTTGAAATAATGGGATCTGGATTTTTCAATTCAGAATGGGTCAACTCTTTTACAGTCGTGTCTGCGGTCATAGGATGAGAAAGTGTGCTTTTAGAATTTTTAGAATGTGGAGTACTGCTATTGCCGCTAGAGTCAGCGCTAGATCGGGTATTGAGATTTGATTCTGGCTCTGACATGTTAAGGGCATGTTAATGACATAGACGGTATGCGCGCTACCTACGGTTAAGCCTAGCTTTTTAGACTTGAATTTGGCTTAATTTATAGCGTGTCTAAAAGAAGAATTTTAGGTAGTCTGGATCTATGTTCCTTAATAAAGCCCATTTTACAGCGGCTTTCTATCGCCCTATAGACCTCAGCAAGACTTCAGCAGCTGATGCGTATTGCACATCACAAATAAATCCGCTTAATGTCATAGCGCTTAACGGCACAGAATAAAGACTGAATGCGTGAGCGCTCAAAACAATCTCTACCTACATAGATAAAAAATTAGATAAAAATGCAAAAGGCAAGTAAGCGGAGTGAGAATTGGCAGCAGAGTTGGTAGCAAATGCAGCAATCGTCTATCAGGCAGAAACCATTGCCGCGATCGCTACCGCCATCGTGCCCCAGCAGGGCAGCGTGGGCATCGTGCGGCTTTCAGGCATCGAGGCGATTGCCATTGCTCAAGCGCTGTTTCAAGCGCCAGGTCAGCAACCGTGGGAAAGCCATCGAATTTTGTATGGCTATGTGCGATCGCCAGACACCCACAAAATTATTGATGAAGCGCTGCTACTACTCATGTATTCACCGCGATCTTACACCCGTGAAGACGTGGTGGAATTTCACTGTCATGGTGGCATTATGGCCGTACAGCAAGTATTACAGCTCTGTGTGCAGAAAGGCGCTCGGCTAGCGCAGCCAGGAGAATTTACGCTACGAGCTTTTTTAAACGGGCGGCTAGATTTGACGCAAGCGGAAGGGATTGCTGATCTCGTGGGGGCGCAGTCGCCGCAAGCCGCGCAAACGGCGCTGATGGGAATTCGCGGTAAGCTTGCAGGCGTTATTAAAACCCTGCGGGCACAGTGCTTAGATGTGCTCGCAGAAATCGAGGCGCGAGTAGATTTTGCCGATGATTTACCGCCGATTGATGAAGTAGAGGTGCGATCGCAGCTACAAGCCATACTCGATGGCATTACTCATATTTTGGCCACAGCACCCCAAGGTGAACTGCTACGATCTGGCCTCAAAATTGCCATTATTGGTCAGCCCAACGTAGGCAAATCCAGCCTATTGAATGCTTGGAGCCAATGCGATCGCGCCATCGTCACTCCCCTGCCCGGCACCACTCGCGATGTGGTGGAGTCTCAGCTCATTGTCGGCGGCATTCCGGTGCAGGTACTCGATACAGCCGGCATTCGCGAATCAGCAGATGAAGTAGAGCAGATTGGAATAGCGCGATCGCAAGCCGCCGCCCAAGCTGCCGATCTCGTTTTACTAACGCTTGATGCCACCGTAGGCTGGCAGATTGCCGAGCAAACGCTTTACGAACAAATCAAACACAAGCCTCACCTTTTAGTGGTAAACAAAACGGATTTGTTGGATGTTGACAAGCCTCCAATTGATGATCTCCCAAAAACCACTGTTGTCTACACCGCTGCTAGTCCTAACGCCGCCACGCCCCAAGGCATTGAATCACTAGAAGCCGCTATCCTCAAAGCTATTCACAGCGGCAATCTTACCGCCGCCGACACTGACATCGCCATCAATCAGCGCCAAGCGACAGCACTGCTACGCGCTCAAGCAGCCCTTACAGAAGTCCAGACCACCCTCGAAAATGAACTTCCGCTAGACTTTTGGACTATCGACCTCCGAACCGCGATTCAGGCGCTAGGTGAAGTCACGGGCGAAGAAATGACAGAATCGATGCTAGATGAAATTTTTAGCCGGTTCTGCATTGGCAAATAAGCAACCGAGAAGTTGATCTGCTGCTGTTCTGTAGCGTTTCTCACTTGGCTAGAGCACAGAGATCTCTTGTGAAACCTTTACGGCACGACAGGCCAAGTGAGTCGCGGCGTACGCCGCTTCAGACCAAGGGTTCAAACAAAAAACTCTCAAACCTGATATCAAGGATTGAGAGCAAGTGACTTAGAAGAGGGGCAATCAAAAGCAAAAACAGAGAAGCTTACGTCGTTGGCGAGGAATCGCCTTTTTTCTTCAAGCATGCGCTGGTGGCAGCGATCGCAGCTAAGCCCAGCAGCATTCCAGGTTCAGGAACAGTGCGAGGTGGAGAAGAAGGGCTGCTCGCTTGGGTGTAGACAGAGATATGAGAGAGATTAGGCGTATTCTTACCTTTACTCCCAACAGGGGTGACGCCCAGCGTATTCCAATTGAATGTAGCAAGGTTATTAATCGTGTACAGAGAATAAGAATTACCGGCTTTAACGGCGATCGCGCCGGGCCCAGTTAAGGTGGTTTTGGCTTCTCCTGACGTTGTTTTAGTGCCGCCTGAAAGAAAAGAAACAATGCCACCCGCTTCACTATCGCCCTGAAAAGACCAACCCGAACCAAACAGGGCATTCAAATTGGTGAGCGCTGTCCCTTGAGCGCCCTTGTCATTGCCTTCAAAGGCACCCGCACAATCTATGTAAGCAAAAGTTGCTTTTGCACAAGTAGTGCCCGTTCCTAAAACCGCCGCTTGAGCTGCGTCAAATGCTGATGACGTAAACGTTGCGGCTGTTGCTGTTAAGGCAATCAAAGCCAATTGTTTGATGTGCATGTTAATAGATTCCATTGCTGACCAGCCTCTATGAAAACATTGCTGACTGAGTAGTTCACAGAGGCAGGCGTATAAATTGACACATCCTTTGCAATGCGTTCAGCGTAGCTACACAATCAAAAAAATAGGTATGACGGTAGACTGAACGTATCGCTGCAATCTTTAGTTCGTCGAGTGATTGTCTAGTGATTTGTCCAGTAACCTGATGAATGCTCTGATCTTTCACTTTCCTGGATCTACAAAGCATTCTTTAATTTTATTGACCCATGCTCCGTCTCAATCAAGTCAAACTGCCGCTTAACCACACCGAAGAAGATTTACAGGCGGCTATTTTGCAAAAGCTCAAAATTTCTGCGCCGGAGTTAAGTAGCTATTCGATTTTCAAACGCAGCTACGATGCTCGTAAGCGTGATGCGATTTCACTCGTGTATACCTTAGATGTAGAAACAACTCGGCAAAAACAAATTCTCAGCCGCAGCAAGAAGACTGCGGGCATTTTGCCCACGCCCAATATGGCTTACCGCTATGTCGCGCAAGCGCCGCCGGATCTGGAGACTCGCCCGGTTGTCATTGGCGCTGGCCCTTGCGGGATGTACGCCGGATTACTGTTGGCACAAATGGGGTTTTGTCCGATTGTTTTAGAGCGGGGGAAGGCGGTGCATGAGCGATCGCAAGATACGTTCGGCTTTTGGAGTAAGCGCAAATTCAACCCCGAATCGAACGCTCAATTTGGCGAAGGCGGAGCCGGGACTTTTTCAGATGGCAAGCTATACAGCCGCATTAAAGACAACGACCACCATGGGCGAAAAGTACTGACAGAGCTAGTAGAGCATGGTGCGGTGCCTGAGATTTTGTACATTAGCAAGCCACATATTGGCACCTACCGACTGGTGAAAATTGTTGAAAATATTCGTCATAAAATTATCGCGTTAGGCGGCGAGATTCGCTTTCAAAGTCGGGTAGAAACGATTGAAATAGAGCAACAACAGTCCCGACAGATCAAAGGCATTAGGTTGGAAAATGGCGAGTTCATTGCCAGTAATCATGTGGTGCTAGCTGTCGGGCACAGTGCTCGAGACACCTTTGAAATGCTGCATAACCAAGGGGTTTACATTGAGCCAAAGCCCTTTTCGGTGGGCTTTCGGATTGAGCATCCCCAGCGGCTAATCGATCAGTGCCGCTATGGAGAGAGTGCCGGACATCCGATTTTAGGGGCGGCTGACTATACGCTAGTCCATCACTGTCAGCAAGGGTTGGCTAAGGGGCGTACGGTGTATAGCTTTTGCATGTGTCCCGGTGGGCAGGTAGTCGCTGCGACCTCTGAGCCGGGGCGAGTTGTCACCAACGGCATGAGTCAATATGAGCGCAGCGGCAAAAATGCGAACAGCGGCATTGTGGTCGGCATTACCCCTGAAGCAGACTATCCTGGCGATCCATTAGCGGGCATGGCGCTGCAAAGAAGGCTAGAGCAGCGAGCGTTTGAATTAGGTGGCGGTACATATGAAGCGCCGGGGCAGCTAGTTGGAGATTTTTTGGCAGGGCGGCCGTCAACTAAGCTAGGGCAGGTACAGCCGTCTTATCGGCCAGGGGTGCGGTTGGGCGATTTGAGTGAGAGTTTGCCGGAATATGCGATCGCAGCTATCCGCGAAGCCATTCTCGCCTTTGACCAAATTATTCCAGGCTTTGCCATGCCCGATGCGGTTCTTACCGGTGTCGAAACTCGAACCTCATCGCCCATTCGGATTAAACGAGACGACAGCTACCAAAGCTTGAATACTCAAGGGCTTTACCCTGCCGGAGAAGGTGCGGGCTATGCAGGCGGCATTCTTTCAGCGGCTGTCGATGGCATTAAGGTCGCTGAAGCGGTGGCACTGAGTATGTCACCGCCTAGTATGTCAGCCTAGTATGTCAGCCTAGTATGGCCTCAGCCTAGAGCAGGTAGTCTATGGTGACGGCGGCGACGGCAGCGATCGCGGTAATCCCTAAGCCTTCCAAAGGATTTTGGCCTTGGCTAACGGCAAAAGAGGTAATCACACCAGCACCTAGCGCGGCCACAACAAACGAACCCAGCCAGTCTCTTTGAGAATTGTTGTACATAACGGAATGCCTTGCTGCATCAGGATATCTTTTGGGCGATTCCAACGTATCACTCTAGGCATAGCTCTCTAAGCAAGCGGCTCTATTCTGTAACCAACCGTTGAGTTGAGATAGCTTTCTTAACAACGCGCTCACTTTTTCGCGCTCACTTTTTCCAAACAGCGTGAGGTCGCTACTCTCTATCAACGTTGCCGTCTTTGATCCACCCCTCTTCGCCACTGCCGAGGACAATTTTCAGCCAGCCGCCTTCTTCTGACAGCACGGTAACGCTTTCTTCATACCCGAGTCCACCAATATTTTCGTAGTCAGCGCCCGGGCCAGATCGCAAAATTAAACCCACTGGCTGATTAACGGTAACCCTGTAAGCGCCTTCTGGCAGATCGGCTTCGTTTGAAGTTATGGGGTCTTCGCTGGGGCGCTCATTCGGATTCTCTGTAGCGGCATTGGAAGTATTGGCTGGAATCGCCCGATCTTCTGGCAGATCGTTTTCGTAGGTGGGGCGATCAGGCTGCTCGGCGTTTCTAGTAATAAAGTACCTGGCCATTGACAAGCTTGCTAGCGACATAATCAGCATGGCCAAAATAATGCCAAGGACAAATTTGCTAAGGCCCAACAAAAAGTTTTTCATCACCATGATGTAGCGCAATGTAACAAGAGCTTTATGGTTATAGCGTGAAGCGCGCGATTGGTAAAGGCTCATCGCATCTGAATTACGATTTCGGCTATTCCTCGTCTTGACACCGTTTTTCTAATTGCTCAGACATGTGTTCCGATAAGCGCTCAGCTAAGGGATTTTTGCGGGAGGCAAGTCGGGCTTTGCCAGCCGCCGCCCAATTTTGCAGCGCTTCTATTTGCGGCTGGGCCGTCCGGGCTAAAGGAATGATTTGACTGACGGCTTCAAGAATGTCGTCATGGGTAAAGTCGCGGTTTTGGCTAAAGCCGATGTGCATGGCTTCAATCAGCGATTGCTCAATTTCAGCCCCCGAAAAGTCGGGGGTTTCGTAGGCGAGTCGCTTGAGGTCGTAGGCGGCTAGGTTGTGCGGGCGCAGGCGAGCGAGGTGAACGCTGAAAATGGCTTCGCGCTCAGTTTGACTGGGCAACCCAACAAAAAAGATTTCGTCAAAACGACCGCGCCGAAGCATTTCAGGTGGAAGCGCTTGGATGTTGTTGGCAGTGGCGACCACGAAAACGGGAGAGGTTTTTTCGGCCATCCAGGTAATGAAGGTGCCAAACACGCGGCTGGCGGTACCAGAGTCGCCGCGCCCGTCAGATCCGGCAAACGCTTTGTCAATTTCGTCGATCCATAAAATACAGGGGGCGAGGGCTTCGGCCAGCTGAATCATCTGTCGGGTACGCGATTCAGATTCGCCGACGAGGCCGCCAAAAAGACGGCCGACGTCGAGGCGCAACAAGGGGAGGTGCCAGTGATGCGCGATCGCTTTGGCCGTCAGTGATTTACCTGTACCTTGAATGCCTACTAATAGCAGCCCGCGTGGATGCGGTAAGCCGTACTGCCGCGCTTTTTCTGAAAAAGCACCACCGCGCTTGAGCAGCCAGTCTTTGAGGTTGTCCAGGCCGCCAATGTCGGAAATGCGTTCGCTAGCCGGATAGAATTCTAAAATTTGGGTTTGGCGAATGGTCTGCTGTTTTTCTTCCAGAATCAGGTCAATGTCGCTGGGCTCAAAGCTGCCGTGGGCAGCAATGCCACGGGCTAAGACGCGGCGAATGCGATCTAGCGCTAGCCCTTGACAGGAGCGTACTAGCTCGTCAGTATCACTGACTGATAGCTGGCTATTCGTGGCACTCAGTAGCCGCTCGACTTCAGTGCGAATTTCGTAGGCATCGGGTAAAGGAAATTCTAGTACGGTGATGACGTTGCTGAGATCGTCTGGAATAGTGAGTTGGGCGGAGAGAATGATGATGTTTTTGGGCTGGGATTTGAGTAGGCTCAGCAGGTTGCGCAGCTTGCGAGAGATGGAAATATCTTCTAAAAAGCGGTGATAGTCTCTAAGGACAAAGAGTGCGGCGGCAGCGGCAGGGATTTTTTCAATCAGCTCTAGGGCTTGCAGGGGGTTGCGACGACCAAAACCTTTGTCAGTGGGGTTGCCCTGATAGCCGTCCACGTAATCCCAGGTGTAGACAGCGCGGGTGTTGGTCATGCTGTTGCTCATGTCTAAAGCGCATTGAGCAATGGCGGCTTCGGCGCGTTCTTCTTCGCGGGTGGGAATGTAGATAACGGGGTAGCGCGATCGCACTAATAAACTCAGCTCTTCGCGAAAACTCATAACGCTACCTATCTTTTGCGGGTCTATTGCTGGCAGCCTAGTCTTACAGTCTAATCTAGCTAATCTGGCAGTCTAGTCTGGCAGTCTAGTCTGGCAGTCTAATCTGGCAGCTGCTGTTTGAGAGCCGATAGTGCTGACCAGCGATGATCGATTTCAGCAGCGGCCTCTGTGGGATTGCTAAAAGCAATCCCTTCGCAGTCAGAGCGGCAGATCTGCTTTTGTGGAATAGCCAAGCACATTTGCTCATAGAGCCACTCACCGGGATCGAAGTTGCCCTGGGGCGATAGCGATTCTACTAGGTCTTCGAGATCAACTTCTTTTTCTAAAGCGGTTTCAGGCGTAGCCTCTTCTAGCCACACAAGCTCTGAATTATCTACCTGAATGCGGGTGTTGTAGCTTTGTAGGCAGCGATCACACTCCAGCGTCATAATCGCTTCGGCTTGCCCTTTCACGTCCAAATAAGTGCCTTGGTGGGTGACGCTCACATGGCCCTTAACAGGCGTCAGCGTTTCTAGCGGGGGCAAATGCTCAGCGACTTCTAAGGAAATCGTTTTGCAGGGTGCAGTCAGTAGCTGTGGAATTGGAATAGCTCTCATGATTTCTGTATGCAGGGACGCCATTTGGATGCTTTATGACTGCCCTATTAAGTACTATTGACAAGGTTAGGACGGTTGAGAGGAGATCGCCATCAAGCAGCTAGCTCACTGGTCGGCATCCGCATCGGCGTCGGTATCCTCATTATCACCGATGAGCGTAACGACGAGATGACGCTCAGGCTCTCGGCCTCGGCTAAACGTTTTAATTTGTTCATACTCACCAAATAGGCCGTGTACGTAGCGACGCTCAGCCGCAGATAGCCCTTTCAGCTCATGTTCTTTGCCATCGGCCAGTACTTGCTCGGCAGCAGCTTCAACCATGCACTTGAGTTCCGCTTGGCGCTGTTCGCGGTAGCCGTTAATTTCGATGGTATAGGCGCGCTGATCGTCTTCAGCCTGAGCCATATTAAGGGTGGTATTGGCGAGATATTGAATAGCATCGAGGACTTGGCCGCGATCGCCAATGAGACCCTGCACTTGCTCGGGCGAAAGCGAGGCTGTATCAATCGTGAGCCAGAAGCTGTCGTCTATAACAGCTCTGCTATCGCTGCCTTCTACTGGGGTTTCGGCCTTTTGATGGCCGCTCACACTAGCTGTTAACCCCTGAAGCGCCAATAGCTTTTCTAACCACGCAATGCTCTTTTCCATAGATCTGCCCATTTTCCGACTGTTAGCCGACTGCCTGCTTACTGTTCTCTGACTGTTCAATGACGGCTTACTTACTGTGAAGCCGATTCTATAACGATAATGGCCCACCCGTCATATGCGACAGATAGGCCATTGGTGTCAGATGGTGTGTAGAAGGTTATTTTGAGAGGGTACTGAAAGCGCGATTAAGCCTTTTTCTTAAAAACCTTTTTCTCACTATCTGATTTACTGGCCGATTTATTATCCAGTTTACCGTCCGATTTATCCACGCCCTTACCGGCGCTACCAGCCTTTGCCTTGAGGCTAGCTTTAGCATTCGGCTTTGCCCCCAAAGCCGCTTTTGCCGCTGTTTTTTTGGCGCTACCCGGTTCAAACGCTAGCTGTCCGCGATCGCTGCCGTCAGCTCGGCTTTGCTTGGCTTCTTGGGCATCGACTAATTTTTGCAGATTCTCCGGCAGTGGCTCTCTTGATAAAATAAAGGACTGCGCCGTCTGAAAGACATTCGCAATCACCATATACATCAGCACCCCAGCAGGCAGCGGGAAAAACAAAAACATGCCGGAGAAGATAATCGGAGTAAATTTGGCAATAGCCTGCTGCTGCTCTTGCTTTTCATCCCCAGCCGGGCCGCTACCTTGAGTAATTTGCTGACTGACGTAGAGACTTATCCCAAAGAACACAATCATAAAGAGAATATCCCAGTGGATTTCTCCATTTTCGCCCTGGACGCCAATTTGACCGAGCTTTTCAATGAACAAAAAGCCTTTATCAGCCGCTAGACCAGGAACTTCGGCTTGAATAGTAATATCGCCGGGCGCTAAGGCTTTAATGGTGCCATCGGACTGAACTTCAGCCAGCTCTTGACCTTTAGTAATTTCCCACTTCGGCGTGATGTCTACTCCTTCTTCGGCGTATTCAGCTCTCAGCTCGTCTAATGATTTGTTATTCACCGAGCGCAGCTCGACCTTAGTCGTTTCGCCAATGGCTAGCGTACCGCCTGTCGGCACAACCGCGCTGACTTGAAAATGCTCACCGTCGGCTACAAAAATATTGCTGGGCTTAGTAGTTAATGGCGATTGCTCTACCTGCTCAATTGCTTCTTGGGGAAGAATTTTGAGGTTGACAGGGAGGTTTGTATCGGCAAACGGCGATCCACGCAGCGTGGCAAACAGCGCAAATAAAATTGGCATTTGCAGCACAACCGGAAAGCAGCCCGCTAAGGGATTACCAAACTCTGAATAAATGCCTTTGATCTCTTCCTGCTGCTTGACCGGATCGTCTTTGTAACGCTCTTTAATTTCGGCCATTCGCTTTTGCATCAACGGATTGGCGATTTTCATTTTTCGCATGTTGCGAATAGAACCCGCATTCAGCGGATAGAGCGCAAAGCGAATCACTAAGGTGAGGGCGACAATTGCCAGCCCGTAGCTGGGCACAATTCCATAGAAAAAATCTAGGATTGGCAGCATTACATTGTTTGAAAGGAAGCCGATTCCGAAGTCCATGCGCGCGCTCTAGCTCTGTGTGTATGACTTTAATCTATTGTGTATGACTTTAATTTATCTGAACAATGGCGTGATTAACCCGCAATTGGGTGTGAGTTAACCGAACATTAGGCCGTTGACCTGTTGCTACGATACGCCAACCGTACCACTGGCAACTTTAGCTTGCGGTGAAATTTTATCGCTCAAATAGTCAAACACCTCTCTAAATTTCGGCACTGCCCGCATTTCAATGCGGCTCCCGTCTTTGAGGGTAACGACCATATCCCCCCATGCGCCAAGCCCTCTGGGTACGGTGACGATTTTGGCAATTTCTGAGTAAATGATGTCAGTGCGATCGCGCCCCATCCAGCCCCCCGTAATCGAAATTCGCCGACTAGTGATCCGGTAGCGCAGCCACAGCGCCCGCACAGCCGCTCCGACCGTCAGTGGAATGCAAATAATGGTAAAAGCCAGCACGATATTGAAAATCAGCTCTCCAATATGGGGGCCACCTTCGTAATAGACCTCTTCACTAATGGCCATGAAACACCTCAAGGTTGTGAGTAATTAGCTGTCAGTATCTAGCTGTGAGCAGTTAGCGATGATCTTTAACAATGCTTAATTTTTTTAACAGGTCTTCTAATTCTCTCAAAAAGTCGTCAAATTCGCACGCTACCGCAGCGGGCCGCACCACAATGACGACCTGCCAATTCGTCGCAATGTAGGGCAAATTGCGACGAATAATGGCCTTTAGCTGCCGCTTAATCCGGTTTCGCACCACTGCCCGCTTGCTGACTTTGCGGCTAATGGAAATGCCAAAGCATGACGAAAGCGCAGACGGATCTCCATCTGCGCTTTGACTACTACCGAAGGGCGGTTTTGATAACAGCAGGGCGTTCTTTTTAAGAGCTCTAAGCGCCAAATTCTGGGTTGCGGCTCGGGCCCCTTTATGGTGAACCCGAGCAAAATCGCGGGATGACCTTAATCGATTTTGTTTGGAAAGTGCCACAAAATTGCTGAGCTTAGTATTGCCTAAATTAGTTTGCTTAGCTGTTGAGTAGCCGCTGCCCATAACCGTTAAATTAACTGCTGACAGAAATTAACCGCTGACAGAGAGCCGAGCACGGCCCTTGCTGCGACGCGCCTTGATCACGTTGCGGCCATTTGTGGTGCGCATTCTAGCTCTAAAGCCAGAAACTCGCTTGCGTTTGCGGGAAGTTCCGCCTAGTGTGCGTTTGGTCATGGGTCAATTCTCCTGCTACGGTCTGGCTAAGCTCTATGTGCGCCTTTTTCAAATTCACGCACAGATCCTGCATTCTACCGGCTACCCATGTCTTCTGCAACTAGCAATTCCCAAGTACCCAAGTAGCTAGGCAGCACATTGCCACGCAATTCTGCCTGCAAGTTGAAGCGGGCCATTTGGAAGCGATCAGGGTTGCGAATGCCAGTCATCGCTATTACGAAGCTGGTATCAGCCGGAATATCTTCGGCTAGATAGATGTCGATTTGGCCGGATTCGGGTGACCAGACAACTTCTTGAATAGGAATTTCGCGATCGCCTCTACCCCGACCGCGACGCACCTTGATTTGATCGGTGTTGAAAGCCCCTCGGCGCTCGGTGAAAGTGTCCGGATAGGAGATGCGTAGATGTGCAGCAGCGCTGGCCATGCGATTTCCGGGAACACGTAGGTAGTACTCGGCGCGGCGACTGCGGGGTTGATTATTATTCAGTGTGTAGGGCAGGCGGTATTCAGAACCGACGCCGCCGAAAATGGTCATGCCTTGATTGGTTTGGGCTAACCCAGGAAGGGCAGGCACCACGGATAGGGTCGCGGTAATCGCAGCGCCAGCTAGAAACAATCCTGACAACACACGAGAGATAGAACGCTTCGCAGACATTTGCTGATAACTCCTCAAACAGGTTTTTAACGTTACTTAATGAAGTTAAAGGCAGCGTCCGACGCCATTAGATCCTAAGTATCAGGTTTTATTGACGACTTTACTAGCCGCTAATCAACCGCTGAGGAAATCCGTGAATCCGAAATGCGCTGCTTTACTTATATTACGTCTAACACCTTGCGTGGAACGCTCGTTTCTTGAAGTGGACGATTTCTCAAGTGATTGAGCCAGGCATTGAGCCCAGAACTGAATCAGGAATCGAGCTCCTAATAAGGCGCTGAACGAACGCTTCAAACTGCCTTCAAAAACTTTTGCTAACGCAAGTCAATCTTTGTAATGCCAGGTTCGTGGTGGATTTCTCTTCTGCCAATATTTAGGCTTACGTTTACACGGGAGATGCCATGACCCTTTCAGTCGAAAAGGCCACTGCGGAAGAGAGTGTTGAAGGCGCGATCGCGTTCCCTCAGCAGCCACCAAATGACCTCCAAAGCAACGCCCAAGCAGCTAGCGACGGCAAATCTCAGCAGTCAAAACTTCCCCCTCAAAAAATAGGCATTCCCAAAGAAATTGCGCCCGACGAGCGCCGAGTAGCCGCGACCCCAGCGACCGCTCAAAAGCTACAAAAGCTCGGCTTTGAAGTATTGATAGAATCTACTGCCGGAGAAGCCGCCAAGTTCAGCGATGCCGCTTACGAAGCCGCCGGTTGCACCCTAGTCAAGACGGCCACAGCACTGTGGCAGCAGGCCGATATTATTCTCAAGGTGCAGCCACCGCAGGCTTACCCTGATGGTCGCCATGAAGCCGATTTGCTCAGCGCCCACCAATCGTTAATCAGCTTTATTTGGCCTGCCCAAAACCCCGATCTAGTGCAGCAGCTCTCTAGCCGTCAGGCCACCGTGCTGGCAATGGATGCCATTCCTCGTATCAGCCGCGCTCAAAAAATGGATGCGCTCAGCTCTATGGCCAATATCGCCGGCTACCGAGCGGTGATTGAAGCCGCCAACCACTTTGGGCGGTTTTTTACGGGGCAAATTACAGCAGCCGGTAAAGTGCCGCCCTGTAAAGTGCTAGTGATTGGCGCGGGCGTCGCGGGCCTTGCCGCCGTTGGTGCTGCCAAAAGCTTAGGCGCAATCGTGCGAGCTTTTGACACCCGGCCAGTGGTAAAAGAGCAGGTAGAAAGCATGGGCGCAGAGTTTTTGGAACTTTTTTTTGAAGAAGATGGCACTGGGCAAGGCGGCTACGCCAAAACCATGAGCCCAGAATTTATCGCAGCGGAAATGGCGCTGTTTGCAGAGCAGTCCCAGGCAGTCGATATCATTATCACCACGGCGCTAATTCCCGGTAAGCGGGCTCCACTGCTGATTACGCAGGCCATGGTAGAAAGCATGAAGCCTGGTTCAGTTATCGTCGATATGGCTGCTGAGCAGGGCGGTAACTGTGAGGTTACTAGGCCCGGAGAGATTTATACCTACCGTGATGTCACAATTGTGGGCATTACTGATTTTCCAAGTCGGATGGCGAGTCAGTCGAGTCAGCTTTATGGCACTAATTTGTACCATTTGCTTAGCGATATGGGCGGCTCAGATCACTACACAGTCGATTTTGAAGATGAAGCGGTACGCGGGGCACTGATTACCTACGCCGGAGAAGTCACGTGGCCTGCACCTAAGCTGGAGCCACCTGCTGTAGCCCCACCGCCCAAAGCGGTGGTAGAGCCAATGGTGATTGAGCAAAAGCAAAATCCTTCGCCCGTGATTAAGGCGCTGGGGCTGGGCGCGTTAGCCAGTGGGATGGTAGCGATTGGACTGAGCGCACCGCCGTCTTTTCTGGCTCACTTTACGGTATTTGTATTGGCTTGCTTTGTCGGCTGGCAGGTGATTTGGAATGTGAGCCCTTCGCTGCACACACCGCTGATGAGTGTGACCAACGCAATTAGCGGCATCATCATCATCGGCGGGCTGTTGCAGCTTCAAGGCAGTGAATCGGGCAGTGGCGCAGGTGGGTTTAGTGTGACGAGCGGGTTGGGGGCGATCGCGATTCTAGTCGGCACGATTAATATTTCAGGCGGATTTTTGGTAACGCAGCGAATGCTCAAAATGTTCCGCAAATAATATAGACCTAGAGCCTAGAAAAGGGATAGACCCCAAAATTCACTCATCTACTTCAACCGCTGCAAAAACATTAGGAAATTAATACCAATGTCCAACAACTTAGTGACGATCGCATACATTGCGGCCATTGTTCTGTTCATTTTAAGCTTGGGCGGATTGTCTAATCAAGAAAGTGCCCAACGCGGCAATCTCTACGGCATGATTGGTATGGCCCTAGCGATTGGGGCCACCGCCTTTGGTGCAGGCATTAGCAACTACACTGCGCTGGTGGCCGTGATTGCACCGGGGGTTGTCATCGGTGCATTGTTGGCCTCGCGAGTAGAAATGACTGAGATGCCCGAATTAGTAGCGATGCTGCACAGCTTTGTAGGGCTAGCGGCGGTGCTAGTGGGCATTGGCAATTATCTACAGCCAGAATCAGGGGCCGGATCGATTTCCGGCACGATGCTAACTAGCGCAGAAGAAACGATTCACATGATTGAAATCTATGTGGGCGTTTTCATTGGCGCAGTGACCTTTACCGGCTCTGTGGTGGCTTTTGGCAAACTGAAAGCAATTATTAGCAGCAAACCTTTGATGCTGCCCGCTCGACATGGATTGAATATTTTGCTGCTACTAGGCACCGTAGCGCTAGGCGTTGTGTTCATGAATGCAGAGGGTACCGATGGCTTGCCCGCGCTATTGGGCATGTGCGGCCTCGCCGGATTGCTAGGAATGCACTTAGTCGCAGCCATTGGGGGCGCAGATATGCCCGTGGTGATTTCGATGCTCAACAGCTACTCAGGTTGGGCGGCGGCGGCGGCGGGCTTTATGCTCTCGAACGATCTGCTGATTGTGACCGGAGCGTTGGTCGGCAGCAGCGGTGCGATTCTCAGTATTATTATGTGTCAGGCGATGAATCGTTCGTTTGTCAGCGTGATTTTGGGCGGTTTTGGTCAGGGTGCGGTGAGCAGTAAGGCGAATAGCAGTGTATCGAGTGGTACGGCAACGGCAACAACGATTGCAGAGACCGTGGAACTGCTGACTGAGGCCAGTAGCGTAATTATTGCGCCCGGTTATGGCATGGCCGTAGCTCAGGCGCAGCACGCAGTGGCCGATATTACGAAGATTTTGCGCGATCGCGGCATCCTAGTTCGATTTGGCATTCACCCCGTGGCCGGTCGTTTGCCAGGACATATGAACGTACTATTAGCCGAAGCTAACGTCCCTTACGACATCGTCCTAGAAATGGACGAGCTCAATGAAGATTTTGCTGCCACCGATGTTGTACTTGTGATTGGCGCGAACGATACTGTAAACCCTAGTGCCCTTGAGGACCCGACTAGCCCCATTGCAGGAATGCCCGTGCTAGAAGTTTGGAGGGCAGCGCATGTAATTGTGATGAAGCGCAGCCTCTCGGTGGGCTACGCCGGAATAGACAATCCGCTATTTTACAAAGGCAATACCCAAATGCTCTTTGGCGATGCGAAGGCGAATGTGTCAGCGATTTTGGCAGACATGCAGAAATCTGAAGCTAAAACGCCTGCTTTAGCTGAAGTTCGCTAGTTTGGGGTAGTAACTGCCGAAAGGCTATGACATTGGTCACTTGACTCGACTCAAGCTTGACCAAAGTAAGTTCACAAGAACCCTATACATAGGAGCAGGTTAAGCCCATCCGCAGCGCTATTAATACTAATGAACATGGCCTATCGTCGCAGCTAGGCCCAAAACTGCGCAATTGCCTAGCCAGCAATAACTGCAATAACTAAGTAAAGCCCTCTTAAAGATTCATCCTAGGGGTTTACGCTCAAAAGCCGTCCATGTTGGAATGGCGTATACGGTATTAATACGCAATCGTCTAGAAAGCGTGAGCGAATTATGCCCGCGCTTTCTGAGATAGCTCACCCTAAGTCATAAGCTCTGTGTATTAAGCTCTGCATCCATCACGGTTCATCTCTACCAGCAACGGCCTCTCAATAAATGCGACCCCCCCAACAGTCCAGCAGATCAGAGAAAGTCCCCATTGCCGTCAGCTCGAGGCTTCGATTGCCAGTATCCCTATCGAAGCCTTCCCATTCAGAAGATTTCAGCTCTTCGTTAACAGCCAGCCTAAAAGAAAAGCCAGAAGGAAAGCCAGAAGAAAAGCCAGTCCTCGATATCACCGTTGTGATCCCGACCTACAACAGTGAAAAGAGGCTCCCCAAGGTACTAGATTTATTGAGCCGACAGACTGACCTTAGTCATGTCCGCTGGGAAATTCTTGTTTGCGACAACGGCAGCACCGATGACACCGCCGCCGTTGTTCGTCGCTATCAAAAAAAATGGTCCGCGCAATCTCCCTTACACTATCGATTTGCGGCTAAGCAAGGCGCAGCCTCAGCCCGACAGCTTGGCGTTGAATCCGCCCGAGGTGAACTCATTGCCTTTTTAGATGATGACAATCTCCCCAGTCAAGACTGGCTTGTCCAAGCCTATCGCTTTGCCGAGGCTCATCCTCAAGCCGGTGCGTTTGGCTCTCAAATTCACGGCAAATTTGAAACCAAACTGCCCTCAGAACTCAAAAATATTCAGTGCTTTCTGGCCATTATTGAGCGGGGTGACCAGCCCCACCGATACGAACCAGCCACCAAAATTTTGCCCCCAGCGGCAGGTCTTGTCGTGCGCACTTGCGCTTGGCTTAACAGCGTACCGGCTCAGCTCTTTCTCAATAACAAAGGCAAAGCAGCGGGATTAGCTAGCGAAGATCTAGAAGCAATTCTTCATATTCAAAAATCTGGCTGGGAAGTTTGGTACAACCCCGATATGGTGATTCACCATGACATTCCAGATGGTCGATTGCGCAAAGATTATTTAACGACGCTGTTTCGCTGCGTTGGGCTCAGCCGGTTTCATATTCGCCTCTTAGGTCTTGAAAGCTGGAAATACCCATTTGCAATCCCGGCCTATATCGCCAACGATATTCGTAAGCTAGCGCTCCATCGAATGCGATACGGTAGGCAAGCTCAGCTCAGTACGGTTGAAAGCTGCCAAAGGGTTCTGCTCACTAGCACCGTGGCTAGCCCTGTTTTTTTACTCCAAAAAGTCTGCTCGGATACAGTTCAATCGCTTGAAGATAGAGCGCAAAGCGATCGCGAACAAAAGCTCTCACAAATCGCTCAAGCCTTTGAACAAGATTGCTTTGCGCTCTACCAGCAGCCAGTTGTAGATGTCGAGATACCAAGCCCACCAAAGGTGCCAGAAACGGACGCGATAAACTTATCAGTGCCTGGCCAAAAAGAGATTCTGCTGAGGCTAATCGACAGGCAAAACCAATGCATTTTGCCCCACAGTTTCTTACCAACGGCTGAGCGATATGGCCTTATGCGCGTAATTGATCGCTGGGTGATTCGGCACTTGTTTGATCAAGTCGCTCAAGAAAGCCGTTGTCCTGAATTTACAAAAGCCGTCGTACGCCTGCAGGATAGCCCCCTCTATTCGATTAATCTTTCCCTAGAGAGCGTAAAAGACGATACGCTTCTTGACTTCATTGCTCATGAACTAGCCAAGGTCAACTTACCGGCTAGCCAATTTTGTTTTGAAATCGCTATAACCACAGCTATTGCTTTGCCTCACAGCACTCGCGATCTGGTTGAAGGGCTTCATCGACTCAAATGCCAAGTCACATTAGATGATGTAGTGTTGAGTCCAAAAGTAGTTAGCATCATTGATCGTTTACCGCTCAACTACATTAAACTCAGCCCAACGCTAGCAGATAATCGTCAGCTCCAAAATAGCAACCTATGGTCGCAGTTACGAACAACCATGCAGGAACAATCGGTGCAGGCGATCGCTAA
>JBGTNW010000074.1:0-4314 GCA_041742865.1 Phormidesmis sp.
ACAGAAACCTTTTATATTTACCGCGCTAAGCACTTAATTCGTCCCTACCCTTACCCTTACGGCCAACGATAGCAACCGCTCGCTACTTTATTTTACATTTTGAACCGCACGCCAGCCGGTGTAGCTCAGCAGTGCGGTTGAAGCAAAGGCAAACGGAATCCCTGCTCGCAGTCCAGCTGCCGCCATTGCCAAACTGCCCACCCACAGTGCCAGCGCATAGATAAACAGCACCGTAAATCGGTGCGAAAAACCCGCATTCAGGAGGCGATGGTGCAAATGACGCTTATCGGCCACAAACGGCGACAGTCCCTCGCGCAAGCGCAGTAAAATCACCGTAGACATATCCAAAATTGGCACTGCCAGGGTCAGAGAGGGCAGCAATACAGCAACCGTAGTCACGCCTTTGACTAAGCCAATCACACCCACCCCGGCAAGGGTAAACCCGATAAAATAAGCCCCCCCATCGCCCATGAAAATCTGCGCTGGGTTAAAGTTGTAACGTAAAAAAGCTAGTGAGCCACCGGCTAAGGCCGCCGCAATCAAGGCTGCCGCAGGCTGCTGCATGTATAAACTCACAACCATCATGACCAGCGCCGCGATGCCAGATACACCTGCTGCCAAGCCATCTAACCCATCAATCCAGTTGATGGCATTGGCCATGCCCACTAGCCAAATAACGGTCACAATCAGGCTAATAATGGCGGGCAATTGGGTAATGCCTAAGCCCGGAATGCTCAAGAATCCAATATCTACCCCCACATACCAAGCTGCTGAGGCAACCACAGACTGCATAATCAATCGCTTAATAGCTGAGAGCCCAAACAAATCGTCCGCTAGTCCAATCGCAAAAAAGGCTAACCCCCCTATTGTCACCCCCCAAATAGAATGTTCGCTGGCTTGCTCAAGGTGCTGCCCGTCTGCGCCAATAAATCCGCCGGTACCCCACACCAGCAAGAGGGCAATCAGTACGCCGAAAAAAATAGAAACACCGCCAAGTCTGACCATTGGCTGACTGTGAACTTTTCTCCCGCCTGGTAAATCTACTCTGCCGCTAGCGAGGCCAGCTTTTCTAACAACGGGCGTCAGGACTAAGACAACAGTTGCTGAAATTAAGAATGCAAGTAAATGGTAAAGCGAGAACGACATCACAAAAGGCTGTGTAGGGTGGACAAAGCTTGGCGGTGCACCTTCTAAACAAATGGCTAAAAGATTGGATTGAAGACGGATTACTTTCTAAAAAATACGTCAAACATTAGGCCGTTTCAAACCTACTGGGCGACAGTATACCCCTTTACAATCTATCTGATGCATGAGAAATATAAAAAGATTTCTATATGGCCCTTCTATTTAAATCTATCTATCTATAGATAGTACTGATGCAACAAAACCCGTCGGCTAAACACAGCGGCGGGGATAATCTCCAGGCTGCGGCTGAGAAACAGCTAAGTCTACTACCATTTTTATCTCAGCATTTTTCGGATATTAGACATTAAAAAAAGGCTCTCAACAGCCCGTTTAGACGGGGTTCAGAGCCTTTTTAGAAGTTGCTGACGGAACGATACTGAAATCACACCGCTTTGAAATTAAACCAACGCGGGTTCGGCAACTTGTGCAGTGCTTTGGAGGTGAGGATAGAGGGGAAAGCGATCGCACAAATCCAGCACTCGACGTTTGCAATCAGCGGCAACCGCACTATCGTTAGGGCTGAGCAAACAGTCCGCCAGAATATTGGCAATTTCTACAAATTCTGACTCACCGAGGCCGCGGGTTGTCATAGCCGGCGTTCCTAAGCGTAAACCGCTCGTGACAAAGGGTGATTCTGGATCAAACGGCACCGTGTTTTTATTGGCAGTGATGTTCACCTCACTCACCAACGCATCGGCGATTTTGCCGGTCATGCCGATAGAGCGCAGATCCATCAGCACGATGTGATTATCCGTGCCGTCCGAAACAATCTTGATACCCCGCGCCTGCAATTGAGTCGCTAGAGCTTGGGCGTTTTTGATCACCTGCTGGCAATAGTCGCTAAATTCGGGCTGAAGCGCTTCTCCAAAAGCCACTGCTTTAGCAGCGATCACATGCTCTAGCGGGCCGCCTTGGCTACCGGGAAAAACGGCTTTATCAAACTTTTTACCTAGCGCCACATCGCGGGTCATGATCAGCCCGCCGCGAGGGCCACGCAGGGTTTTATGAGTTGTGGTAGTCACTACATCACAGTGAGGCAGGGGATTGGGATGATAGCCAGTAGCGACGAGTCCAGCAATGTGGGCAATGTCGGCCATTAGGTACGCGCCGACTTCATCGGCGATCGCTCGAAACTTCTCAAAATCAATCACCCGAGGGTAGGCTGAATAGCCGCAGATAATCAGCTTCGGCTTGTGCTCTAGCGCTACCGCGCGAATTTCATCAAAATCTAGCTGTTCGGTTTCACGATTAACGCCGTACTGCGCCACATTGAACCATTTTCCCGAAAAATTTACCGGTGAGCCATGCGTCAGATGCCCACCGTGGGATAAATCCATGCCCAAAATGGTGTCTCCGGGCTCTAGCAAAGCCAAGAACACCGCGAAGTTCGCCTGTGCGCCCGAGTGTGGCTGGACATTGGCATGAGCCGCGCCAAACAGGCTTTTCACCCGATCAATTGCAAGCTGCTCGACTTGATCGACAAACTCACAGCCACCGTAATAGCGCTTACTAGGCAAGCCTTCTGCATATTTATTCGTCAAAACCGAGCCTTGAGCTGCCATTACCGCTGGCGATGTGAAGTTTTCACTGGCAATCAGCTCTAAATGGGTCTGCTGTCGGTTCAGTTCTTGGCCCATTATGGCCGCTAGCTCTGGATCATTTTGCTGCAAAAAATCGACGTTAGCCTTTGTCATTTACCTAGTTTCCTTTCGTTAACCACCGCTTGCTTCAATGCCCATCTTAACAGTTGCTTTTATGGCCTAATGCTCTTTGAGCACGGAGTCTAGGCATGAGTCCCTGTAATCGAGACTTAAATGATAGCCTGCGCAGGCTAGGCTCATAGACAATTAGCTCTAAACCCACATTCCCTTCATTCATATAATCCAATGCAGCCTCTCAATGGATGCTTTTGCCCGTACCTATCTCATCAGGGGGCTAAATGCTTTGAGCTGAGCGCCAGAGAAATAATCGAGAGAAATAGCCAGAGAACTAGATGTTTGTTCTAAAATGTAACGCTTTGAAACATATAATAGAGAAATTACGTACTGCTCTGCTTTGAGACGGCCTCTTCTTGAGAGAATCTTAGCTACCTTGTAGAGCACCGTCTCTTGAAATGCTAGGCTATTTCGGCTCAGGGCTCATTTGATGAGCCGATAGGGAGCTGAAATCCTGGTGGATGTTTACCTTGAACGCTTGACTACAGGTGATTGACCCTAGGCGCTTGACTACAGGCGTTTAGAGGGCAGCGATTTGAGGCTAGGTTGGCCACCTAAATAATTGTTCATTTTCCAGTTTGAGGCATTGATGCTGCAACTGACCCGTCCTTTTCCTATGACTGCCGCTCCTAAGCTTGTATCGCTTGAAGCCTCCTACGAGCAGTGCAGGCAGATTACAGCAGAGTATTCTAAAACGTTTTATATGGGAACGTTGCTCATGCCGGAGGCTAAGCGACGAGCTATCTGGGCTATCTACGTCTGGTGCAGACGTACTGATGAATTAGTCGATGGCCCGCAGGCCCAGTTTACGACCGAGAGTACGCTCGACCATTGGGAGTTGCAGCTAGAGCATGTATTTGCAGGCCATCCCAAAGATGATGCCGATGTGGCATTGGTCGATACATTGCAGTGTTTTAGCCTCGATATTCAGCCTTTTCGCGACATGATCGCTGGGCAACGGATGGATTTGCACCGATCGCGTTATGAAACTTTTGAAGATCTGAAACTCTATTGCTATCGAGTTGCCGGTACGGTTGGCTTAATGTCTACGACGGTAATGGGAATGGATGCGGGCATAAATGCTGCGCCTTGGAGACGTCTCAATCCGGTAGTACCCCCTATTAAAGAGGCGATTTCGCTGGGGATAGCGAATCAGCTAACAAATATTTTACGAGATGTCGGTGAAGATGCTCGGCGCGATCGCATTTATCTCCCGCTAGAAGATTTGGCTCTATTTGACTATACCGAAGCCGATTTGATGAATGGGGTGATTGATGATCGGTGGCGATCGCTCATGCGCTTTCAAATCCAGCGTGCTCTCAAGTACTACCAAGAAGCCGAAAGCGGCATTAGTAGACTGCATCCTGACGCTCGGTGGCCCGTGTGGTCAGCGCTAATGCTCTATCGAAAAATT
>JBGTNW010000075.1:0-62794 GCA_041742865.1 Phormidesmis sp.
GAATGGCCAGACGAATGGTTAAGACGAAGGACTTGCGGTGCTCATCTGCTGATCTATCACAGACATTAGCGGGCCGTTTGGTAGGGCAGCTATATCAGCTCAAAGCGGTGCCCTATGAGGTTGCTTGGCGGTGGCAGCAGCAGCTGGTAGCTGAGCGCAAAGCTGCCGTAGCTAAATTGGCACTAGATTCAGCAGTAGAGGCTGAAGAGATCTGTAGCGATTTGAAGGATGCGCTGTTGCTATTGCAGCACCCGCCGGTCTACACGCTGGGGCAAGGCGCAGACAGTCGCTTTGTTAAGTTTGACTTTAGCAAAAGTGACGGCAGCGTTTATCGGGTAGAGCGAGGTGGTGAGGTGACTTACCATTGTCCGGGGCAGCTGGTGGGCTATCCAATTTTGAATCTTCGACATCACCATACGGATCTGCATTGGTATTTAAGGCAGTTGGAAGAGGTGATAATTCGGACGTTGGCTTGCTATGGCGTGGTGGGGTATAGGATTGCTGGGCTAACGGGGATTTGGGTAGAAGGGTGTAAGGTGGCAGCAATTGGCATTAAAGTCAGTGGCTGGATTACGATGCATGGCTTTGCGCTGAATGTCTGTCCAGATCTGGCTGGATTTGAGCGGATTGTGCCTTGCGGCCTAGTGGGTAAACCGGTGGGATCGCTGGCTCAGTTTTTGCCTGAGGTGCGCTTTGAAGCGGTGCGAAAGACTTTAATTGCTCAGTTTGAGGCAGTTTTTCAAATGAGGCTGATGGTTACGCCTGTGCCTGAGTCGTTAGCGGTCTATGAAGACTCATGAGTGTTTATGAAAGCCATGAGTAGCGAACTGAGTAATGAACGCTCAAAGCTATTTGTAAAAATCGATTTCGAGCAGGGAAAGATCGTCGTCAAACTGATTGCCGCTAAACGCGGCGACCCGGTGCAGGATGGTATCTAGGCTGAGCTGTTCTTGGGCGGCTAGTTGGGTCAGCAAGGTGACAAAGTTATCGAGTCCTAACAGGTGTGGAGTTGAGCGATCGCGCTCAACTGGCTGAGTTTCTGTCCGAATTTCTGGCTTAATTTCATAGATGCCGTCGCTAAAAATGTAGAGGCGGCTATCGGCTGGCACTGCGCAACGCTGCCATTGGTAAAGGGTATTGGGCATCATGCCGATGGGCATACCAGCAGTGCGCAAACGCTGGATTTCGACGGCATTATTTTGGGCGGTCGGAGACATGAGCAGTGCCGGTGGATGTCCGGCGCTGGCGTAGGCAAGTTCGCGGCTGATGCGGTTATAGACGCCGTACCAAATAGTGAAGTACTTATCGTTCTGGGCGCTCATTTGAAAGGCTTCGTTAAGCCCTTTGAGCACGGTTTCAGGGCGATAGAAGTTGACGCCGGGAAGGGATTGCGATCGCAGCACATTCAGCACAGAAGTAGACAACAGCGCCGCGCCCAGCCCATGCCCTGAAACATCTAATAAATACATCACCAAACAATCTGGATCGAGCCAGTAATGATCAAAGCAATCACCGCCAAGCTCTTGAGAAGAAATAAATCGAGAGCTAATCGCCACGCCACTGCTTTCAGGTTTAGGCTCAAGGTCACGTTCAGCGCCGTGATTGGGACTATGCTTAGGCTTAGGAATATCCGCAGGCAGTAAAGACATTACATAGGTGGCGGCTTCAGCTAGCTCTGATTGCAGCCGATGGGTTTGGGCTCTGAGCGCTTGGGTGAGCTGATGCAGGCGCATTCCAGAATTGACGCGAGCAATTAAAGCAGCGGTATCGACTGGCTTAATGAGCAGATCATCCGCCCCGGCTTCGAGCGCTTCTACCCGATTGGCAATGTCGGTATGGCCGGTCATGATTAAAAAAGTCGTTGTCGAAAGCTGAGGATCTTGCTTGATGTACTGGCAGATATCAATTCCATCGAGATCGCCAGTTAGCAGCCAATCACAAATAATCACCGAGGGCACGAGTCGGATGGCCGTCTTTAAGCCAGCGGCGGCATCACTGGCAGTCGTCACTCGGTATCCTCGCTTTTGGAGCAGTCGGTGCAGGCTAGTGAGCATGACGGGATCGTCATCAATCACTAGGACATCGATGACGCTGGGATGGAGCTGATTGAGGTCGCTTTTAGGGAACAAAAAATTAGCCAAACTTGGCGCAAACGGGGCAGCTCTGGATGAAGAGGTGGACAAAAAGGTAGATGAAAAGGGCGAGCTAAAAGTCATAGGTCGCCTTCACTGGACTCTCTGCAGTCGGGGGTGCGGGCGCATTTAAGAGCAGACGGCTAGAGATGGAATGGTTCCAAAGATCGATGAAGTCAGCTAGGTAGTAGGGTAAATCTTCCTGGGGAGATTCTAGAGATTCAAGTTTGCCTTCAGCGACGCTTTGCGGCAGGGCAAAGTCTTCCAAATCGAATAGATGAAGCCTTCCCATCGTTTGGATTTCGGCGGGCTCTAAAATATTGGCGCGGTAAACGCCGGATTCGTCGATGGCGCTAAAGCAGCAGACTTGATAGTAGTTTTCACCCGATAGCTCTCGATATTGCACTAGGGTGTACACATCGACTGGGCGGATCGTAAAGGGAAGCGAAAGCACGATTTTCTGCTGAGTCGGTAGCAGCGAAAGCCGCAGCGCATTGCGCACGCCGTAATAGCCGACTTTGTCGGGCTGAAGGGGATATTTGCGATGGCGGGTTTGGACGTAGGTGCGCAAAAAAGTGGCGATGCCGAGCCCTTCTTCGGTATAGGCTCCAATGATGCTGACATGCACGTCGTAAGCGGGCACATTGCTGATGTTAAAGACTTCGAGGGCTAAACTGGTGGCAGCAACCTCCCCTCGTTCGCCCGTTAAATTACCTGTTAAATTACCTGCTATTTCGCCGTTGATCTGAGCTGCTGAAGAATGATTGTCAAAATCGCTGCTGAGACGGTTGTCTAGAGTCTTTTCAGCGTAGGGAGGCGTTCTGTGCTCGGCGAGGCGTAAGTCCCAATAGAGATGAGGTTGGGCGCTTAGCCGCAGTTGTCTTTCGACGACGTTGCGGTAGTATTGGCCTTCTTTTTGGAGCTGCTTGACGTTTTTGTTAGTGAGCCATGCGTAGGTGCCGGTAAGGCCCACCAATAGCAGGTTACTGATTATTAAAATGGGTTCCATGCTAAAGCCCCTTTTCCTCAATATCTCTAAACTGAAAATCCCTTTCCTTAAGATATCAGCCGGATCAAGAGGAGTGCGGATGATCTGGTTAGAATCTGCATGAGCTGCTTTATTTGACATCATTGCTATGTTTTTGACTCAAGCGCCTGAGACGGTTTCGATGCTGACCCGGAATGGGTTGCGCTTAGACGCAGATGTGTATCGACCGCAGGGGCAGGGGCCGTTTCCAGCGTTGTTGATGCGTCAGCCGTACGGGCGGGCGATCGCTTCTAGCATTGTCTACGCGCACCCGCAGTGGTACGCCCGTCACGGCTATATCGTCGTTATTCAAGACGTGCGGGGGCGAGGCACCTCGGCAGGAGAATTTGATCTATTTGCCCATGAAGTAGAAGACGGTGAAGATACGATTCAGTGGGTCGCTCAGCTACCGGGCTGTGACGGACAGGTGGGGATGTATGGCTTTTCTTATCAGGGGATGACGCAGCTACAGGCGGCGCAGTCGAAAGCGCCGGCGCTGAAAACGATTGCCCCAGCGATGACAGGGTACCACCTGTATGAAGATTGGGCTTATGAAAACGGTGCGTTTTGCCTACAGCTGGGGTTGACTTGGGCGATTCAGCTAGCGGCAGAAACAGCGCGATTACAAGGAGATAGTCAGGCTTATCAAAAGTTGCGGCTAGCGGCTAAACGACTGCCTTTGTGCGATCCGGTGCCTGCTTGCCCCGAAGTGCTAGCGGGAACGGATTCTTTTTTTCACGACTGGGTGGCAAATTCTACGGCCAGTGATTATTGGCGATCGCTCACTCCCCAACTAGACGAAGTAGATTTGCCAATGCTTCATATTGGGGGCTGGTTTGATCCTTACCTGCGGGGAGATTTGCGGTTATACCAGGAAATGACAGCTCAAAGCAAACGCCAGTGCCACCGGCACTACTTATGTATAGGCCCTTGGAGTCATATTCCTTGGGGCCGCAAAGTCGGTGAAGTAGATTTTGGCCCGCAAGCTATTAGCCCGGTTGATCAGCTCCAGATAGATTGGTTCGATCATATTCTCAAGGGCGGCGACTGGGTGGAAAATTATCCAGTAAGATTATTTGAAATGGGGCGAAACCAGTGGCGGCGATTGGCAGATTGGCCTCAAAGTGGAGCCATCTCGACTTATTTTTTGCACAGTAGTGGCCTAGCCAATATCCGCGAAGATAGTGGCGTTCTGTCGGCGCAGTCTTCAGTTGAGTCGAGTTGCGATCGCCTGGTGCATGATCCGTGGAACCCTGTGCCTGCTTTGGGTGGTCATAGCGCCATTCCCGCCGGATCCTTTGAGCGCACGGCAGTAGACTCGCGCGGCGATGTACTGGTCTATACCAGTGCGCCGATGAAAACGGAGATGCGGGTGGTGGGCGTTGTCGAAGTGGTCGGTGCGATCGCGTCCTCTACCCCTAGCTACGACCTTTGCGCAGTGCTCTCTAGAGTCACGGGCGGTAAAGTCTTTAACCTTACACAGGGATACTGTCGTGTAGCGGTGTCCGACTCAAAGCAGCTTATTACCTTGCCCTTACAGCCAACCTGTTTTAGCCTATTGCCGGGTGAATCGCTGCGGCTGAGTCTGAGTGCGGCTTGCTTCCCGGCCTATTCGATTAATCCGGGATCGGGCGCAGGGCTGCTTGAGGCGACGCTAATTGAGGCTCAGATTATTCGGTTAGCGATCGCGATTGGTGGCATTAATGGCACCAAGTTGCGCTTACCGACCGTGCATCAACTTGACCATTAACCTCTGATCGCTGATTCCTTGATCGCGAAACCCTAATGATTAAATACCTCAAACACTCGACGGCAGCAGTTCCGTATCGATTCGCCTGAAGTCGGATCAGGCGTAATTTGGCCTTCAAACTGCCAATTATCAATCGTGGAAAGCCGCCACTGCTGTCCCCTATGGTCAAATCCACCAACTTCTAAGCCAATCACTTTTAGCTGATGAGTCTCTAAATCTTGATGAAGACGAATTTGAATGAGTAAGCTGCGGCATTGAAATGGCCGACTAACGCCTGGAAAGTGAAATCCAATATCGACTGAGTGCGGATCGATTAGATCTTGAGTTTCAGGATCATCTGCCCAGGGTTTGAGATCGGCGCGCAAGTCAGGCAGTTCTGACTTAAATAGCCCTACGATGGCTGCAATTTTGCTGGTAAATTCAATCGTAGATGCCTGTTCTGCCGCGTTCACACCACCTGCCTTGCATGCCCTTCAATAGTTTCTTAGAAAAATGCCCTTCGGTAGCCGTCACTTCTGTTACTACTTCTCAGGCATCCTGCCCGTGCCCAAAGCGTACTGTATGCTAGGGCGCGGGTCTTATTTTCCATTTATTGTAGCGGCAAAATTTTGTTTTTAAATTAGCGGCTTTAGCTTGGCAGATTTTAGCTTGGCAGATGGCCAGCAGTTCAAGATCGCGGTCATTGACGCTTCAAGGATAAAACCCATCGATGTTACGGGAGGTGCGATCGTGCCTTTAATCCATAGCCACCACTTGTCATCAGAAGATTGATGATATGAAGGACTACACTCTTTCACTTTGAATTCCACCGTTGAATCTTTTACCTTTATAAATATCAGTTACAGCTAGTATCAATTAAAGTTAGCAAAACCCGTAGCCTACGTTTTTTGCTATGTTTCCCAAGCATTTAGGGCTCGGCCTCAGTTTCCGTGGGCCGTACCTCTCGCGGCGATGAGAGTGCTTGTGCAAAGAATTTGTCAAAGGGTATGGTAGATATTTGATTATCAAAAAAGCGTATTAGGAAGCTAAATAGAGCCTGATATGGCCGTTTCGCCCCAGATCACTGTGCCCTTTAAACTTTTGCTGTTTATTGATAAACGGCCTCGTTCGAGTGAACAGATTCGCCAGATTCGCCAGCACCTGAAGGAATTGATGAGCCTAGATCTGATGAACAAACATCAGATCAGCTTGGAAATTGTCGATGTCACTAATCAGCCGTATCTGGCCGAACACTTTAAGCTAGTGGCCACGCCAGCGTTGATTAAAGTATCCGCCGACCGGCATCAAATCTTGACGGGCAGCGACATTTCTACTCAATTAGAGTACTGGTGGCCTCGCTGGCAGCGAGAGATTGAAGAATCTGCCGCCGCTACAGTAGGCAAACAAACAAATGACGCCAGCCGCAGGATCACCGTCGATGCAGTGGCTCAATCTACAGAAATTTTGCGACTCTCCGATGAGATTTTTCGGCTAGAGCAGGAAAAAGAAAACCTGATATCGCAATTGACCTTTAAAGATCACATCATTGCGATGATGGCGCATGACTTGAGAAACCCACTCACTGCGGCTTCGATCTCGCTAGAAACCCTAGAGCTAGCCTATGATCCGAACAATCGACGGGCCGAAAAGTTGACCCCAAAGCTAATAGCTCACCTAATCAAAACGACTAAGGTGCAAATTCGGACGATCAACAGTATGATCACCGACATTTTACAGGCAGCGAGAGGCTCTAGCGCTAATCTAGAAGTGGCCCCTCATCAACTAGACTTGCAGGCGCTGTGTCTGCAAGTGATGGATTCTTTTCAGGCTAAGCTAAGCCATAAAAAGCAAAGCCTCGAGACTGATATTCCGCAAGATTTACCTTTTGTATATGCCGATGCAAATCAAGTGCAGCGGGTGCTGACAAATCTGATTGACAATGCGATCAAATACACCCCGGCTCACGGCAAAATTGGAATTACGGCGCTGCATCGCACCACCGAAAAAGTGCAGGTGAGCATTCGAGACACCGGCCCTGGCATTCCTCGAAATCATCAAAAGGTGATTTTTGAGGAGAATTTTCGGCTTAAGCGCGATCAGCGTAAGGATGGCTATGGTCTCGGCTTGGCACTTTGTCAGCAGATCGTGCGGGCTCACTATGGACAGATCTGGGTAGATTCTAAAAAGGGTGAGGGAAGCTGCTTTCACTTTACGCTGCCCGTTTATAGGGGATAGAGCTAGAGGCAATTGCCCAGAATTCTCTGAGTTGGTGGGCTCCGATTGTGTCAAACTAATGCCAGATTGACGGCAGAATAGCTTTAGTTGCCCTTAATCTGGGCCTTCATTTGAGCCATCTGGCGATCTATCTGAAGCTGCTTTTCCATTTGTGAAAATTGCTTATCTAGGGGGTCAATTGCCAACGCATCGGCAATTTCGGCCTGCGCTTCTAAATCTAAAACGCGAGATTCCATGCGCTCAAAGGCATTAGTGGCACCTGCATTGCCGACTTTGGTGAGGATTTCGTTGAGTCTTACGCTTGATTGAGCAGCGCGGGCACGGGCAATGTACATGTCTTTTTGGGTGCGGGCGTCGGCAATCTTGTGCTCTAGGGTAAACAGGTTGGTTTTGAGCGTTTGGACAATTGCTGTTTGTTGCGTGATTTGGGCGCTGAGGGTCTGTGCGGTTTGGCGGTAAGTTTGGCTGCGGGTAAGGGCTTCGCGGGCTGTAGCCTCTTCTCCCTTTTGCAAAGCCATTTGAGCGCGGCTATACCACTCTTCGGCGATGCCAAGCGCTTGCTGTGACTGCCGTTCAGTGCGTTTTTGGGTAGCGATCGCCTGAGCAACCGCCTGCCTAAGTGAGACTAAATCTTGCTGCATCTCAAGCACGGCCTGCTGCAATGCCTTTTCAGGGTCTTCAGCACCCTTGACTAAGCTATTGATATTGGCTTGCACCAAGCGAGAGATACGATTGAGCAGTTCCATACCATACCGGCTGTCAGTAGCTAAAAATTCGACCTAATAAGCAGCATAGCAAGGTTCTTTGGTTTCAGGCATGAGCGTTTATTCATCTGTCGGCCCGTACACCTGCGCAGTAATGCCTTGGGCTTTAACCTCTTCAATAAACTGCTGAGCCGAGGCGAGATCGTCAAAAGCAGCTAGCTGTATTTGGCTGCCAGTTTTGAACTGCCGGACAAAGGCTTCTGCGACCGATTGACGAATGCTCAAGAGGGCTTGATCAGTAGTAAAAGGCACGGTGACGTAATAGGTGGCATTGGCTGGAATCACGGCTGCTTGGAGGCTGCCCTGGGTGAGGCTAGTAGGCTGATTGGCAACAGGTGGCAGGGCGGCTGAGGCCGATGGTAAAGCGGGAAGTGCTTGAGATCCGCCCGATGAAAGGCCCGATGAAAGGCCCGGTGGTGCGGCTTGTGGATCAAAAGCTGACTGGGGCATGTGCAGTGAGCTGAGATTGCTAATATTGATATCGACAAATTCTTCGGCAGATAAATCGGGTCCCGGCGGGTCAAAGGTTTTTTGAGGAACCGTTGCGACAGCCTCTTCTCTTCCGCTTAGTCCCTCGAGGACACGCTGAGCCACCTGCGGATTGGACATTAAATAGCTAGCGCCTAACCCAGCAACTAGTCCGCCAAGTCCTAAAATGACACCAGCTAATAGAGATACGGTTTTGCGTTGGGGTTGAAAGGCTGCGCTGATTGGCTCAGGCATCGGTGGAACTTCTGACAGGCTCTCGATGAGCTTTTCGGAGGAATCTAGGTAGGAGGTCGGCGTGATCGCTGGATTGGCACCTTGAATTGCATCGGTCAATAACGGCTCACCCAAACTCTTTAGATCATTAGAATCATGAGTGGAACGATCATTCTGCATCACCTGAGCTGAGGTGACCAGCAACGCTCCTGATAGATCTGATCGATCAGGAGGTATGGCCGGAAACAGCTTGCGATTACGCGGCACCGGGGGTGGCATGTCAGCCGAGACCTGAACTGCCGCCTCAATCGCGTCTAGATCAAACGCTGGATCCTCTAAGTCTGAAAACAAATCATCACTATCGTTAGGCTGCGGGCTCAGGGGACGATTGCGGCGATAGCGGTTTAGCTCGGCTTCTAAATCGACATTAAGGCTGCCAAGAACAGCGCTTAAAGGAGGAGCCAAAGTACTAGAAGCGTGCCGATTAGTCATTACAGTCGCCTGCTGTGCAAGGAGATCAAGTCCATAGACCAATCAAACTATATTAATCAAAGGCGAATATCAATGCTAAACATACTGAATTTACACGGGAGTTGATGAATGGTCTTAGAAAGCTTAGAGGGCTTAATCCAGGGCTTAGAAAATCAGGCAAGCTGGCAGACTCAAAGACAATTTCGCCAGGTGTTACAGCACTGGCCTAAAGCAGTGGGGTATGCAGTTGCGCGAAAAACTCGGCCCATCAATATTCAACGCGGTACGCTCTATGTCGCAACCGCAACGGCCGCCTGGGCACAAACGCTGGCCTATGAGCGCCTACATATTTTGAGCAAGCTCAACCGCCATCAACATCAGCCGCTCAAAGGTATCCGATTTTCGAGTGCGCAGTGGGCACAAGCGCTGCCTAGCTTAAACCCAGCCAGTGTTATCGCCGCTCAGCACCCTAGCTATATCGGTGAAGTGACGAACCTAGACGCGATCGCTGCCAGTCCCAAAACGCCCATCGAAGCCTTTCAGCGATGGGCTAGTACCATACGACAAATTCAGTCTACACAAGCTATTTGCTCACAATGCCGCTGCCGCTGTCCTCAAGGAGAGCTGGATCGCTGGGCTATTTGCGCCCTATGCGCCACCAAACAATGGCAGTCACTCAGCCGTCGCTGATGGCAATCTAAGCCACCGACATTAAAAAACTTCACGCATAGATTCGCAAAAATAATCTGTAAAAAATAGTTCACGAAGAATATTGAGGTCGAGACAAATCTAATCAGACATCAAATGTGATCTCAACCCTTTTAACTTACAAAATCTGCTCAACGGCCTATTGCACAAAAAATAATTTTAGGAGTTGATCCCCCTGGCGATCTCCATCTTCTAAGACACGATCGTGGGCAAGCTGAAGGGCGAACAATCTACTTTGGTTGATCCCCCTGGCGATCTCCATCCTCTAAGACACGTTATCCCTTGCTGCTAAACGTGTATCTCTTTTTGAACCAAATCTAAAGAAAATCTAAAGTTGCCAACACACCATAGGCCACCTGTCTGCTTGTTAAATCAACACATTTGGGTCTTTTAATTCTCATAATTGAGTTTCTAAATTAAGTCATCATAAAGATGTACAAAACAACCCTTTAAAAACTTAATTATGTCTGTTTCAAAGTCTATTTCAAGGTGTGAAACATCTCGCTGTGGGCTCTGTCGTTTTTACAATCACGAAGGGCGACGCGGTGGCCAGTGCACGCAGCTCAATGTGCCGGTTGACTCTCATTGGAAAGCTTGCTGTCTGGCCGTTTCACCCTTTCAACCCACCGCTCAACATTCTCCAAGCGTAGGGGAGATTACTGAATGGTCGGCAGCTAAAACATCGCCACCTTTACCTGCTTTTGCGATTAGTTCAACCGGTTAATTCCTACTGTTAATTCGATAATGACCTCTGTCTAATAGATGATTTTTTGTGATAGTAAAAAAACAGTGATCCCACTGATGGTTTCTTATCAATAACTACCTAATTAAGCTTTAGTAAAAAAGGTAAATTTCCTGGGCTAGTCGTCCATATCTATAGTTGCTTTTTGTGCAATATTTTCTAGCTGATTTTTTATTCGATTCATCTGACTTCACCTTTGACTTCACCTTTGAGTTCACCTTGGTTAGAGCAATTCAATTCAGCTCCTCAGGCTCGGCAGTACCCTCTAGGGCAACCAGGGATACTGTCTAAAGTTAGGCTCACGCTTTTCCAAAAAGGCTTGCTTTCCTTCAGCACCTTCCTCGCTGAGGTAGTAAAGTAGCGTTGCGTTTCCGGCTAGCTCCTGAAGTCCGGCTTGCCCATCACAATCAGCATTAAACGCTGACTTTAGGCAACGAATCGCAATCGGGCTTTTGCTCAAAATTTCTTGAGCCCACTGTACGCCTTCTGCTTCTAGTCGATCAATCGGCACCACCGTATTGACAAGCCCCATATCTAAGGCTTCTTGAGCGCTGTACTGACGGCAGAGAAACCAAATTTCACGGGCTTTTTTTTGGCCAACAATGCGAGCCATGTAGCTTGCTCCAAAGCCGCCATCAAAGCTCCCGACCTTGGGGCCGGTTTGGCCAAAAATGGCATTGTCTGCGGCAATGCTTAAGTCACAAACGAGATGTAGCACATGCCCGCCCCCGATCGCGTAACCTGCCACCAACGCAATCACCACCTTCGGCATCGAGCGAATCAGCCGCTGCAAATCCAACACGTTGAGCCGGGGCACGCCATCTTCACCGACATAGCCTGCCTGACCGCGCACACTCTGATCACCACCGGAACAAAACGCATACTTGCCATCGGTATGGGGTCCTATGCCGGTGAGCAGCACGACCCCAATCGAGGTATCTTCGCGCGCATTGCAGAAGGCATCATACATTTCAAAGACTGTTTTAGGCCGAAAAGCATTGCGTTTATGAGGGCGGTTGATCGTAATTTTGGCGATGCCATCGGCCTTGTGGTAGAGAATGTCTTCATAGGTGCTGACAGAGTGCCAAGTGATGGGCGCTGAGGGCAAAGGCGACGGGGGCATAGCAACGAATCCAACTGAAATAACATTAAGAACCTATGAGCTAGGCGATCAAAATATAAGCTGCTAGCGGAAAATAAAGGGGATAATCTCGGCTTATGTAGACCTAACTTAATGGCTTATTACTGGTTCAAGGCATTTCACATTGTTGGAGTCGTGGTTTGGTTCGCGGGCCTGTTTTATCTGGTGCGGCTCTTTATTTACCATGTAGAGGCTGAAGCTGAACCTGAACCGGCTCGCAGCATTTTGCAAAATCAGTACGCGATTATGGAAACGCGACTGCTGAAAATTATCACAACGCCGGGAATGCTGCTGACGCTGATAATGGCCGCAGGGCTTTTGTGGCAGCGTCCGGAAGTGCTGCATGAAGGCTGGATGCATGCCAAGCTAGGCTTTGTAGCGGTGCTTGTGATCTATCATCTGTACTGCGCTAAGCTGCGCAAACAGCTGGCGATAGGCGAGTGCAAATGGGGGCCAAAGCAATTGCGGGCACTGAACGAAGGGCCCACGCTGTTATTGGTCACCATTGTGATGCTGGTGATTTTTCAAAGTAGCTTTCCGACCAATGCCACTACTTGGCTAATCGCGGGGCTAGTGTTGTCTTTTGTAATTTCAATTCAGCTCTATGCCCGCAAGCGCCGATTAGACAAAGAGCAGGAGAATTTAGATGGCACAGCGAGTGAGTCGCTAGTTCAAAATTCTTAGGCCACAGCTCAAACCCTGACGTTATGGCAAGGACCTTGAGAATAGATATTGCTGAATATTTCAAAAAAAGTATTTAGAAACATGGCAAGTTCGGTTTAAATCTATTAACATTTATTTACAACTGTTAATAGAGTAAGTCCGTAGGGGCTTTCGATCTGTAGGCAGGCGTGAATACAACCAACGAGGAAAGAGCTAATGAGTGAAACACCTAGTGGAAAAATCGGCTTTACTGAGTTTGCTGAAACTTGGAATGGTCGTTTGGCGATGATTGGCTTTGTTGCAGCACTTGTGACTGAGTACGTCTCTGGTAAAGGCATTTTGGCACAACTTGGTTTGATGTAGTCTTCATGACTGCACAAGGATTTGAAAGCGCAGGTGATAGTCATTGCGATGTCTAACACCTGCGCTTTTAGTTTTATTTTTATGAATATTTGAAGGGATTACCTAGTTCCAGGAGGAACTGTCAGTTTGATCAGGGTCATTTGATTCGGTGTAGTCAGATGGATCGTACCAAGTTGCCATCGGCTTAAGCACATCTGGAATTTCTTCATCTAGTTCAAATTCGAGCTGGGTTTCCCTCAGCCCCAAATAGCCGGATTCGGCAAAAGCAGTGAGCATTCGGGTCAGCGCTAGCCACACGCGCTCTTCAAATTCCCATTCCTTTTCAAACGGGGCCCGATCCGCAATTGATTTGAGTGCCCAAAAGTAGCTATTGCGAACGATGGGGCCTTTCTTTTTGAAGGGAGGCACGTCGGCATTGCGCAGGAAAAGGACTTGGTTGTAGATTCTAGCTCGCATTAGATGGATTGATTGCTATAGGCTAATAAAGACAATTTGGATCTAAAGCGATGGTGGCGGCAGTCTCATTACAAAATGTTCATAAAGTTTATGACAATATTTGTGTCGTTAACGATTTGTCGCTGGCGATTTATCCGGGGGAGGTGTTTGGGCTGTTGGGGCCGAATGGAGCTGGAAAATCGACAACGATTCGGATGCTGACAACGCTGGTGCAGCAGACCCAGGGCGATATTGTGGTGGCGGGCTATGACGTTAGCCGTCAGCCCGCTCAGGTGCGTAGGCAAATTGGAGTGGTGCTTCAGCAGATTAGCGTAGATGCGGATCTGACGGTTTGGGAGAATATGGAGTTTCATGGGCGGATGCACCATATTCCGGCGGCGCAGCGGCAGGCAGATATTGACCGCTGGCTGGCGTATATGGGACTGAGCGATCGCACCCACGACAAAGCCAAAACCCTTTCTGGAGGTCTCAAGCGACGACTGCAAATTGCACGGGCGCTGCTGCACAATCCGAGTATTTTATTTTTGGATGAGCCTACCGTTGGGCTCGATCCGCAAACGCGGCGGCGGCTGTGGGAGATTATTCGAGAGCTGAATAAAGAAAAGGGCATAACGATGCTGCTGACGACGCACTATATGGAAGAAGTGGAGTATTTGTGCGATCGCATCGGCATCCTAGATAAAGGTCAGCTGATTGAGAGCGGCACTTTAGCCGAGCTGCGCCAGAAGCACGGAGAGGGCATTGTGATGAAGCAAAAGGGCGATCGCTGGGAGTATTTATTTTTTCCGACGCTAGGCGAAGCCAACCACTACCTCGATCAGCAACCGGATAAAACCGGGATGATGACGCGGCCTGCCAACTTAGAGGATATTTTTGTGGAGCTGACGGGCCGTAATTTAGATTGATTTGGATTGAGGGGGCAATCCGTGAGTCCATTAGCAGCCAATCATGAATCAAGTTCAGCACAACAGATGGATTTAAGTGGACAGCAATTATGTCTCGGCTTGCTAACACGATTGAAGCGATTCTTTATCTCAAAGCCCAGCCTTTGAGCATTGCTCAAATTGCGGAGTTTGCGAAGTGCGATCAAGATACTGCTGCCGAAGGGCTGATTGATCTAATGGGAGAATACGCCCACCGCGAAGGCGCCTTAGAAATTGCCGAAACCGAAGCGGGCTACACCCTTCAGCTTAGAGAGCTGTACAAGCCCTTGGTCGATAGCATTGTGCCGCTAGATATTGGGCTTGGCGCTTTGCGGACATTGGCAGCGATCGCTCGGCGCGGCCCGATTGCGCAAAGTGAGCTGGTCGATTTACGCGGATCGGGGGTGTATCAGCATGTGCCGGATCTCGTAGAGCAAGGCTTTGTCAAAAAGCGTCGCCAGGCTGACGGGCGCTCATCGTGGCTACAAATTACTGAAAAGTTTTATCAACACTTTGAAATTGACCAGCTGCCGCAAATTAGCAACCTCCGACTGCCCCAGCCAATTGAAGGTGGAGAACTGCTCAATAGCGCTGAGGCCGATTCTGAAAAAGGTGAAGCCACAGATTCCATAGACGATTTTGTCAGCAATTCGAGCAATGAGTCAACAGACGAACTCACCGAAAATGATGCGCTCGAAGCGGCAGCTCAGCAGCTTGAACCAGTGCTTTCTGATAGGGCGATTAATGATGCCCTTAGCCAAATGTCAGCGTCAGGGATGTCTGATGAAGCATGACCGATTCAAAATCGCGGCCTTAACCACGGCTAACGATGGCTAACGACGGTTGAGCACCTCCCCTTTTTCACCGAATATGCATTCACCTGCCGATTCGTCCCATTATTCGTTAAGCTGTCAATAGCCGCTTAACGAATATCACAGATTTTTTTAAGGAATGAGCGCTCCTAAACACCTATTTTTTGGGGCGTATGGAGATTTACTCATTCTGATCGAAGCTATCAGTGGTTAAGCTAACGTCAGCTATGCAATATTTCTATGGTCTTTAATCCCGAAAGTGCAGACTTCACTAGCTTAAATTCAGAAGATGTTAAATCTAACGAGCTGCTGAATTACTTGCAGCACCAGCCGCCCGAAGTACTGAGTCGGGTTGCTCAATCAGTCAGCGGTGAGATTAAGCAGATCATTTCTCACAATGTGCAGGGACTGGTGGGTGTATTACCTGCGGACGGGTTTAGCGTGCAGGTCAGCACTGATCGAGAAAATCTTGCTGGACTGCTAGCTTCAGCTATGATGACAGGCTATTTTCTGCGGCAGATGGAGCAGCGCATGGAGCTAGAGACAACTCTATCTGGCTCGTTGGATTTGGAGAGTGATCTCGAAGAAAGCGCTTGAAGAAGGGGCTTAGAGAAGAGGCTGGATGAAGGATCTGATAAAGGCTCTGGAGAAAGGCAGCGCTAAGCTTTTTCACCTTACTGATGGGCTAACCTATTGAAGTTCTGGGGGTAAAGCGGTGGGCTTAATGTCGATGGTTTGGACTTGGCCTTGGCGCACAATCTCGACTCGCAGTGAATCTTTGATGCCGTTGCGCTCTACTTGCATCTGAACGTCAGTAACGTTAACGATTTCTATTTGATTGATGCGCTTGATAATATCGCCCGTCTTTAGGCCCGCTGTTTCGGCCGGGGTACTAGGCATAACGCGTACGATTACGACGCCACGCTCTTCGTTGATTTTGACATCTAGCACTGGATCTTGATTGAGGCGATCGCGCATCTCTTTATCCAAATTCACCATTTGAATTCCTAAGTAAGGATGCTGCACCTCACCAGTTTCAAAAAGCTGATCGAAAATTCGCTTAGCCGTCTCAATCGGAATCGCAAAGCCAAGCCCTTGCGCGTTGGCTCTAATCGCCGTATTCATGCCAATGACTTCACCTTGGGCATTGAGCAATGGCCCCCCAGAGTTGCCCGGATTAATCGCCGCATCAGTTTGAATGAACTGCACGCGCTTTTCAGTAATGCCCACTTGGGTGCTGGTGCGATCTAAGGCGCTGATGATGCCTGCGGTCACGGTATTGTCGAGCCCTAATGGATTGCCGATAGCGATCGCCCACTGCCCTGGCGAAAGATTTGCGGTCGTCCCTAACGGCGCAACCGGTAGATCATTGGCCTCAATTTTGATCGCCGCCACATCTGTCACCGGATCAGCGCCCATCACTTCTCCGGTAAAGGTGCGGCCATCTTTAAGCGTCACCATTACCGTATCGGCTCCTTCAATCACATGCGCATTGGTCAGCAGCTTGCCATCTGCCGTCAAAATAAATCCAGACCCCGTCCCTCGCTCAAGATTTTCTGGCCCTCGATACGGTCCTGGCAACCCTGAAGGCCCATCAGGCAGCTCCTCCCCAAAAAAACGATCAAATAATCGGTGCTTTGCCGGGTCATCCCCTCGAACTGAGCGCGAGGCATCAATGCGCACTACGCTCGGCCCCACCCGATTGACCGCAGTGGCGATGAAATTAGCATCTATCGGTGAGCTAGAGGGCAGCACGGCTGGCGTCGTTGCTTCTTGAACGGCTGGAATTGCGGTGGGTAAAGGCTGCTCAAATAAGGGTTGTCGCCCAGCTGTACGGCTCTCTACATAAGTATGTCCAGCCCAGCCTGCACTGATACCTACTAGCAACAGCAGCCCGCCAAACCCCAGATACTTAGGAAAAACCCTCATGATTCTGAATCTTCCTGATTAAAAAATAAAAACTTAATATATGGAGAAGCAAAAAGTTGGCATACGAAAAAGTGTCTTGCTCACATTCGCTAGCTCTGTCATCTTAAAGGATCTGCAAACGCTCAGGCATCGAATCTCTATGAGCTAACATCAAAAGCGGTGCTGATATGCCTGCATAACCTTGTAAATCACATTATGAATTACGCTCCTAACCTGCCCAGATATTTAAATATGCTCTATCAGGGCCGTGCCACATCTAGTTTGACGGGCTTAATTGCTCTGATCACTCAAATCTGGTTTTTAGGCCAAGGCTTACCAGCTAGCGCTAGCTGTCCTGCCGCTTTGGATCAAATGCAAACGCATCGAGTCGCTGCTGGCGATACGTTGGCTAGCGTAGCCGCAGCTTACCGATTGCAGCCCACGACGCTGACTCGGTTCAATCCACAGATCGGCAGCTCAGCTAGCAGCGGTCTAGCCGCCGGTGCCAGTCTTGTGATTCCGCCTTTTGACGGGTTAGTCGCTTCAGTCTCGGCGGGTGAGAGCTGGCAATCTTTAGCCGAGAGATACAGCAGTCGAGCTGACTTACTCTTTGAGATCAATGGCTGCACGGCCACTGTTCCTAGCCGCATTTTTATCCCTGGGAATTTGGCTGCGGTGGGCAATCGACCGGTCGTTGCTCAGCTTTCAGGCTATCCGTTGGCCTCGCCCGCAGATATTGCGATTAGCTACGGCTGGCAGCCTCACACTGATCGCAATGAGTTGGTTTTTAATAGTGGGATCGCCTTTGCCATTCCTACGCCTAATACAGCTGTTGCAGTCGCTAGTGGCACGGTTGCTTTTGCGGGCGAGAGAGCAGGCTACGGGCTGATGGTTGTGATCAATCACGACCAGGGTTTACAAACTCGATATGCCAACTTAAGTGATCTTTCGGTGGCATTAGGGCAAACTGTGAATACAGCGACACCGATTGGCCCTGTCGGTAAAGATGCCCCAGGCTATTTGTACTTTGAGGTGCGCACTAATTCAACCGCTGGCTGGGTGGCGGAAGATCCGGGAAAGTACGTGCCGGCTTTGGAATTGCGATAATGAGATAGCTCCTTATCAACTGTAAAAATCAAGCCGAAAATCGACGAAGAATAGGGTTTTTAGGCTGCTAGATTGCAGAAGTTTGCAGAAAAATTAGCTTAATGCTAGCCAATCGTCTAATATGCCTCTACAATTCCGTTATCTTTTTAGACGAAAGGCTCTTTAGAGGAATCCTTTTATATGACTAGGCCGTCAGAGAGATTGAACAATATGAAGCTTTCCTTACGGGCTCTAAATCTGAAAAAGCTGCCGTTGCAAAAGCTGAAGGTACAGTTTTTAAAGCTTCAAAATACTCAATCTTCAAGCAGGCGTAAGCCCCATCTAGTCAATTCAATCCATTCAATCAATTCGAGTCGTCCTGCAAAGCAACCACTGGCCATTGCTAATCCCCTGAGTCGAGTATTTAATCAAGACTCTAAAAGCTCTCGACTTGCGTTTAATTTGGTTTTAGTCAGGCCGTGGGTTTTGGTAGCTGGATTTTGGCTGGTATCAGTTGCAAGTGCTGGGATGGCTTTAGATGGATTGATTAGCCCCAAAAGGCTGACGATGGCACTGCCTGAACCGGCGCTAGATGCAGCGGCCAATAAACCCGCTACGAGCTTTCTCAATGTTGAGCAGGGGGATGCTGAAATTGGGGCTACCCGTGTAGATCCTCTAGTCGCAGAGACGGTAGTGGCCCCTGAATCTACGGCGGCTTCAACCCAGTCGGACTTTCCGGTTTGGCCGTTGGGATTGCTAGTGGGTACCTGTGCGACGGGCTGCTTAGTGATGTCACGGCGACGAGCGATGGTGCGACTAGCTGCGGCGCGATCGCGTCAAGCCGCACGCAGAGAGGCAAATGACTCTGTTCGTAAGTCCCGGCCTGTTTCGCTGCTATCTTCAAAAACGCCTGCTGCGAGGCTAGCTGCGACCAAAATTACGAGCGCTAAATCGACGGCTACTAAATCACCCAGCCTGAAGATGGCTGACAAGGTGGCTAGCATTAAAGCCCCGATGAAGACGGTCGCAAAAGCGCCGCTCAAGTCACTGGCTTCAAAGCGGTTCGATGGCCGCAGCAGGCGTGTCAGCCCAGCAGCTGTGAAAAACCGACGTCAGCGTCATCGACGCCCCGTGGTGTCGGCCCCAGCACTCGCCGGAACTCGAGTGCTCGTGTCACGCTCTACGGCTCAAAAAATGACGGCTCAAAAAGAAACGGCCAAAAAGACAAGTGCTTCGAGTGCCGCTCAGATTTCTCGTTCTCGTCCTATTAAGCGCCCGCCTTCTCAAATGGCGAGTCGCCAATCGGTGGTGAGCGTGGTACCTGCGAGTGAATCTCATGTTCTCGATTGGACGAACGGTAGCTTAGCGCATCAGTTGGATGTGCGGCCTCGACGCTCAGCAATGTAATCAGCACTGTTAAGGATAGGCTTTGTCGTTGTTCGGCAAATTAACGGTAGAGTGCTGTTGAGCCCTATTTTTTGAGCGCTGCTATGGACACTGAGCAATGGCTACAGGCCCACACCCTTTTTAAAACCCTGCCCCAAGAACTGATCAGCGCGATCGCCCCTTGCCTGCAAGAAATCTCCTTTGCTGCTAACCGCCGCCTGATCTTAGAAGACACGCCGCCCGATGCGCTGTATATCGTCAAAGCAGGCCAGCTAGAGAGCTATCGCACTCAGCACGCTAGTGCGGCCCAAGTGAGCGAGCTAGGCCCCGGTGATATCTTGCATTTGCAGGCGCTGCTGCTCGATACAGACGCGACTCAAACCGTGGTTTCGCTGACAGACTGCCTGCTCTGGCGGCTGGATAAATCCAGATTTCAGCAGCTCGCCGATGAATTCCCTGCGCTCAGCCAAGCCCTATCGCGGCTACTGGCCGGTGAGCTTCAAGACGTGGCTGAGCAGCTCGCCTATGAGCAAGCGCGCCAGCAGGCGCTAAGGTCTTATTTGGTTACGCGGGTAAAGCGCGGGGTGGTGGGCGGTAGCCGCTATGCGACTCGGCTGCGGCAAGATATTCGTGAAGCTACTCGGCTAGAAGCGGTAGAGGGGCGGCGCAAGCCAGTGCTCATTTTTGGTGAGCCGGGTTTGGGCAAAGACAATTTGGCTGCGCTCATTCACTTTGGATCGGCCAACAAAGCCGCACCGATGATTAAGGTGAATTGCGAAACGTTGCGATCGCAAGATCTCTTTGGCAAAGGCGACCAGCCGGGGCTATTGGCTTGGCTGGCTGAAGGCACCCTCCTTTTCAATAATGTGCAGGATCTTGAAGAGTCTTTAAAAGCGCCTGTTTTAGAGCTGGTGCGGACGGGACAGTATCGGCCTCTGGCCCGCGAGGGCGAAGCCCCATTGCCCGTGAGGCGATCGCAGGCGTGGATTGTGATGGTTTCAGAAAAAGCCCTGCCCGACTTTACCCGCTGCTCCGCAAAGCAGATTAAAGTGCCGCCATTGCGCGTTCGCAGAGCCGATATCGAGGCTCATGTGAACTATTTTGCTCAGCTATTGTGCCGTCAGCGCGGGCTCGGCAAACGCGAGCTGGCCTCAGAAGCGCTGCGACGGCTGCAAAGCTATGATTTTCCGGGCAATTTAACCGAGATAGAAAGCATGGTGGAGCGGGCCGTAAGCCAGTCGGGCCAAAGCCGGGTGATGAGTGAAGAAGTCTTTTGGGCCGAAGAAAAACAGAGCCAGCGCTTTCGCTTTAACCTGTTCAAGGGCTATCCTAAGCTGCGGCAGTTTGCGCTAAGTCCTTGGTGGCCAGATCGCATCAACTACGGGCTGACGCTGTGGTTTTATCCGATTGTGGTGGCTGTGCTGATGTGGGGGCCGCAAACGCGCGATCAAAACTTTGCGCTCAATTTCTTTTGGGCCTGGTGGTGGCCGCTGATTTTGCTGGGATTTCCCTTGGTGGGGCGGCTGTGGTGCGCCATTTGTCCGTTTATGATCTATGGCGAAGTGGCTCAGTTTTTATCGCTAAAGATCTGGCCGCGTCAGCTCAAGAGCTGGCCGAGAGAATGGGCGGAGCGCTGGGGCGGCTGGATTCTCTATGGCGGTTTTGCGCTGATTTTGCTCTGGGAAGAGCTGTGGAATTTAGAAAATACGGCCTATCTCTCTGGCTGGCTGCTGTTGATTATCACCGCTGGGGCAGTGATCTGCTCGGTTTTATTTGAAAGACGGTTTTGGTGCCGCTACCTCTGCCCGATTGGCGGGATGAATGGCCTGTTTGCCAAGCTTTCGATGGTGGAGCTAAGGGCGCAGCAGGGCATTTGCTCAGCGAGCTGTGATACCTACCACTGCTACAAGGGCGGGCCGGCTGAAGGGATTGGCCAAGCCACAGGCGGCTGCCCGGTCTACTCTCACCCAGCGCAGCTCACCGACAATCGCAACTGTGTACTGTGCATGACCTGCCTCAAGGCTTGCCCTCACCAGTCGGTAGCGCTCAACTTGCGCCCGCCTGGGATTGAGCTGTGGACGAGTCATACGACGAGTGGCTACGAGGTGGCGCTACTGCTGCTGCTGTTGGGGGCGGTGTTTTTACATCGATTGCCGCAGCTGACGACGCTGATTTTGGGCGATACGCACCTGCTGGAAAGCTGGGGAGGACATGCAATTGCCTCGATGATCGCGCTGTTTTTGCCAGGGGCGATCGCGCTCATCATCGATCAGGGGCGATCGCGCCTCCAAGGCACTGGCCAAAACAGAAATTTTCTAGAGCTGGCCTATGGCTATCTGCCGCTGCTGCTTTTTGCCAGTCTGGCTCACTATCTGCTGCTGGGGCTTTCAGAAGCTGGGCAGATAGTGCCGGTTTTTTGGGCGACCTGGGGATGGTCAGGGCCGGGGGGTATGACTCTCGTAGCCCACCCGGCTGTAGTCGCGTTTTTACAAGGTACGGCGCTAGTTTTGGGCGCTTTTTTAAGCATTGTCCTCACCCAAAAAATTGCTCGTCAGCCGTGGTCCAAACTCACGCTTCAGCACGGGTTTACGGTTGGTGTGACGGTTTTGCTGTGGCAACTGATCGTCTAAGTGGGCCGATCTCAGTCGGGTGAGCAACGCCTCACCCCCCACGTAGGCCCTCACGTAGGGGTAAAGCTTAGGAATTCATTTGGCCTTGAGGGCTTTGAGCCAAGCGATCGCTTCCTCTTCAGTCTGCACAATCCCTTCTGCTTGCGCGTTTTCTACGGCTTTCAGCAGCTTGCCAACGTCTGGCCCAGGGCTGATGGCTAGCTGATCCATCAGCACTTTGCCCGTGATCAGCGGTTGACTGTGGGCGATCGCATCACTCGCATCCAAAAACCGTTTGACTAACGGGGTCAATATGGCCAACTCGACCCCTTGCGCCAAGGCTAGTAGTGACACCGCCGGAAAGCACTCGCCCGCTGACTTAAACAGAAAAAACTGCTGAGATCGATCCAAGGGGCCTTGGCGCAGAGCACTGAGTGCGGGCTGCAACTTGAGTAAAGTAAGAATAGCTTTGATCTCATAGCGGCTGTAGGTGAGCGCTGTCAGCTCCGCTTCGGCTGCCTTCAGCGTTGGGCTAATGGCTCGGCTGAGCTTAGCGGCTTTGATCCAGCTTCGGTAAGACCCGGCGGGCACGGGTTTTGGCCAAGCCTGTAGCTGCTTGCCATAGTTGGGTAAGGCTGCTTTAAGCCGTAGGGCGGCTTGATCGATAGCTCGCATTTGCTCAAGGCTAGCGGCTGTGAAGTGAGGCAGGCAAAAAGTCAGTAGCTGATGCTGCAAGATTGCTGTGAGCTGGTGATTGCCAGCCGGTAGGCTCAAGAGCGCGTCGAGTTCGCTGCGGATGCGCTCGTAGGCAACTTGACTGAGATAAGGCGCAAGGTGGGCGATCACGGCCTGCGTATTCGGCTCAACTTCAAACCCGAGCTGCGTAGCCTGACGATAGGCCCGCAGTAGCCGCAGCGGATCGGCTTGTAAGTTTTTTTCGCTGATCATCCGAATGGTGTGAGTGGCAATGTCGGCTTGCCCACCAAGCGGGTCGAGCCAGCATTGGTGGTGGGGCTGGTAAGCTATTGCATTGATCGTAAAATCTCTTTGCTGCAAATCTGCTTCAATGCTGCTGCCTTGCTGCTGCGCAAAATCTATGGTCATTTGCTCAAATACAAGGCGGACAATGCCTCTGGATTGATCGAGCACAACCAATCCGGCCTGGTAATCGCGGGCAATTGCGGTCGCTGTTTCAATTACTCGATTCGGCAGCACAAGGTCGAGATCGAGATAGGCCGCTTGTCGATTGAGCAGGCGATCGCGCACACTGCCACCCACCAAATAGGCCGATTCAGGTAGTCGATCAAGCGGAAACGGCAAAACCTCAAGCAAAAACATGACCCGTCAAAAGTCTATTCTCTAACATCGCAGTGACATCGGAGTATCGAAGTAACGTGAGCAGCTTAAGCCGCCTAAAGCCAAAAAACGAAACAAAAAAACGAAACAAAAAACTTACGCTACAGTAAAAATAGCTCGCACTCACCTACCGTCACCGCTTTGGAGGTTTGGCCCGATGTGTATTTGCATCAATTGTCACTACGTCGACAGCTGCCTCACTTATCATGCCGTAGAAACAAACCATCAGCAGCCTCATCTCACCCTCACGCCTGCTTTTGAGCCGCACAATCCGACGATCAATGCCAATATCACCTTGCCTAAAGTGGAAGTGCAGGGCGAAGCCATTATTCAAGAAGACGAATTTGGCTTTGAATACGACGTTGTTGGCTGTGATAGCTATCGGGAAGAAATGGGAAAATGGGCCAAACTTCGTCCCGGCCAAGCGATTCCGACCTAATGCGCTCCATTCGTCGCTGGAGTTTATCGGTTCGAGCACAGCCGTATTCAAAATGGGATTATGTAGACAAAAATTGAAGTAGACCTTTTATAGGTTGCCTGAAGGTCATGGCTTATTGTCTCAATCCTGATTGTCCCGGTCCGCCAAGTCTCGATCCGCAAAATTTCGATCCACAGAACCCAAATCTTCCAGCGCCAGATCAGCAGACGCTAGTACCTCCTAGCCTGTCAACCGCTAACACTTTTCGGCCAAACTTTTGCCAGCATTGCGGTGCGCCGTTAACATTAGCGGGTCGCTATCAAATCATTGAGCTTTTAAGCCAGGGCGGCTTTGGGCGCACTTTTTTAGCGCAGCAACTCTCGACTAAGCCCGATGCTGTTCCTATTCGCTGTGTGATTAAGCAACTCTATCCTGATGCTTCATCTGAAGAGATCAGCTTCCAGTCAGAAACGGCGCGGTTACGAAAGCTAGGGGAACATCCGCAGATTCCGGCTTTGCTAGATGCAATTGAAAATGAGTATGGTCGGTTTTGGGTGCAGGCGCTGGTGGTGGGGAGCCATTTAGCTGCTCGCGTTGAAAAAGCGGGGCCTTGGAATGAAACTCAGGTGCGATCGCTCTTAAAATCCTTAATCCCGGTGCTGCAATACGTCCATAGCTTTGACATTGTTCACCGCGATATCAAGCCTGTCAACATCGTTTTAGCCGATTCGGTCGCTCAACGCAGCGAGCCCTTACCGATGCTTGTAGACTTTGGATCGGCAAAATGGGTGCGCCGCCACCCGGCCACTACTGTGATTGGCAGCGCTGATTATGCTGCGCCTGAACAGGCGAGGGGGCAAGCCACTTTTGCGAGCGACATCTATAGCTTGGGCGTGAGCTGTCTGTATGCATTGACCGGGATTCAGCCCTTTTCTTTGTATTCTGCGGTGGAAGATGATTGGGTGTGGCGAGACTTTTTGCCTCAGCCGATTGAGCATCGCTTTGCCCAAGTGCTAGATCAAATGGTGGCTCGCTCTTTGCAGCAGCGCTACGAGCGTCTAGATCAAGTCGCGTTGGACTTGCAATTTTCACAAAATTTGCTGCGCTATGTGCCGCATCAACTGCTGAACAAAGCTAAAGCTTCGATGGTCCCGCTGCAATCCATAAAATCACTGCGATCGCTTAACTTTCTCAAATCGCTGCGACCAGGGGCTTTGTTATCGCAGCCAACGCCGGTAATCGTGAGCGCCCCGCAAGTTTGGCAAAGGCGCGATCGCCTGACGCAGCCCATTGGGATCACCCAAGCGCTAGCCATTAGCCCTAGCGCTGATCCTCGCCGCTTAATTTTGGCGACGGGCGGCACTGACGGCGCACTTAGGCTTTGGCATTTGCCCAGCGCTCAGCTCATTCATACTTTTCAGCGGCGGCGTTTAATCGGCGACGGCCATGCGGGTGCGATTACAGCGCTGCATTTTCATCCGGATGGACGAGCGCTCTATAGCGCTAGCAGCGATGGCACTATCAAAGAATGGGACAGCGCTGAGCGTAGCTTGCTCAATACTTTGCCTACAGGCGGCTGGACGCCGACCGCGCTAATCGTCACAGCTGATGGCGCTCAGCTCATTAGCCCCAATACCGCTGGCCAAATTGTGCTGTGGGATATTGCGACGCTAATGCCAATAGCGCAGCTAGCTCAGCATCAGCGCCGGGTGAATGCTGTTGCCCTTTCCAATAGCGGCGATTTGCTGGCGAGTGCGAGTGACGATGGCACTATCAAGCTGTGGCGCTATCGGCAAGGCGCTGCGCAGTTGGCTAAAACGATTAGCCTTCAGCCCGAGCGGGAAGAACGAAAAGCGATCGCCCTGGCCCTGCGCAATTCGTCGGCTTTTTCATCAGCTTCTGCTTCCGCCCAGCCTTCTGCCCTGCTAGCGCTAATCGTTGGCGACTCTGCTGGCACGGTGCAAATCTACCCCCTAGATGCTGAACTCAATTCGAGGCAGGCCACGCTTTTATACACTTCGCCTAGCCCGATTACAGCCCTAGCTCTCAGCGCTGATGGCGTTTTGGCCATAGGCACCGAAGATCCAATAGTCACGTTATGGCGGGTTGACACCGGCGATTGTATCGCTGAGCTAGCCCATGATTGGGGCATCGTGGCGCTGGCTTTTTGTCAGGATAATCAAACGCTGATTGCGGCTAGCGCCGATGAAGTGATTTCAATTTGGCAAAAAGCAGCGTGACGAGATGCGCGTAGGGATTAACAGAGAAAATAACAACTCTAAGCCTGGAATGAGCGTTTGAGCTGTGTGCCCAGTAGCCCTAGGGTGAGTAGGCCAGCGATCGCACCCGGCTCCGGTACACTCGCATTGCCCGGTGTCGCTCTAAACAACAGCCCAATGGATCGATTTAGCTCAGGCAGGCTATCGGCAACCAGCGTGGGGCTTCCTGTTGCTGCCTCAAACTTAAACAGTGAGCCAATGTTGGTGCTGGTGTTGAAGCCGACCGAGTACAGGTCATCATCGGGGCCAAAGGCCAAGCTGCCAACAAAGTTACTGCTAGGGGTAGTGCCCGTGTAGTTAGTATCTAGCACTGCTAGCTCTGTGCCCGTGGCAAAGTCATAGCGCCGAATACCGTTTGCAAAATCACTCACATAGAGATCGCCATCTTGCGGGCCGATGGCCAATCCCAAAAAGCTCACAAAGCCAAAGCTAGTTGGGAAAGGTGCTGGCTGTGGGACAAAGACTTCACTGTTGCCGGTAGCAATGTCGTAGCGCAAGACTTGGCTGGAGAAGGAAAATGCCAGATTGCCATCACTGTCGGCAACGCTGCCTTGGGTAGTGACGTAGAGCTTGCCATCGGGGCCAAACAGCAGCCCGTTGGGTCCATTTAAACCGGCGTCAGTGCCATCTCGCTGAGCAAAAACATCGACAAATGCGCCCGTAGTTGCGCTGTAGCGCAAAATTTGATCAGAGCGAAAGCTGCTGACGTACAGCAGGCCATCGGGGCCAAAGGCGATGCCGTAGGGGCGAAACAAGCCGCCACCGCTGGCAAATTTGTCAATCAGTGCGCCTGTTTGGCTATCGAAACGATAGATCGCTGAGGTGGCTTTGCTTGTGCCGCTGCTGATATAGATATGGCCATCTGGGCCGTAGATGAGAGCATCAGGGCTTTCAAAGCCAGAGAAAGGGGCGATAAATTCGCCTAAAAAGCTGCCGGTCACTTCATCGACTTCGACAACATTGTTACCGTTGGTATTGCCGATAAAGACAGCAGCTTCGGCAGAGGAAAGGCTAAAAGGGGTGGCGATCGCGCCCACTGTTATCAGCGAAAATAGACCCAACGTGCGGCCCAGACGATGCACCAGAGGATGAGTTAGCGCCGAGTCTAGAACAGAAGTAGATTTCATGCAGGCAAAAGTCCTAAGTATTAATTACTATTGCTAATTAGGGTGGTGATTTTTCAAGACTGCACGCGCTGACTCATTTACTTTTATTGATTGTGACAGCAGCGGTAACTCCAAAAAAGAGCCCTACACTACAAAAAATGACTTGTCGGGGCTTATTGCGATACTGTTCGTCGATATGGCTGTTGAAAAAGTGCTGATTTTTCAACAGCCACATCGACAAAACGCCACTCTTTTAAATTCCTTTAAATTAGAAGAAGCGCGGTGCTTTTTTGTCTGTAGTTTATCTATTCTATAGATTCTTTAAAAAGAGAGCTGCGCTTGTAAGTTAAAGACGAAAATATCTGGATTATCGCTAAAATTATTGGCCTCCATAATCCAATAGATAGAAGGCACGAGCGCAAAGTTAGACGATACCGGATATCGATAAGTAGCCTCTACTTCTTTTTGAACCCCGCCATTGCCGCCACCAGCAACCAAGAAGTTCCGACCATCGAGAACTTCAAACGGCTGAAGATACGAAATTGTCGCCAGAGCGCCCGGCTTAAATAAGTCAGGAAATGCGAGGCCAGCCTGAATAGATTGGGCGTTAACATCCCCGTTGGCTCGCCCAACCGTCGTCGGGAACAAGTGCGTGCTGCCGTAGCTATAGCGACCAAACAAGCCAAACCCTCTAGACACTAGCCAGTCAAAGTTAAACAAGAACGTATCAGCCGTCGCATTGCCCAGCGGCCCGCCAAATCCATCATCCGCAAGGCCATACAGTGGCTCACTGACCGCCCCGCCAACAATCCCAAAGGCATTCGCTTCCAAATTAGAGCGCGTGTATAAAAATCTCAAATTGAGGTTGTCGCTAGGGTAAAGGCTCACCTGCCCAGTCAGCGTATTCGCGCCCCCAAACAACCCTTTGCTCGGATCGCTAGACGATCTTGGCCCCGGCAAAAATTCGGTGTTTTCAGCTAAATAGCCCAACCTCAGATCGATCCAATCAGCTGCATCCCACTGCACCACTACCCCTGCGCCGCGATCTACCGCGTTTACCTGAGTGCCGCCGCTAGAATTAAAGCTGTTGGCACCCGTGACGAAAAAGGTAAAGCGGTTGCCGTCAAAATGCCGATACCAGTTGACTCTAGGGCCAATGGTTACAGAGAGCTGATCGCCAACTGGGAAAGAATAATATAGCTCTCGAACCACCGGCACATTATCCTGTTGTACCCTCGATAGGGTAAATGGCGTACCGTAGGTGTTTAGCAGCCCGGCTGAGGTAAATACGTTAGCGGGGGCACTGCCATCACCGGCTGCTAGCTGCAATTGCAGACGATCTTTGCCGGTGAAAGAGGTGGCAAAGTTGAGCCAAGCTAAATAGGTAAATATCGGTGCAGGGTTGTCGATGACCGTTTGAACTAAAGGATTACCGCCTGCATCTCTGCCGCCTGCAAACGGGTTGTCGAGAAGGGCTCTTTCGGTGCGAATGTCGCCGCCAGCTGTGGCATAGTTCAAATGCGCGAAGACCTGACCGCTAAATTTTGTTGTAGTTGAAAATTGATTGTCGCGGAGTCCGGCGACGTTGGCTTCTAGGGTGTCTACTTGCGATCGCACCACCGCCAATTCAGCCGCAAATTCTTCCTGCAAGCGTCGCAGCTCGTCTAGATTATCTGTGCCACCTATGAGCTGAAGGACAACATCCAAGCAGGCATTCAACCCGGCTGCAAACTCATAGCGAGTCAGCGCCCGATTGCCGCGAAAAGTTCTATCTGGATAGCCTTCCAAACAGCCATATTCTTCCACGAGTCGCTGAAGTGCCGTAAAAGCCCAATCATCTGGCTGTACATCAGAAAGCTCAGAGACGCCGGTAACTTGAGCAATTTCATCGGGGTTTAGAGGTGCGGCCAGAGGAACAGCCAGAGGAACAGCCAGAGGAACAGAATTCTCTAGAGTCGGCTCTGAATCAGAAACATTAGAAACGATAATAGAGGCTTCTGATATTCCGGCTGCTTCAGATATTTCTATTTCAGATATGCCATTGCCCTCAGCCTCAACAGCCAAACCATCTTTTGATAGCAGGCCAAAGCAAATGCCTATGCTCAAAAGCCCTAAACTTAGCGATCCACAGAGAAAAGCAGAACTTTTCCCCGCTCTACAAACGGAGATCTTCTTCATGATAATTCTCCTCACACACCTTTTTAAAATACTCTCTTGTTAAAAAAAATATCAGACTCAAAAAGTCATCATTGTATCAAGAACAACATTAAGTCTCTATTAACACAACACCAAAAAACACTGAAAAACAACAAATCTCTGTAGAGACCAATCAACTGACTCTACAGAGATTCGAGTTTCTAAGCAAAAAGCAGTAGCTAACAGTCGAGATTCTTAAATGAGAAGACTTACTCTCTCGATCCAGGTAGGAGCATATTAAGGATCAAAGCAGTCAGCCCGCCAGTACTAATGCCTGATGAGAAAACACTCTTGATTAGCGTAGGCATTTGAGACAAAATATCAGGCACAACACTGACGCCCAAACCCAGCCCTAGTGAGGTCGCTAAGATAATTGAAGCTCGCTTATCGAGGTTCACTTGAGAGATTATTTTTACACCCGCAACCGCAACCGTGCCGAACATAATAATGGTGGCTCCGCCTAGCACCGGTTGAGGAATTGTTTGAAACACGCCTGCTACTACAGGCACTAAGCCCAAAATTACAAAAACAACGGCAATAAAGTAGCCCACATATCGACTGCCAATACCCGTGAGCTGAATTACGCCGTTGTTTTGGCTAAACGTGGTGTTAGGAAAGGTATTGAAAAAAGCTGCCAGCGCTGAGTTGATTCCATCGCCCAAAATCCCCCCCTTAATTCGCCGCATATAAACCGGGCCGCTAATGGGCTCACCGGTTAAGAGCGATGTTGCGGTCAAGTCACCTGTTGACTCGATGGTCGTAATTAAAAACAGAAATGCAAAAGGAATAAACGCCGCGAGATTAAACCCAAATCCGTACCTAAATGGAATCGGGACAGTAACCAGTGACAGATTGGCCAAGTTGCTAAAATTGACTAGCCCCATTGGGATCGCGATAAGGTAGCCAACAATTAGGGCGATCGCCACCGAAGACATCCGCAAAAAGCTGCTAGACAGGCTGTTTAGAACAACAATGATAGCTAGCACAAGACAAGATAAAAACAAGTGCTGAGGGCTTCCGAAAGTACCGGCTTCTTTGGAGGCAAAGCCACCCCCCATGCTTGTAATCCCAGTATTGATTAGCGTCAGTCCAATTAAGGTAACCACAATGCCGGTAACTAAAGGCGTAATAATTTTGCTGGCAAATTGAATAAACTGACTCAAGAACATTTCAACAAATGAGCCCAAAAAGCACAGACCAAAAATAGTGCCCAAAGCATTTTGTGGCGTGCCACCGGCAGCCGTTACTGCTGTGCCCGCTGCGATGATCGGGCCAATAAAAGCAAAGCTAGTACCCTGAACGCTCAGTAACCCTGAGCCAACTGGCCCAATTCTTTTGGCTTGAATGAAAGTCGCAATGCCAGAGACGAATAAAGACATGCTGACGAGATAAGCGCCATCAGAGGGTTCTAAGCCGAGGGCTCCACCGATAATCAAAGAAGGCGTAATAATCCCGACAAAACAAGCAAAAACATGCTGAATAGCGGCAAAGGCAGCATCTACAAAAGGCGGGCGATCTTCTAACCCATAGATTAGATCTGATTTAATGGTCGTTCCCGAGCCTAAAACCGTATCAGGGGTTGTTGGCTCGTTGGTAATCATTTCAGGATGGCTCATAGCTGAAATTTCCAAAACATAGAATTGATAAGGATGAATGGGTAAAAAATGAGGAGATCTGCTCGAATAGAGCCTTTCCCGGTAAAAACAAAAAATCAGTATGCAGGATACGAGAGCAAGTCGCTTTTGCTAAAGCGACTACAAAAACATCCGCTAGTTAATCTAAATCCAAGCAGTCAACAACTTTAAACCGGTTCTAAGTGACTGCGTATCTGTTTTCTGAGCCGTCTGTAAAAAAAATCAGCGCTTTTCGCGTTGTATACAATTTAGGGCGCTGTGCACAGTTGAAATGTATTTTGAGATACAGATTTTGAATTATTCTAGATTTTCGTAAGAATTGTCCTGAATTCGAGTCTTACAAAAGCTCTCACTTAAGACTGATCGCTATCCCTCACGGTTACTGTTGTTGCTAACGGTAAACCCGATCCAGTTTAAGCAGTGTGCGCAGCAGGACATTAGCGCCTTTCGTACATTGCTCCGGCGAGGTGTATTCGTCACTTGAGTGGCTAATGCCTTCTTTGCTCGGGACAAAGATCATGCCCATATCCGTAAAGCGACCGATCTCTTGGGCGTCATGACTAGCGCGGCTCGGCAGATGGGTGTAGCTCAAGTCTAGCTCTTCACAGCTTTCGACAATCAGCGCCTGCACATTGGCAGCTGCTGGGGTAGGCTCTACCTGAAGCTCTGGTTTGATCCGAATGCGGGTGCGGCTAGTCACAGCGACTGTTTCAATCTTGCGGCGCAGCTGTTCGATCATGTGGGCAATTACATCTTGAGACAGATCGCGAATATCTAAGCTCAAATCTACCGCTCCTGGAACCGTATTGATAGAGTTGGGCCAAATTTGCAACGTGCCGACGGTTGCGACCGGATCGCCGGGAAAGTGTTTGGCAATGTCTTCTATGGCCAAAATTAAATGAGCCGCTGTTGTCAGCGCGTCGCGGCGCATATTCATCGGTGTGGTGCCGGCGTGGTTGGTGCGTCCTTGAATCGTGATGCGGTGGCGCTGCTGGCCGACGATGCCTTCGACAACGCCAATGTCGCGCTCTACAGCTTCTAAAATGCCGCCCTGCTCTACGTGCAGTTCAATAAAGCAGGCAATTTCTTCTTGAGATCGGCGAGCGGATGCCAGTGCATTCCAGTCACCGCCTGCTCTAGCTAAGCAGTCTTGAATGGGTTCATGATTCACTGTATCGTAGCGTTCGGGATCGCTAGGGGCGGTACCGGCGATCGCTTTCGAGCCGATCATGGTGCGTTCTTCATCCGCAAAGGCGATCACTTCTAACGGATGACGGAGCCTGATTCCATTCTCTTGCAGCACCCGCACGATTTCTAATCCGGCAATTACGCCTAGTGAGCCATCGAAGCGACCGCCCGAAAATACGGTGTCAATATGAGAACCTGTTGCCAGCGTTCGAGTGTCTGACTCTAGACCCGGATAGCGGCCAATCACGTTGCCCGCAGCGTCGGTGCGAACGCTCATACCGGCAGCAGCCATCCAGTCGCAAAGCTGAGCGCGGGCGGCTAAATCTTCGGATGAAAAAGCTAGCCGCTTAATCGTGTTGTCGGGCTGTTTACCGATTTGAGCAAGATCTTCTAGGGTGCGATTGAGGCGATCGCCATTCACACTCAAAGATAGCGCCTTTACAGGTGGAGTCTTGGTCATAATCTGATTAATAATCTGGTTATAAGTGAGCGGTCACAGGCTAGAGCCCTGGGCTAGCGTATCCGGCTGGATCAGCGTCGCTCAAGTCAAGGTGATGCTGTGCAGCGAATTTTTTGCCGTTAGACCCTGAAGCTCTTGCACAACTCGCGCTTTACTCGCGACTAAATGATCGCGTACAGCAATTGCCGCCGCCTGCGCATCCCGCTGCATGATTGCACTGACAATCCGCTCATGCTCTGCCCAAATTTCCAACACATTAGGATTGCGATAAGTCGTCGTTAGCCTTAGTAATACCATCTTGTTAAAAATTTGTCCTAGCAGATCGGCTAGCCACGGATTGCCCGAACTTTCGGCTAGCAAGCGATGAAAGCTCTGATCGATTTGCAGCCGGTTCTCTAGTTCATCAGCTTGATCTTGCACATTGCCATCACTGCGCACGGGATCAGCCAAATCAGCCTGTGCTAAGCAGTCTTGCAAATCTTCAAGCTGTCGAGCAGTCGCGTTTTCACAAGCTCCAATGGCAGCTACCTGCTCTAATCCTAATCGGCAATCGTAAAGATGAATCGCATCGGCAATCGTAATTACCGTGACTCTGAGCCCACCTCGCTGGTCAGATTCAATCAAACCTTCCTGCTGCAATTGCCGAATGGCTTCCCGAATAGGCGTACGGCTAACGGCAAAACGATCCGCTAAGGCTTGCTCTACCAAACTTTCTCCTGATACTAAATTCCCTGACAGGATCTGCTGACGCAAAGCCAGATACGTTTTACTAAAAAGCTTACCCATACAGTCAATATCAAAAAAGGTTGGCAATACATAACATCTTAATCAAATAAATTGGCAGTTAGATGTTAACCTTAGTGTTGTATGCCTATTGTATACAAAATGTTCTGAAGTTGTCCTGGAATTGCCCTAGAGTCGATTTGGCACCGTGAGAAATCTGTCTCAAGTTCTGTTCTAGCGTTCGCCTTTGAAACCTCTCAGTTGAAATCTTTCGTTGGAAGCCTCCCAGAAGTAAAGACTAGAAGAAATCTCTTCTAGTCTTTCGTTGAAAGCGTTGATACGTTCTTGAAAGCTCTTGTAGACCGGTTTTAAGGTTCTTTTTTTTTACGCACTGCTTAGACTGTTAATCTATAGCTTTCGTAGCGTTAAGCACAGAAGAGAACTCAGTATCTGATCGTAAAATTAGTGTCGAATCGTAAACCGTTGCAGAAAAGGTAGCCTATGCCTTTTTTGGCTTTTTTTAGGACTTGGCTGGCAAAGCACATAGCAGAGCATTTTAATTTTAGTTGAATTTATCGGTTGATTTAATGAATGTATGTCTGTTGGTTCGGCAATTTTTCACGCTAGCGTTGTCCGCCATTCTATTTATGGGTGGAATAATGAGCGGCGTTATGGGGTATTCCCCCTTAGCGCAAGCCGCTCAAGACTTTTCGCTTCAGGAAGTTTCTTCTCCATTAATCACTCAGGGGTTGATCGCTCAGGGGCCGATCTTATTGGCAGATGTATTAGCAGACGTCAGTATGGATGCTCTAGATGCGGACGCTCTAGCAGAAGATGAAGCCGAGGCCGAAAAAGCTAGATTAAAGGCTGAAAAGAAAGCGGCTAAAGCAGCGAAAAAAGCGGCAAAAGCTGAGGCCAAGCGACTCAAGAAAATTAAGGAAGCGGAAGAAGAAGCTGCCGAAGCTGAAATTAAAGCGGCTGAAAAAGCCGCTAAGAAAGCGGCAAAAGCGGAAGCCAAAAAACTGAAAGAGGTCGAGAAAGCGACTAGCGAGAAAGCGACTAAATCAATGGAGGCTGAGGAGATCGATGACGACAGTCTCGCAGGCCAGTAAGCCCCTAGGTATTAGCCGCGTTAGCGAGTTCTTGACAGGCGATCGCCCTGCCGGTTTTTTGCTGAGCCTAGTAGCAGGCTTTGTCGATACCTCAGCGTTTATTATCTTGTTCGGTATTTTCACCGCTCATGTAACCGGCAACATTGCCCTAGCAGGCTCTTCTTTTGTTGGAAATGACGAAGCCTCAACGCTGACTCGCCTGCTGATGCTGCCCGCCTTTATGGTGACCGTTGCCTTGACATCGATATTGGCCAGATACGCTAGGCGCAAGCAGTGGCCTGTATTTGCCGTTTTGCTAACGGCAGAGGCGCTAGCGCTCGGTATTTTTTTGGTTATCGGTGCAACCATATCGCCGGCGCTGCTGTTAGATGTTCAAGAAGAGTACATTCTACCTATTGGCCTATCGGGTGTGGTCGCAATGGCGATTCAAAACACGCTCATGAAAGAAGCTAAAGGCGTCTTTAAAAGCTACATTCCCACCACGGTCATGACCGGCAACACCACTCAACTCACCATCGATCTCGTTCAGCTAATCGGAGCCAAATTCTCTTCCGGTGAACAGGCCAAAATCGAAGCCGAAGAAGCGATAGAGCGCATTGGCCGATACGTGCCAGTGATTGCTGGGTTTGCATTGGGCGGCGCTGCGGCGGCGATTTTTATTTTGGCCGCAGAGACCTGGTGGAGCCTCGTGTTTCCATTGGTAATTGTGTTGGTATTGGCGATCGCTGCCTACGTTCAACACTACCAAAAGCCTTACCTTCCGAGCTAACGTCAGTTCTCCTCAAGTCCCATAAACTATCCCGTAAATTAACAGATCAATCAAGAGCAGTAGATCAGTCGAATCGATTAGTTTTATTAGCCCATAACCGCCAATTTCACTTCTAGAAAAATAATGATGAAGCGCATTTTAGTGTCAGCCATAGCTTGCCTAGCTTTCTGTTTTGCCACGCTTACATCCGCTAGCTCGGCACATGCGGGCACGGTTATGCCAAGTAGCGGCCTTTTGCTCAACCTTAGTCCGCTTTATGTCACTAGCTATCTAGCCAGCAGCGCCCCCCCCACCCAGCCAGATGTGCTGAGCCAACTCAAAGCGACTGTAATGCCTCAGCTAGCAGAAATTCTTACGCCGGAGCAGCTAGCAATGCTTGAAACCAATATCTCCAATGGCGGCAGCTTTAGAAAAACCTTTAAAACCCTCATGCTGACCCCCGCACAAAAGAGCGAGATCAAAACATTGCTGAGCTCAGTGGCTCAAAAGGGCGCGCTGGCCTCGCTCACCCCCGATCAAAAAAAAGAGCTTTTCATGAAAAAGAAAGAGGCTTTCATGCCTTCTTCTGAAGAAATTATTGACAAAATTAATGCGAGCAAAGCAGGCGAAGGCGGCACCGTTTCTCAAGCAGTCCAGGATAAAATCGAAAAAGGGCTAAAAGCCAGAGATAGTTTCATGCCTTCGTCTAAAACTATCATGGAGAAAATTGAGTCCAGTGTAGAAAGCGTCAAAGAAGGCATCGAAGCACCTTGGGTGATTAATCAAAGCAATTAATGTGAGGTGCCTAGCAAGAGAGACTCAATTCGCGATCGCTCGCTAGACACCTCAGACAAGAACGTTCACAGGGAACAGGCGTATCCGTGGAGAAATAACGAGTGGTTTCGCTAGACGCTACGTCTGCTTCTGACAGTCAAGCCTTTTACAGCAGTTTGGTCATTGAACACATTGTTGCAAAAGATCGCAGCACTGCTTTTCAAAAATGGCGAGAGGGATTAATTAGCACCGCTAGTTGCCATGTTGGATTTGTTCGAGTAGATCGCTGCCCACCTCTTCCTTGTGAAGATGATGTGACCAAATGGTACAGCATTGTTCATTTTGATTCGCCTGAGAGCCTCAATCACTGGATAGCGTCGAAAGCCCGCAAGCAGATGCTCCAAAGCGGCCAGAGAATTTTTAGAGCGTATCGCTTTAAGTCCTTTACAACGGGTTTAGAAGGGTGGTTTTCGCAGCAGGCAACTAGGGGTACTCATGGAGCTGAAAAAAGTGGGCTCGGCCCACCTGCTTGGAAACAAATTCTGTCGGTGGTGTTTGGCTTATACCCGATTTTAATGGTGAGGCTGAAGCTTTTCCCTGGCACAAGCATTATCGGTGATTGGTCACCTGCTGGGGAGATGCTGATATCAACCCTGATTACCTCTACCCTTTTGGGCGTCGTAGTGATGCCGGTTGTCACGCGAATGATGGGCTTTTGGCTATATCCTGCGTATCGTCAAGTTCCTGGAAAAATCGATATTACCGGCCTTATACTGATCGGACTCGGGTTAATATTGATGGCCGCTGCATTTGATAGAGTCTAAAGGCTTTTAGAGGGTTTTATGATGGATTTTTTGGCAGATTTGGCAGATTCTCGAGTTGTTTTGCTAGGGGGTGCGATCGCTGTCTTCTTCCTGCTCTCAAAACTCCTATTCAGAGTGCTTAGCAGTAGTGCAGGCACGCTTTTAACCCTGGTTGCTATTGTCCTCATTCTGCAATACGCTTTTGGCATCAGCCCTAAGAGCCTCTGGTATGAAGTCAGCCATTTACTGCAAAGCCTAGCTCGACTAGCCCAACAAATAGCTTAAAAATAAACCACGCTTAAACGTGACTCACCCGGCACAGGCCATCTAACCTTCTCATACAAAGGGTGAAAGCTAGTTTTTGTATCATATTTAACAGTTCCTTATCATAACTATAATTACGAAATTAAAGGAACCTTTGAGATGAAAGCAACTTCTACCTATCCACTCACGGCTCCCGCTGCAAGCAACCAAGCCTACTGGCCACTGCCTTCAGGTGGGCTCAAACCTAGCCGCTTCAAAAAAACAGCGCAGCTTAAGCTCAACACTTTTTTGCGTACGCTCGTCGCGCAGCTCAGTGCATCGAATGATCCATCTGTGTGGAAAACCCGAGCCGCCGATGGCCAAATGGTTTGGAACGCTCATGACAGAACTTCGGGCAGGACGATTCGTGGCGTGTCTGAAACAGAACTGCGAATTTGGCTGGAGAGCCGTTACGCCTTCACAGGGATTTAATGATTTATTAGTCGGTTTTGGCAGCTTTGAATAAGGTTGATTCTTAGGATCGCTCAAAAGCGGTTCTAAGAATGGCTCTAAAATAGAGGCCAAAAAAGCACAAAAAATACCGGTGTCTTTTAACCCGGAGCAGATAATCTTTATATAACGGCTTTAAAGCTGCTTTATCAGGCGGATGCTTTAATTTGAGCCTACTATGGAGATCTTTCAGCGCTCACCATGAAAGACACTGCTCAAAACCGAATTAAGCTTTCTCAACTTAAAATTGTTGTCGCTGTCGCTGAGCAGCAAAATTTTGGCGAAGCCGCGTTAGAGCTAGGAATTTCTCAGTCGGCAGTCAGTCACGCGATCGCATCACTAGAAGACTATCTAGGCGTTGTGTTGTTTACCCGAGGCCGTCATGGGGCGACGCTGACGCCGGTCGGGGCAAGAATATTGCCCCACGCTCAAGCTGTTGTTGATAGCAGTGATTCTATTTTACAAGAAGCTGCCGCTGCTAAAGGCTTAAAAAGTGGCAAAGTGCGGGTAGCGACTTTTCGTAGCATCGCTACCCATGTGTTGCCCGAAGGTATCAAGCAGCTTCATCAGCGCTTTCCTGATATCACCATTAATATTACCGAGCACGATAACGATCATGAAGTAGAACAAGCCTTACGTGCAGGTCGCGCCGACATTGGCATTATTACGCTGCCTGTGAGTAAGGGCATTACCGCTTGGGAGATATTAAGAGATGAGTTTGTTGTTCTTTTGCCACCCGACACTAAGCCTGTCGGCGCTGCCATTACTTGGGATGAGCTAGCCAAGCAGCCTTTACTGATGCCGCCTACTGACTATGTGATGATGCGCCCGGTATACGAGCACGTCAATGGTTTGGGCTACCGACTTAATGTTGTCAATGAAATTGAAACAGATGCAGCCACGGTTAGCTTGGTCGCTCAGGGTTTAGGCGGCACTATCTTGCCGAGGCTAGCTGCTGAGCCGATTCCGAAAACGGTGCAGGTTTACTCTTTGCCCATTCCGTTACATCGGCCCGTCGGAGTCGCGATTTTGACTGAAGCGCTTCAGCCACCCGCAGTGTATGCGCTAGTTGAAACTTTGCGATCGCAATCCATTAAGGCTTCAGTCACGCCAAGGTGAGCACCTTGTTACTGCGCTCACCTCAACCTCTTTAGCGATGCCTTCAATATGCCTTCAATATGCCTTTAATTATCTAATTGTACAGAGACTTCGCCGCTGACATCGCCAAAAGCTGCTGTGTCGTCCAGCCACTTCTATGAGTTTCTCGTTTTTGATCGGCTGTCATGATGCCGCCCCCGTAAGCATTTTCCAAAGCTCTGCCTAAAGAAACAAGCTGAGTAGGCGTCCATTGAGCGTTACCAAAAAATTGACGAGTGGTTGGGTTTTTCATGAGAGTTACTGACCTTGTGCGTTGAAAGAATGCGTTGAAAAAACGGTTTTGTTTCGATGTCTTAATAATATAAAACCGTAGCGAATGATACCAAAACTAACTTGCACTCTATGCATGAGTAGATTTCATCTAAAGCCAGCTTAATGCTCCTCATGACCGATCTTTAATCTGGCTTTATGCTCAGCCCGAATCGCTGAAACGGTTGATATGCTGGGGTTAAGAAACTACATTATTCGAGAGACCGCCGGATGGATGAGGCAGGGCGGTGAGATGACTTATGAAAATTCGAGAACGACTCACTACGGTTCGGTTGCTCTGTGCTTTAGGTGTCTTGTTGGGTGGCGTGCTGAGTGCCTGTACAGAAACAGGCGGCTTTGAGGCGCTTTCTTCTAATGAAGCCGCTCAGATCGAGACTCAAAATTCACAAGATGCAGCCTGTACGGCGTTGTCAACTGCGCTAGCGCCACTGACAACGCCTGAAGATACGCCTATTTTTGAGCAATTTAATTTTCAACCCCATGCGATTGAAATTGCCCCAGGTGTGGTGACGGTCAAAACCCCTGCCTATACGTTTGCTTTTTGCCAGCGCGATCGCACTTGGTCAGTCACCTCTATCGCTGCTGAAGCTGCTGAAGAAGAGTTTGACTACGATCAATACATGGCCGAGATCGCTGATCCGGCGTATGACGTGATTACAGTCGGACGCGATCGCTACGAATACCGCGCTAGGTTAGAAGCCGATTGGCTGCGAGCCCAAACGGGCACTTCACCCCTGTCTGAAGACACAGCCGAGAATACGGTCTATTTTGAGCTGCAAACGCCAAACGGCAAAAGCCTTCGCCAGCCGCTATACAGTCTATCGGAGCTGCAAGCCGCCAACTTAGGGGCAAGTTTAGGTGTCCCTAGCATCGTCGGTTCAGTGGTGACTCAAGACGCGATCTGGTTTGCGGCTACGGCCACGCAAGGTGAAGGCGACAGTGGCTTTGCTAGCCTAATTCGCTACAGCCTCAAAACGGGTGAGATCACCGTACAGCGGCCGGAAGAAATCCAAGGCGATCAGATTACAGCGATCGCCCTTACCCCCAATCTTATCCCCGAATCTACGCCCGCATCCGCGCCTGCATCCACGCCCGCATCACCCCCCGAATCCACCTCTGAAAATATCACCCTCTGGCTCGGCACCCAGCGCAGCGGCGAAGGCAACCCCTATCTGCCTGCCAATGGCTTGATTGCCTACCAGCCGATGACCAAAACTCTAGAGCGCTACACCATTACCAACAGCCCCTTAGTGGGTGCGATTCCTACTGAGCTTGCCGTCGAAGACGATCAGCTCTGGGTCGGCACCGGCAACGGCGTTTGCCAAGTCGCATGGCAAACTGTTGACGAAGCCCAAAGCTGGGACTGCTGGCGATTTGCCTTCACTGCTGCGCTGCCGGAAGCAGGCATCGATCTCTACCCTAGTTCGCTCGCTGATCAGCCCGCCGCAACCCTCACAGACCCTGAAGCTGAGGTGCTTTGGGCCGATTGGAAACTAGCAGACGACGCTGAACTCAATTCACAGCCCCAAATAGTGCGCTATGAGGTTGTTTATTCACCCGGATTTGAGGTGCAGCTTGCTCAGAGCAGCTATCAAACGACCGATGACGTTGCTCGGCAATTCGCAGGCGGTGAGGCTGTTTTTTGGCCGGGGCACGCTTGGCACTGGGCAGGCGATCGCTTCGCTCGCAGCCTGGATGAAGTCAGTCAAAATCACTTTGGAGGTGGCCCCTACGGTCTCATGAAATCCAATTTCAGCGTCGGCCCTAATGCCGATCAAGTTGCCATTCGCGGCGACTTTGATCTTCTTAATTTAGAAGCCCAAACCACCACAGTCCGCCACTACTCGGGGTGGATTTCAGCCGAGAACCTCCAGGTCTATCCATCGCTAATTCCTACCGAAACCACCCCAGACGAACCTAATCCCCTCGATCAATTTATCCCTAACCTCCCTACTTCCCCAGGCCCCTAATGGTTTAAACCAGCAATAAACGATAAACTACCTAAGCAAAGCCGTTTTCCATAAAATCGTTTTCCATAAAGCCGTCGGCTGAGGCAGTGCGCTTCCCTTGAAGAAAACAAAAATGCCTGATCGCGATCGCCCACAGACAGACCGTTCCTCTCTAGCGCTCAGGGCAGATTACCGCGCCCTGCCTGACAATTTAGTGGGGACAGCGCTGATTGTTGTTTCTGCGGCAGGATTCTCAACACTAGGCATTTTTGGCAAGCTGGCCTATGCCCTAGCGCTCAATTTGCCCAGCATTCTAGCGTTTCGTTTTTTAGGGACGGCGGCGCTGCTTTGGGCTTGGTTGCTGTGGTGCGATCGCTGGAAACTCACGCCTCACCAAGCTATTAAGGCGGTGCTGCTCGGCGCTGTTGGCTACGCCGTACAGGCAACTTTGTTCTTTTCAGCGCTGTTGTACACAGATGTTGGCATCGCCACTCTGTTGCTTTACACCTATCCTGCCTTTGTGACCTTACTGGCTTGGCTGATCGAAAAAGAAACCCCCGATCGCTACCGTCAGGCTGCGCTCGGGATTGCGCTCATTGGCTGCACGCTGACCGCCGACTTTAGCCAAGCGACGGTTGCACCTTTGGGCATTTTGTTTGGTCTGGCGTCAGGGCTTTGGTATTCACTTTATTTAACCTTCGGAGCCCGCCTGGTAAAATCTGTTGAACCCATTACCACCAGCGCTTACGTATCTCTAGGTGCCGCATTTTCGTTCACGCTGGCAACGCTGACTATTAGTCAGTTTACGCTGCCAAATAGTCTAGCGGGTGTCGGCGTGATTACCGGCACTGTTCTGCTCGCAACTGCCATTCCCATTGTCACCTTATTTGCGGCCATTCAAAAAATAGGCACCATTCGAGCTGCCATTGTTTCTACCATCGAACCGGTGTTTGCCGTGGGGTTGGGCTTTGTTCTCTTGGGCGAAAAGCTCGAAGGGACTCAGCTCATTGGCGGTTTAATGGTGGTTGCTTCGGTCGTGCTTGCGAATTTGGGCAGACGCCCATTGTCTAGTTGAGCGCCTAGTTGAGCGTCTAGTTGAGTTTTTAGTTAACTATATTAATTAAGTGTCTGGTGGAATTTGCCGGTGAACCCCCTTGGATGATGTTCTTAAAGATGCTTCACCTGAAGCACAGTTTCAAGCCCACCTTAATCAATCCGCACTGACTCGCCCCATGTGGCTGCTATGGCTGCTCTCGGCCGGGCTAATTGCTCTAGATGGCTTTGACTTTTTCATCATCGGCGTCGCGATGCCGTTTATTCAGCGTGATTTTGGTCTGAATGCGGGGTGGGTAGGGGCGATTGCCACTGCCGCTTTAGTCGGCGCGCTAGTGGGCTCTTTGACGCTTGGCCCGCTGACCGATAGAGTCGGTCGCCAGCTTATGCTAATGGCCGATATTGGCCTTTTTATCGCCGCCTCTACCGCGACTGCGCTGGCTTGGAATGCCGAATCACTGCTGTGCTTTCGCTTTTTAGTGGGCATCGGTATCGGTGCAGATTACCCCATTAGCGTTGCCTACATCACCGAAAATGTTCCGGCTAGGCTACGGGGACGAATGGTGATTGGAGCCTTTAGCTTTCAGTCACTAGGCGCGCTGTTAGGCGCTTTGGTGGGTTGGCTCACTATCGGGATCTTTCAACAAATGGCCCCAGAATTAGCGATTGGCTGCGCTTGGCGCTGGATGCTAGGGGTAGGCATTTTGCTTTCTGTAATAGTCGGTGGCTTACGGCTGTTGTTTTTGTTAGAAAGCCCTAGCTACTATCTCGCGAAAGGAAAGTATGAAGCCGCTTCTAAAGCCGCTTCTGAGCTGTTGGAGAAATCTGTTTATTTTGCATCTGAAGTCGAAGCAGAGGTTTCAACAGAAGCTAACGCGCTAAGCTATCGTGATTTGTTCTCACCCGCTTATTTGCAGAAAACAGCACTTGCCTCTATTCCTTGGTTTTTACAAGATATTGCCACCTATGGCATTGGCATTTTTACTCCCGCAATTATCGCTGCCCTTGCCTTCTCTCAAGGTCAAGATCTGCTCACTCAAGAAATGGCTTCGGCGCGCGGCGCAGCTATTGTGAATGTGTTCTTGGTCGCTGGGTTTTTGGGCGCGATCGCCCTGATCAACCGCGTTGGCCGCATCCCTTTACAGATCATCGGTTTTCTGGGCATGGCGATAGGGCTGAGCGTCCTATCTTTTGCAGGCAACGATTCTGGCAATTTAAGTCTGCTATTCGTCGGCTTCATTCTGTTCAATTTCACCATGAACTTGGGGCCAAACGCGACTACGTTTTTGCTCTCCGGGGAAGTTTTTCCGTCTGCTATTCGAGCTAGCGGGGCTGGACTTGCAGGCGGTATTGCAAAAGCGGGAGCAGTTTTAGGGGCACTGTGTTTGCCGGTACTGCAAGAGAGCATTGGCGTAGTCGGGGTGGTGCGATCGCTCGCCTGTCTATGTATTCTCGCGGCGATGATTACTTATCGCCTACAGCTCAATATCGACTTGGCTGACGATCTTGATTAACAACAGCGCTTTCACTCTAAAACTGCAACAAATGTCGGTTCGGGCAGACTCGGCTTGGGCCGGGGGTAGGTTTTCATCAGCGCCTGCACTTGCTCCGCGTGGTATGAGCTGCGGGTGAGCGGCGAGGAAACTACTTGTAAAAAGCCGAGTTCGTCTCCGGCCATGCGCCACGCTTCAAATTGAGCAGGGGGAACAAACGTGTGTACGTCAAGATGCTTTGAACTAGGCTGTAAGTATTGACCAATGGTCACAATATCGCAGTCGATAGCGCGCAGATCACCCAGCACTTGGCGCACTTCGCCATCGGTTTCGCCGAGGCCCACCATGATGCCAGATTTAGTGTAAGCCCAGGGGGCTATGGCCTTCGCTCTTTCTAATAATTCCAAGCTCCGCACATACTCCCCCTGAGGCCGCGTTTTGCGGTACAGCCGAGGCACTGTTTCAATATTGTGATTGAGCACTTCCGGCTGGCCTTTTACTAGCAAGGTTTCTAGCGCCTGCCAATTGCCGCACAAATCAGGAATCAGCACCTCAATGGTGGTCTTTGGCGACAGCTTACGGGTTTCTTCAATACAGCGGATGAACTGACTCGCGCCGCCGTCGGGCAGATCATCGCGATTGACTGAGGTAATCACCACATGGTTGAGCTGCATACGGCGAACGGCTTCGGCGAGGTGCGCAGGCTCTAATGGATCCAATGCTTGCGGGTTTTTGTCAAAGTCAATGTCGCAGTAGGGGCAGGCGCGCGTGCAGGCAGGCCCCATAATTAAAAAGGTAGCTGTACCCGCATTAAAGCATTCGCCGATATTGGGGCAAGAGGCTTCTTCACAGACGGTATTTAGGCCCAGATCTTGCAAAATGCCTTTGACATTGCCAACCCGTTCCCACTGGGGCGCTTTGACCCGTAACCATTCTGGCTTGACTACCACGCTGTTATTGCCTCTTTCATAATCTTGTCTGGATCGGTCATCTGACGCTTTCGTAGCCTCACATAATAACCCTGACTTGGGCGCTCACCTGCTTCTGATTTTAACAAGGCTAGGCAAAAAAAGATTCATTCAGAATGCACTAGGATAATGGCAGGCGATCGCTCAGGAGCTACCCCTTATGCTAAGGCAACCGCCGTTGGCTCGTTGCTTTATAGCCCTTTGTTTTAGCGCGGCGGTAGTGCTGGCTGTGATTGAATGGCGCGACCCGTTTCCTGAGCCAGTGTCTGACCGAGTAGTGACTGGGGCGATGGCCGCTGATCTTCTTTCCACTACAGCGCCACCCGCCACCTCTACGACAACCGCTAGCCCCCCCCTTTTACAATGGCCTGATTTGCCTGCCTGGATATCAGGCAAATCTCGCAACGAGCCACCCGAGCCACCCGCAAAATCTTCTGTGCAGCTCGTGCTCGTGCTCAGCTCACGTACCCTCGAAGTGCGCACCGCTACCGAAGCGACCCTTACCTACAAAGTCGCCATCGGCCAAGCTGATTGGCAAACGCCCGCAGGTGACTTTAAGGTCACTCACAAGCTAGAAAATCCGGCATGGCAGCATCCTATCACCCATGAAATTATTGAACCGGGCCCAGACAATCCATTAGGCACTCGCTGGATTGGCTTTTGGAGTAATGGCAAAGCAGAAATTGGCTTTCATGGCACCAATCGAGAAGAGCTGATTGGCGAAGCCGTCTCTCACGGCTGCGTGCGGATGCGCAATCAGGACATTGAAGCACTGTACCAGCGCATAGAGGTCGGCACCGCTGTGCAGGTCATTCCATAAGGTGCACAACGGTGCACAGATCAATCGCACGGATCAATTTATGGATAAACCGCATGAAACCGCAAAAAAAACGATTGCTTGACCTAGCCAAGCAATCGTTTTTTATAGACTGTCATGTGAATGACTTAAAATGGCTTGAATAATGGCCATTATGCAGCTTTGGGCTGCTGTTCAAAATCGTGAGCGTAGTCTTTAAGCAATTTGTTGACTTGACCCAATAGACCGCCTGTTTCGCTGCGCTGAAGTTCTTTGCGCTCTGGAAAGAACTCAGGCTGATGGAGGCTGTGGCCCACTGATTCAGAAACCTGCTGAGAGATCAGTTCAGATAGCTCGGAGCGGGCTTTTTCTCTCTGGTAGCTAGCGCCTTCTTCTGTGGTGGCGTACAGAGGCGGCAGGCGGTTGAGCGCATAGGCTGCGACATCGCCCAAATCCAGCGTGATTTCTCTGGCTGCTTCGACTTCTGCCACTTGAGAAATGGCCTCTGCAAGCACTAGCTCTTCCATCACGTTAATAAACTGTTTGCGAGGCACAGCCACTACTTCACCTGTGAGCAAAGAGCCCATCAGCCGATCTAGCGCCATGTACTCATCAATCGATAGTTCAGAAGCCGTGTCACAAATACGACCCACTTCCGCTTCCATTCCAGGGGTGAGATAGCCGTCTTGTAACGCCTGTTCCACAATTTTTTCAATGCTACTCATGCTGGCACAACGCTCCGGTTTGATGGTTCCGCTAAAGATTTAAATAAAGGCATTTAAGGAAAGTAAATTGGCGGGGATAAATTATTCACAAGTAATGAGTCTTGTTGTCGAGTATGCCCGCCGTTTCCAGAAGAAAAACAGGTGAGTCTAAAATCTAGCCCAATCAATTCACCCCAAAAGCCACCCAAACAGATCCAACTAAAATTGAGCGCGTTTATTCTATGCCGCCATATCGCCAAGGCACCGGATCGACGGATACGGCATTGACGAATAGACCCCAATGCAAGTTGGGCCCGGTGGCAAAGCCGGTAGAGCCCATGTAGCCAATCAGCTGACCGGCTTCAACCATGTCGCCTTCGTTAACCGCAAACCCAGAGAGATGAATCATGACGCTGGTAACGCCCTGACCGTGATCAATTCCAATGGTGTTGCCATTGAGCACAAAGCCATCCGCAACGCGGCCTACAACCGCAATTCGACCGGCGGCGGGAGCGTAAATTGGCGAACCGTTACCGGCGGCGTAGTCTACGCCGCGATGGTAGTAGTCTTGCGCAAAAACGCCGTTGTAGTAGCGGCGATTGCCGTAATTGGAGCTGACATAGCCGCTGCTGGGTTTGGTCATGGGGCCATTCCAGTAGCGGGTAGGGGTGCGCAGCGCCCAGAGCTGATCTAGCCGATCAAATTCATAATCGGTGCCTTCAAGGCCAGCGCGGCCTGGTGAAAGGGTGATGTATTGGGTATTGAAGGTGCGATCGCTGATATTCACAGCCATGTTGCGATTGCCTTCCGGCCCGCTAATTTGCAGCGTCATGCGGCCAGGGCGCGTGTTAGGACTAGTCGGCACCAGGGCGCGGTAGCGATTGCCTGAAAGCGCATAACTCGCATAGGTGGTGCCATCGACGGTAACAGTTGGCGCTTCCGGGCTGCTGTTGCTTTGCACTACCACTGAAAGCGTGTCCCCTAGCTTAGGCTGGCTGGGAGAAATTTGAACCTGATAGGCTTGAGCGGGCGCTGCTACTGAACTCCAAATCACAATTGCAGTCGCAACAGCAGGCAGCATCAGCCAAGGCGTCAGCAAGCGTGGCTGGATGTGCTGGCGAAATCTAGTCAATAACGGTGTAAGGAAGGATGTCATCGTCATAGATAGTGATAAACAGCGTTAGAAGCGTCTTCTGAAAATCCTTTGAGGGGAGTAAACAGACTGGTGTGTCAGGGTTTGACTGACCTAGACCTTATCATTCTTCGGGGCTTTTTATCGGCTACGCGATGACGATTAGGCGCTCGTTTTGAGGTAGGCAATGGCACCGCGCATCAAAATGGTGCTTTGACCTTGGTCGTCTCTGATACCGATGGCATTGGCATCTTGCCAGCCGATCGTGCCGACGAGGGTGTCGCCTGTGGTGACTTTGACTTCCACGGCCTTTTTATCGCGGATCAGGGTTTGGACTTGGCGAATGCTGGGAAGTTCGAGATCGAAGCCGTTGGAGGACATAGATTTGGCTGGGTGAAGTTGGGATAAAAGGGTCTGGGATAAAAGGCTCTGAGATAAAAGGCTCTTTGGTAATCAGGTTGCCCGCACTCGTTCAGCTGCGCTCAGCCGCTGGAGGGAATCGGAACGGTAGAATGCTGAGAGTGGTCTGAACAGGATTTTTTTATGACAACGCTTTCATTCAGCAAGTATCACGGGTTAGGCAATGATTTTGTGCTGGTGGATAATCGGGCCAGTGAAGCGCCTTTGCTCACGCCTGAGCAAGCGGTGGCGGTGTGCGATCGCAATTTCGGTATCGGTGCAGACGGGGTGATCTTTGTGCTCAGCGCGCCGAAAGGAGCGGAGGAAATTGACTACACCATGCGGATTTACAACGCCGATGGCTCTGAGCCGGAGATGTGTGGCAACGGCATTCGCTGCTTGGCCAAGTTTATTAACGGATTGGAAGCAAAGGAGGGCACAGCGCCTGAACTGCCGCATACCTACCGCATTCACACCCTCGCAGGCACGATTCGCCCTGAGCTAAAAGCCGATGGACAGGTGACAGTAGATATGGGTGAACCGGTGCTATTGGCCCCCGATATTCCGATGACGCTGGCCGCAGCGGGCGAAAAAGCAATAGATAAAACCCTGCAAGTCGGTGATAAAGCCTATCAGGTGAGCTGTGTGAGTATGGGTAATCCGCACTGCATTACGTTTGTCGAAGCTGTCGAGGCTGTGCCCCTAGCGGAGATTGGGCCTTTGTTTGAGCATCATGAAGCGTTTCCGGCGCGGATCAACACTGAGTTTGTAGAAGTGGTGCGGCCTGATTACTTAAAGATGCGGGTGTGGGAAAGAGGCGCTGGGGCGACTTTGGCCTGCGGCACGGGAGCCTGCGCGCTGCTAGTGGCGGCAGTGTTGAATGGGAAGAGCGATCGCAAAGCTACGGTAGCGCTGCCCGGTGGCAATCTAGAAATCGAATGGGCCGCAAATAACCGCGTCTTTATGACCGGGCCAGCGACGCGGGTATTTGCTGGCGATGTGTTTGTGCAGGCGGTGGGGCGCTAGTGGCTGTGTTGTTTGTGCTGACGAATGATGATGGGATTGATGCGCCGGGAATTCGGGCGTTGTACTCAGCTTTATCGGAGACGGATACCAAGGTGATTGTGGCACCGGATGCACCGCATTCGGGCTGTAGCCACCAGATGAATCGAGGCGGTGTGATTAAGATTGCGGCGCGCCAAACAGATGAATACGCAATTGGGGGTACGCCCGCTGACTGTAGCCGAGTCGCGATCAGCCACTTGTGTCCGCAGGCAGACTGGGTGCTATCGGGTATTAATGCGGGCGGCAATATGGGGGCAGATATTCACCTGTCGGGGACGGTAGCGGCGGTGCGCGAGGCGACGCTGTTGCGTAAGCCAGGAATTGCCATTTCTCAATACAAGTATCGCAACCAGCCATTTGACTGGGCCAGAGCAACTCGATTGACGGCGCGGGTGCTGCCGCAACTGATGGCCAAGGGCGTATCACCGGGGCAGTTTTGGAATGTGAATTTACCTGCGCCCCCGTTGCATGACTCGGTAGATGAGCCTGAAATTGTGTTTTGCGAAGGCTGTACTCAGCCGCTGCCGGTTGAATTTGCGGTTGATGAAGGCGGGTTTCGCTATGTGGGGGCGTATGACACTCGTCTGCGAGATCCGGGGCGAGACGTGGATGTGTGCCTCAGCGGACGAATTAGTGCGGTGAGCATTCGGCTGTGGTGAAAGATCGGTGAGGAGCCGGAGATGGCAGAGCTTGCGTGCTTATACCTGCGTAAGCTTCATGCAAGTACAGGCAAAAAAGGGTTATTGTGCGTAATGATGCGGTTTCGTGTCATTTGTGTGTAGCTTCTGGGGAGGTCTGTGACGCCGCGTAGTAATATGGCTTCGCGCTGTTGGCACAGCTTTATTCGGTACAGCTTTTTACTCTGTAATCTATGGTTCAGATCAATACTGGCTTTACACTTTTCTTCAGCCTGTTGGTAGAAGCAATGCCCTTTTTGCTAATCGGCGTAATTTTTTCTAGCGTGCTGCTGTTTTTTGTAGATGAACGCAAGCTAGTAGGCGTTCTGCCCAAAAATGCTTTTTTGGGGGCACTGGCCGGGAGCCTGATTGGGCTGATGTTTCCGGTGTGCGAGTGCGGGAATGTGCCTGTGGCGAGGCGGCTTTTGATCCAGGGTGCGCCGACGGCGGTGTCGGTGGGCTTTTTGCTGGCTGCACCGACGGTTAATCCGGTGGTGTTTTGGGCGACGTGGGTGGCGTTTCGCGGACAGCCTGAAATTGTGTTTATGCGGGTGGGCTTTACGCTGCTGATTGCGACGACGGTGGCCTGGGTGTTTAGCCGTCAGGGTGATATTGGCCCGTTTTTGCAGTCGTCGGTGGCGCGCAGCCGGTTTCGCGATCGCACCCCTGAAGTCAGTGCAGCGTCATCAAGTGCAGCGTCATCATCGGATATACCGTCGCTTTTGCAGGGGGGTACGTTCATCCAAGGAACCGGTGGCGCTGCGGCCTTGCGGCTAGACACGCCGATGGCACAGCGGCTAGTGGCCAATCCGGCGGATGCGCAGCCAGTCAAAAGTCGGCTGATGCTGATGCTGGAGAACATCGTGCGAGAGCTGCGAGAATTGGGGGCGGTGCTGGTGATGGGGAGTGCGATCGCCGCGACTGTTCAAGTCGCCATCCCGCGCGAAATCATTTTGAGTTTAGGCCAAGGCATGGTGTCTTCCATCCTGGCGATGATGGTGCTAGCGGCAGTGGTGTCCATCTGCTCGACCGTCGATTCATTTTTTGCTCTGTCATTTGCGGCTACGTTCACAAGCGGCTCACTGCTGGCCTTCCTAATTTTTGGTCCCATGATTGATCTGAAAAATATTGGGCTGCTGCTGACCCTCTTTAAAGGCAAGGCAGTGTTTTATCTGTTTGCACTGGCGGCGATGATGAGCTTTGGCGTGTCGCTATTTGTGAATTTGTATATTGGCTGATTGTCTATGCGCTCTTCTACACGTTCCTCGACGCGTTCTTCGACGCGACTACCTTGGCGAGATATTTTAGATGTCCTAGCGCTCGGCGCTTGGAGCGCTATGCTATTTCGCTATTGGTTTACCGGCAAAATTTTGCTGCTGCTGCATCCTGACTATACGTGGCTGTCTCATTTGGCGGCGATTGTGCTGCTGCTGCTAGTGATATTTACCTTTTATAAAATGTGGGTCGCCCGATTTAGAAAAACGTCTGCAAAAGCAGATAGCGATGCTCAACAAGAGCTGGGCCATGTGACACTGCTACCACCGAATTTGAGCAGCGCCGTGCTGCTAGGCGTGGCAATATTTGGCTTGATCTATACCCCACGGGCGTTTGCCAGCGAAACGGCGATGCAGCGAGGTATTTCTGAAACGCTGACACTGACGCGCGCTCAGCCCCGCCGCTTTGTGCGAGACACCGCGCCTGAAGAGCGCACGATTATTGACTGGATTCGGCTAGTGAATGTGTATCCCGAACCAGATGCCTACGAAGATGAGCCGATTGAGGTGACTGGTTTTGTGATTCATCCAGAAACTTGGCCAGCGGGGTACTTGATGATCTCGCGATTTGTGCTGACCTGCTGCGCCGCAGATGCTTACCCGGTGGGCATTCCGGTGGTGCTGAATGGCAGTGGGTCGGGCAGTGGGTCGAGCAGTGGGTCGAGCAGTGACGAATGGAGCCGTGAGTCCTATCCGGTAGATAGCTGGCTGAAAATCACTGGCACAATAGCCACAGAAACACTGGATGATCGCCGCCAAATAGCAATCATCCCGACTCAAATCACCCCCATTGAAGAACCCAGAAATCCCTATGAGTATTAAGTCTCAACGGACAAAATTTGACTCAATGCAGCCGTTAGATCGCGCCGCCTGGTCGGCAATGGGGCTGCTGGCGATCGTGATTGCCGCGATGCTGCTTTTGGGCTCTCAGGCATTGCCGAGCGTGCGCAGCTTTTCTTGGCAAAGGCAGGCGGTGTCGGCTGAAGATGTGGCCTTTATGTTGATCTTTACGCAGCCGGTTGAGCCGCAAAGCGTAGAGCAAAACCTCGTGATTGAGCCTGCTTTAGCGGGGAAGTTTAGCTGGGCTGGGCGGCGCATGGCGTATACGCTAGCAGTACCTGCGCCCTACGGGAAAAGCTATACGCTCTCTTTGCCTACGGCCAAAGCGATTAACGGGCAGTCGGGGTTTGAACCGTTTCAGGCAGATTTTCGCACGCGCGATCGCATCTTTGCCTACATCGGCGCAGAAGGGGCCGATCAAGGGCGGCTGATTATGTTCAATCTCACCCGCAAAGAGAAGACGATTCTGACGCCTGAAGGGCAGCGGGTGCTGGACTTTAAGCCGTATCCTAAGCGCGATCGCATTCTCTTTTCGGCAATTGATACGACAGAAAAAACGGAGGGCTTGGCGCTCTCTAGCATTTACACCGTATCGACTGGCTTAGACGAAACCGCCGCACCCGCTAAATGGAAATTCTGGCAGCACGCGATCGAGCCACTAGCGGCTGGCACTACCGAACTCATCTTAGATAACAAAAACTATCAAAACCTAAAGTTTGATCTGTCGCCCGATGGCCAAGTAATTGTCGTGCAGCGAGTCAGCAATCAAAATCCAGCCGACTTTGGCCCTTGGGTAATTCGATCAGGTGAAGCGCCGCGCCCTCTCAACACCGAACCTGGTGGCGACTTTACGATTGCCCCGGACAGCCAGTCACTGCTACTTCAGCAAGGCCAAGGAACTGCGGTCATAGCCCTTACACCTGATTCTGAGCAAGCCGCCGAATCAACCGCCCAGTCTTCAGAAGCGCTATTGGATTTCTTGCCAGAATATGGCCTAACGCTAGATATTGCTAGCGATGGCAGCGCTGCAGCGCTCGTAAACTTTAACCAGGACGATCCGGCTAAGCAGTTCACTCAATCACTGTTTTGGGTATCGAGTGCAGGCGTTGAAAAGGCATTGCTTGAAACCGATGGATCGATTCTGAGCGCGCAATTTAGCGACAATAATCAGCTTTTATACTGCTTAATCAATCGGTTAGTAGAAGGCCCAGAGCTGAGTGCAGATGCCACAGCTTCGGCAGAAACCTCAGAAACTGGCCCAGAATCTGGATTGGAAGCTGACTTAGAAGCTGGAGATGACGGCAGCAGTGAATTAGATCTTGGTGAACAGACGTATCAAGTCGTGCCTTATCTGAGCGTAATTAACGTCAAAACTGGCCAAGAGCAGAAGCTGCTAGAAATGCCGCCTCAGCCTGAAATTACCGTAAGTCCCTCGCCTGACGGGATTGCGATTTTGTTTGATGAAACGCTGGTGATCGATTCGCAAAGCTCAGTCCAATCTTTTTCAGGGGCGACGGATCGACTCTGGCTACTGCCTCTGTTTAGCACAGAAGCAGAACGCATCAGCGGAGAACCGATTCCATTACCACCCACTCAGCTCGATGTAGCGGGTCGCCATCCTATTTGGTTACCTTAGGCATCCAATTTTGGACAATGGTCAACCCTTCTTCTCGAGTCCTTTTGTTAGTTACTGCGGGTGCCATTGCGCTGGATATACATTTGCAGGAAAATTTGCGCCGCAGACGGTTCTAAAATATCTAGGGCATTGATAATTTCAGGAATTGAATCGGCGAGTGGATCGCTAACTTCATTCACCCACTGATTAACAGTAGAGCGTGCCACGCCCATGGTTACGGCCAGCCGGTTTTGACTGATGTTGTACTGTTGAAGTACATGCTTTAAGGCTTTACCTGCTCTGCCCATTTTTTTCATAGCTCAAATGAATGATGAATAGCAAGCAAACGCTGAGCGTCACTTGACTGTTCATACTTACTAACTTCAGTAGCTAAAATCCTGAAGAATTTATACTTAAGTTTGAAGTTCATCATCAGAGATCGCACTGATCGTAGAAATAGACTTCAGACAGTAATGCGATTGACCCTATGAGTATTAGACTTCTGTTTATTTATGCCTTAGCAGCTTAATTCCTCGAAAGAAATGGTTAGAGTTTGCGCTGATGTTTTACTCAGCAGCTAAAAGTACACCCTACTACTAGCAACTTGTGAATGTGTTTTATTTTGCTTTACACCCATGGTTTCTCTGTAATTGCACTTAGAGAAATTGCGGCTAATGGGTACCTATAGGTCGCTGAATTTGGTTTGCGGGAATAGGTGTGAAGCTGGGCTCTGTAGCGGTAGGTTTTTCGCCCCACTGTTCAAGGGGGGCACTGTTTAGACTGTCTGGCCAAGCGGCGTTAGTGGGTTCGCTAGCAGAGTCAGCATTGGAAGACCGGATGTTTGAGCTAGGCTCAGCAGGCACGAAGATCGCTTCTGATTCTTGCAAAACTTCTGATTCTTGCAAAATAGGACGAGGTGCAAGCGGCATCGAGGTTACTGGGAAGCGGGCCTCGGGACTGTAAGCTTCGGAACCATGAGCCTCGGGACTGTAAGCTTCGGTTGGTGGGTTGAGTAAATGCTGGGGCGCTAACGGTTGGGGCGCAAGCGGCTGAGATGCCTCGCGGGTGAGGGGTGGGCGTTCTGTGGGTGAGGACTGGAAGTCTTCTGATGACGGGGGTGCTATGGGTAAGGTAAGCGCAGGTGGGGTGCTGGTTTCTGAGGTGCTGGTTTCTGGGGTGCTAAAAACTGGCTGAGGGGCGGGAATTGGGCTGAGCTGGGCTTTGAGAATGGCCGGAAATCTTAGGGGCTGATCGAGGCTGGCGGAGGCGTTACGAATGGATTGGAGGATAGCGGTACCGCGATCGCCCGTTGCCATCTCTAAAGTGGAGTTACGAATGGTGACAGGCAGGAACTCTACTTTCATTTGCCGATTGCGCAGCGATACTTTGAGCGCGGCAGTATCGTGATCGACAAAAGGAACGCTTTGAAAGATGAAGTCGCCAAGGGAATAGGCAATGGCGCGATCGCGATAGATTTCAGCGCCCTGAATATATTTAGGATGATAGCCGACGACTAGATCAGCGCCCGCATCGACAGCTTCATGCGCCAGTGCTTTTTGCCAGTCTTCAGGGGCTTTAATGGCAATCGGCTGATCAGTAGCGGTGGCGTCAGCTTCTTGGGCCGTTGAAGCAGCCTCATCCGATCCAGTAAGCGCATCTCCCCAGCGATAGTTCACGACAATCCAATCGACTTGAGCGCGAATGGCTTGGATGTCTTTAATAATATTCTCTTGATTGATTTCACCACCGAGGGCTACGCCTGCTTTCTCTGCGGATGCCCCTTTAAGCGCATCAGGATTGTAGCCGAGGTAAGCAATCCGCTGACCTTTAACTTCTAAAATTTCGGGGCGATGGGCCTCCTGCTGATTGCGACCTGCGCCCACGCGGAAGATGCCGTGGCGATCTAAGTTCTTGAGGGTTTCGTCTAAGCCTCTAGCGCCATAGGTCATGCTGCCTTCGCTAGCGAGGTTGACAATATCAATGCCGCCAGCTTTGAGGGTTTGGACGGCCTGGGGGCGTTTGCGCTGGTAAAAGTCTTCTTGCAAAGAGGTGCTGGCATTGGCCAAAGGTTCGGCGAGGCCAATCATGGCAACATCCGCTTTTTGATAGATGCCAGTTTTGGCAAAGAGCTGATCGAGATCTTCTGCTTCTTCAAAGGTAAAGTCTTTAAGGCTAAGTTCGCCGCCAAAGAGCAGGGTAATGGTGGGATCGTTGGGTTTCGCTAGATCGCGATGGGGCACCACGGCAACGGTTTCAAGGGCTGCTTCAACGGTTCGCCCACTAAATCGGCTAGGGGAAAAGGCGACTTCGGTGCCTGATCCTTCGGTATCTGGGGTGGCTAGATTGAATGCGGTCTCAGCCTCTTGGCTATACCAAGGGGCTGCTGCTTCGGTGCTAGTAGGCGCTGTTGCGGTAGAAAGCCGCTCAGAGAGGAGCAGTTCGCTGAAGCTACCGAAAAGGAATGCCGCGATCGCAGTGCTAGAAATCAGGGCAGCGCGGAAGAACTTGAACTGACTGCGGACGATTTGGCGGGCGATTTGGCTGGAGGGGGATTCGTGAAGCAGGGGATGGGGAGATGGGGAGATGGGGAGGTGGGGAGATGGGGAGGAGATCTGAGGAGGTTCGGGAATGGATGGCGTAGGGCTCGATTGGCGGCGGTGGGTGGCGGTGGGGATGCGAATGGAGTATTCCCAGTCGGTGTGGGCAGCGCCGAGGGGACGGGCGATTAGGTGGATGCCTTCAATCACGTCGGAATCGAGACGATAGAGACGGCGGCTGATGAAGCGAATTAGCCGTTCGGGCTGAGGGGGGCGCTCGAATTCGACTAAGATTTTGAGCCGACCGGGGGTTTCGTCAGCGAGGACTTGGGCGTAGACGTTTTGAGGGACTAAGGGTTCGTTAAGCCAGTAGGCAACTGCCTGAAAATACCCGGCAGCGGCCATTTGCTGAACGTTGAGTCCGGCAAAGCTCTCAATGTGGGCGGCGTTGTTAAGGTCATCTCCCAACTGAGACTCCAATTGGGAACCCAATTGATCCTCAGTGTGATTGGGTATGAAGCTGGTTGGATAGAATTCGATTGGCTCGATTTCTAAGGGTTGGAGTGCACTCAACATTAATCAGCCTGTTCAATTTTTTTGATGCGAGAAGCTTACCCAATTCGCTTGAAATATCGCTATTTTCTTAAGAATTCACCCCTTTCTTAAGAATTGATCCCTAAAACAATTCACAGTTAAGAATCGAAAGCTTAATCGTTAGTTTCTTTCATGGTTAGCAATGGATTTAGCAATGGATTTAGCAATGGACTTAACGGTAGCTTATAAAGGATTAACCGGATCTGAGGTGGTAGCTTCTGGCTGAGGGCTGCTAGACGTAGATGGCTCGGTAGACGGGTCGGTAGACGGCTCGGTAGTAGACGGCGCAGCAGGCGGCACTACTGTTTTGACTACTTTATTGATCTCTTGAAAAGTGTCAGTGCTAATGCGGCGAATCAGTTCGGAGGCCCTGCCATCATTGCTGGGTCGTTGGATCAGCGCCACGATGACGTAGCGTTTGCCGTTGGATAAATCAACCAAGGCGGCGTCGCCTAGAACGGATTCGATGTCACCCGTTTTATTGTAAGTGAGTGCGCCTTGCTCAGCCATGCCTGCAGCAAGTAAGTCTTTGCTGTAAGTACGGTTGAGGATGTTGAGAACGCGATCGCGCGATCGCAGGGTTAGCGTATTGCCTTGGCTAATCAGTAATAGGGTGCGAGCTAAATCTTTGGCGCTAGTGGTGTTACTCCCTGCAAGATCGGGCAAAGGCAAATTAAGAGTGGTTTTTTCGAGGCCGTAGGTTAAAAAGCGAGCGTTTAAAGTCTCAACGCCACCGAGCAGATCGATCATCATATTCGTGGCGGTGTTGTCGCTGTTGATGATCATTTGCGTGGCAACTTCTAGCGCCGTGTACTGAGTACCGGGCGTTGCTATTTGCATATCGCCTGAGCCTTCGGCAATTTGCTCGGGCAGCATGGCTACCGCTTGATTAAGATCGAGGCGGCCAGCATCTACTTCTTCAAAAAAGGCTAGCAAAATCGGTAGCTTAATGGTGCTAGCCGCAGCGATCGCTGTCCCACCCGATAGATCCACGTAGTCACCTGTGTCCACATCGGCGTAAAAAACCGTGGCGGTTAGCCCTGGGTAAGTATTAGGCAACCCTTGCAGCTTAGCTTTGAGCAACGCGACCTCTTGATTGAGAGGAATTGGGAAAGGGGCTACCTTGGCTGGGGTAGACTCCGCTGGAGTGACTTCGGCAAGGTCTACGCTACTGCTGCTGGAGTTTGGAATGGCCGCCATCAGCAGTGTGCCCCCAATGGCAGCCACGCCTAAGCCAATAATTGCCAGCCGCGCTAAGTAGAGAATGGGCACAGGGGTTTTGCGAAATCGCCTGACATTGCGCTTGCGAGGCAGCGTCCGAGACGCGGGCCTACGATCAGGATATTGAGCGGATTGTTGAGCTGATTGGTGAGTTTCAGTAGCGCGCGACCTGGCTCCTGGCGTGCTTCTTGGGGCCGCTGGCTGACTGCGGCGGCTATTCATACGATTGGATGGCCGGCTGGATGGCAGCGTGACTGGCCGATCTCCCCGCTGACTGCTGCGACCACCGATGTTAATGGGCGTGGGCGAGGCGAGGCGAGGGCTAGTCCCTGCAAAAGCGCCTGAATTTGTGACGCGGCGGCGATCACGGCGGCTACGTCGGGCAGGACGAGCGATCGCGGCTTCAGGCTGAGGAGGATGGCCGTTTGTAGAACTATTGGCTGTAGAACCATTTGGACGGCTGCTGGAGATGCCGTTTAGACCGCTACTGAGATGGCCGTTGAGATTATTTCCCAAACTGCCGCCTGAATGACCACCTAAGTTGTTACGCGTACCGTTGACATCTGCCATGACTAGAGGGGATCCTTATTTGAATCTGATAGCGCCCACTCCATTTGGCGAAGAATGCCTCTGAGCAAGGCAACTTCACTCGCGGTAGGCGCGGCTCGGTACAATAACTGCCTAAGCTTGCGCATCCGACTAGCGGCGGTGTGAGGATATAAATACTCCACCTGAAGCAGCACTCGCTCTAAATGCTGGAAATAGCCTTCTAGGTCGTCTAGCTTGGCTGCGTCTAGCTGGCCACTTAGCGGGCCAGCTGGCAGCGTGGCTGTGAGATCGTCTAGGTTAGGCGGATCACTATTTATGCTGTGTTCCGATTGTTTACCAGATATGGGGTCGCTTCGTAAAGCTTTTAGCGGAATTTGTTCAGAAATCGGAATAGCCTGACTCGCTCGATGCAGTTCGTAGCAGCAGATAGCGACTGCTTGGGCAAGGTTTAGGGCGCTGTAAGCTGGGTTAGTTGGAATTTTGATAAAATTTTGGGCGTAGGTGAGTTCTTCATTGCTTAAGCCTCTATCTTCTGGGCCAAAGATCAGCGCAGTTTGTGCCTGAGGGTCGGCTTGATCGATATACTCAACCAAAAGTAAGCTCGGTAGCGCTACCTCAGGCAGATCGAGCGGCGCATTGAAGCCTCTTTGTCGGGCAGTGGTCGCGATCGCCCGCTCACACCCGACCAACGCCTCAGGAATCGTTTCTACTCGCTTCGCCGCTTGCAGCACATCTTTGGCATGAACCGCCATCTGCATGGCTTCTGCGCCTAGTGGATCGCACTGCGGGGCCACTAACCAAAGCTGAGATAGGCCAAAATTTTTCATCACCCGCGCCACCGATCCGACGTTCAAAGGGCCTGCTGGTGCGACTAATACAATTCGCACGGCGGCTAATGCCGTTGAGGAAACGGGTGAGAAATCAGGTGGGGGAACGGGGCTTTGAGAAAAAGATTTTTGTGCCATGATCTAGAGTGTACGACAGCTTTTGAGCCCTTATGCCCCGTCAGCGCGCCAAGTCTGATTTGCCTGCGAAAGTCTGCCCGGTGTGCGGCAGGCCCTTTACTTGGCGCAAAAAGTGGGAAAAATGCTGGGATGAAGTGAAATACTGCTCCGAGCGCTGTCGCCGTCGCCGCCATCAAAGCGAAGATGCTGCCGCAGAATAGCTGCAAAACCACTACAGAATTTTAAGGGCAGAATTTTAAGGACAGAATTTTAAGGATCTACTGCATCCAGGATTCTAGCTCCGCTATCGTTAGCCCGGTAAAGTCGGCGATCGCCCCGGTCGCGCCTGCTGCTATTAGTGCCGATTGTGAATGCGTTGTCATCACCCCCAAGGTGACAATCCCGGCGGCGACAGCGGCGCGAATTCCGGTGCCAGAATCTTCAAAGGCGATCGCTTCATTTGCCTTGATTCCTAGCTGATCTAACGCGGTTTGATAAGGCAGCGGGTCGGGCTTGCCGCGAGGCAGATGATCGGCCATGACTACCGGGTTAAACGTATTGGCTAAGCCCAATTCGCTCAGCATAAAGGTCGCATTCTCAGGCGGAGCATTGGTGACAACTGCGAGCATTAGCCCTTGACGCTGAATCTGTGCCAGTAAGTCGATCAATCCGGGTAAAGGCGTCAGTTGACCTTTGGCCAGCGTCCGAAACGTGGCTTCTTTGCGATCGCTAAAAGCCTTGCCATCGGCGGTAGTAAGCTCAGGGAAAAAATCGGCCAAAATGGCAGCATTTTGACGACCGCTAATTTTCTCGCGATAGAGCGCTTGATCTAAAAGCAGACCTTTTTGAGCGAAAATTTCCTGAAAAACTTGGAAGTGAACCTGATCACTATCGGTGAGCGTGCCATCAAGATCAAAAATAATCGCTCTGAGCATGAGTTGATGAGTATGAGTAAAGGGACTCGCAACAAAACCTCACTCATTGTGGGCTATGTGCCGTGATAGTCTAGTCAGCCTCAGGCGCTGTGAGCGCGGTAAAGCTGCTTTATTTCCTTGATGTTTGGCCAGCCAGAGTGATTGGCCGAACCGAAAAAGGCTAATCAAGCCATGCCGCTGCTTTATTAACGGGGAAAGTTCGGTGAAAAACCGGCGCTGTCCCGCAACTGTGATGAGCTTGATTTTATCTCTAGATCAAAATCTCTAGATCAAATCTTGATCTCAAAGCCAGAATGCCCGTTCGCCGATTCGTTGCAGATTCACTCATCGCTCTCTGCGAGGCACAGAGGCATCAGGATATTTATGATTCACTTCAGCATTCTAAAGCGCCGAATTTTAATCGGTACCGTTTTTTTGGGATCGGCCGTTTTTTTGGGGTTGGTTGGACTGCTGCTAACAGCAACCCCTGCGATCGCTCATCACCCCTTGGGTGGCGAAGCGCCTAAGTCTTTGTTTGAAGGGCTAATATCGGGGATTGGCCACCCCATCATCGGGCCTGACCACCTCGCATTTGTCATTGCCATCGGGCTCTTAGCCGCTAGATTGCGCCGGGGCGTGACGGTGCCGATAGCCTATCTGCTAGCGGCCGTCGTTGGCACAGGGCTGCACCTCGCTGGGCTCAACTTGCCTGCCTTGGAGCTGGTGATTTCGGTATCAGTTATTTTGTTTGGGCTGCTGGTGGCAGTCGGGCGTGAGCTTAGCACCCCTTGGATTGTAGCCCTCACGAGCTTGGTGGGTATGTTTCATGGCTATGCCTACGGGGAGGCTGTGATCGGCTCTGAGCCGACGCCGTTAGTGGCTTATTTAGTTGGGCTGACGCTAGTGCAAGGGGCGATCGCGGGTGTGACTTATCAGCTGGCAGCGCGATCGCTGAACCCTAATCATGCGGCCAACAGCACTGCCCACAGCACTTCAGACTGGGCCAAAAATCAGGAAGCAACTAGCTCAGCGAGTTCAGCTAGCTCGATTCGCTATGCTGGGTTCGCTATTTTTGGCGCTGGCGTCGCCTTTCTCAGCAATTTGATTGTTTAAGCTGCTGATCTCAGAATTTTTTCTTCAGGAAAACACTCAAACTATACGCTCATTCCAACGGTCATCCCATGAGTAAGCTTCCGGTTACGGTGATTACTGGCTTTTTAGGTGCCGGTAAAACCACACTCTTGCGCAATTTATTGACCCACAACCAAGGTCGTCGGATTGCCGTGATTGTCAATGAGTTTGGCGAAGTCGGCATCGACGGCGACCTGTTGCGCGACTGTCAGATCTGTGATGAAGACGGCAATGAAACGGCTAGCAGCACAGCGTCTGCGAACATTTTAGAGCTGGCCAATGGCTGCCTTTGCTGCACGGTACAAGAAGAGTTTTTGCCGACGATGCAGGCGCTGATTGCGCGACGAGATCAGCTGGACTGTGTGGTGATTGAAACCTCCGGACTGGCGCTGCCTAAGCCGCTGGTGCAGGCTTTTCGTTGGCCCGAAATTCGCACGAGTGCCACCGTCGATGGCGTGATTACAGTCGTAGACTGTGAGGCATTAGCCAAGGGCGAGTTGGTGGGTGATTTGGACGCGCTAGCGGCGCAGCGGCAGGCCGATGACAGCCTAGACCACGAAACACCGATTGAAGAGCTGTTTGAAGATCAGCTCGGCTGCGCAGATATGGTGCTGCTGACTAAAGCTGATCGGGTCAGTGCCGACGAGCTGGCTAAGGTCAAAAGCTGGCTGAATCATGAGTTGGCCGACGGCGTTAAGGTGCTGCCCTGTCGCCATGGCGAAATTAGTCCCGATCTGTTGCTGGGCTTTAACGCCGCTGTAGAAGACGATCTAGACAACCGCCACAGCCATCACGATCATGAAGCTGAGCATGAGCATGACGATGACATTACTTCGGTGCCGCTGACGCTCGATCAAGCCTTTGAACCGGCAGCGCTGGTGAAGATCTTGACTCAGCTGGTGAGTGATCAGGAAATCTATCGGATTAAAGGCTTTGTTACGGTGCCAGGAAAGCCCATGCGGCTAGTGCTCAATGGCGTTGGCAACCGGTTTGATTATTTTTATGATCGGCATTGGCAAGCGGATGAGCGGCGGCAGACTAAGCTCGTGGTGATTGGCCATGAGCTAGTGCCTGAGAAAATTTTGCAGGCGTTAGGCGGCGGCAGCCCATGGGTTGACCGGTAGCGTTATGCTAACTAAGTGCTTCAGCGGGCGCTTGCTCGGCTGGAAAATCTATCAGTAGCTCCAATCCTATGGCTCCCCTTGCTGCAATCGCTCCGATCACTCCAATGGCTCTAACGGCCCCAATCGTATCGGTCAAAAATCTGACTAAGCGCTTTGGCGAGACGGTTGTTTTGCGCGGGATTAATTTGGCTGTGCAGCGCGGGACGGTGCTGGGCGTGCTAGGCCCAAATGGCGCGGGCAAAACAACGGCGATTAACTGTCTGACGACCCTGCTGGTGCCGGATGGGGGGGAAGCGACCATTGCCGGTTACGATGTGGTGCGTCAGCCGGAGGCGGTGCGATCGCTCATTGGCCTCACCGGTCAGTTTGCAGCCGTCGATGAAGCGCTGACCGCGCGTGAAAATCTCATTCTTTTTGGGCGACTGCTGCGGCTTTCAAAGGGGGCAGCGCAGCACCGAGCTGATGATCTGCTCAAGCAGTTTGATCTGATCGAAGCGGCCAACCGACAGGTGAAGACGTTTTCGGGTGGAATGCGGCGGCGGCTGGATTTGGCGGCGAGTATTGTGGTGCTGCCGCTGGTGCTGTTTTTAGATGAGCCGACCACTGAGCTAGATCCGCGCAGTCGGCAGCAGCTTTGGAGCGTGGTGCAAGATCTCAAAGCGCAGGGAATCACGATTATTTTGACCACGCAGTATTTAGAAGAAGCCGATGCGCTGGCCGATCAAATTGTGGTGATTGACCACGGGCAGGTGATTGCAGAAGGCACCGCCGATGAGCTAAAAGATCGCGTGGGCGGCAAGTTTTGTGAGCTGCGACTGGCTAACTTGGCCGATATTCCGAAGATGAGGGCGCTGCTAGCCGATATCGGTGAGCTGATTACCGGTGAACTAGGAGATGAAGGGCCGATGGCGATCGCTGCCCCCAATGGTGCGAACACCCTCACTGAAATTGTGCTCCGACTCGAATCGGCGGGCATTCCA